>NZ_CP016359.1:2095956-2414608 GCF_001951155.1 Christiangramia flava JLT2011
AGACATTTCCAGGATCTTTTTGATCTCACGGGTAGAAACATCTTCTCCCTGGTCATTTTTCATGGATTCTGAAAAGAATTCCTTGATCAGTTTCGTGCCGTAAGGGGTGTCCACATATTTGCTGTTAGCTACTCGCGAAACGGTAGAAACATCCATTTCGATCTCATCGGCAATATCTTTTAAGATCATTGGCCGAAGATTTCGTTCGTCACCGGTAAGAAAGTATTCTTCCTGGTAGTGCATAATAGCACTCATAGTAACCATGAGAGTTTGCTGTCGTTGCTTAATAGCTTCGATAAACCATTTCGCCGCATCCAGTTTTTGCTTGATGAACATGACGGCATCCTTCTGCGCTTTAGTCTTTTCTTTCGATTCCTTATAGCCTTTCAGCATGTTGCTATAATCCCGGGAAATATGCATTTCCGGAGCATTTCGTCCATTCAGTGTAAGCTGTAATTCACCATCCTCGATCTTGATCGTAAAATCTGGTGTAACATGTTCCACGATACGGGTATTCCCGGAATAGGCTCCGCCTGGTTTCGGGTTCAGGTGCTCGATCACTTCAATGGCCTCCCGAAGTTCATCTTCGGAAATATCGTGGCGTGTAAGCAGTTTTTTGTAGTGTTTTTTGGTAAACTGGTCAAAAGATCGATCCAAAATATCCGTTGCCAGTTCTACCTGTTTGGTAGGCTCTTTTCGGTTTAACTGAATCAACAAACACTCCTGAAGATCTCTTGCTCCAACCCCGGAAGGATCCAGTTTTTGTACTTTCTTAAGCACTTTTTCCACCGTTTCCTCATCAGTGTACACATTTTGGGTAAAGGCCAGGTCATCTACGATATCCATGATCGTACGTCGAATGTACCCGCTCTCGTCCACACTTCCAACCAAAAATTCAGCAATTTCGCGCTCTGTTTCTCCAAACCTGAAAGTGCTTAACTGGTTCTTCAAATGCTGGGTGAACGAAGTACCCGCAGCATAGGGCACGCTTTTTTCATCATCATCAGGGCTGTAATTATTTGCCTGTAAACGATAACTCGGGATCTCGTCATCGCTTAAATATTCATCAACATCGATCTCGGTTTCTATGCTTTCGTTATCATAATCGTCGTCAGAATTCTCATTAGAAAGATCTTCATATTCATCAAAACGATCTTCCTTTCCGTCTTCGAGAGCAGGGTTTTCCTCCAGTTCCTGCTTCACTCGTTGCTCAAAAGCCTGGGTGGGCAGCTGGATCAACTTCATTAGCTGGATCTGCTGCGGTGACAGTTTCTGGGATAACTTAAGATTTAATTGTTGCTTTAGCATAGTTCATACTTCTATAACAAAAATAAGGAAAATCCAGGCCAACCTCGCTTTGGCATCGTTCTTACTCTAATAAACTTTTGTTAAGGTGTACGAAGATGACGTTTTAAAAAGCGGAATTTCTTCGGAAGCTTTTCTTCAAAGATCATTTTTTTACTTGTCGCCGGGTGCTGGAATTCAATTTTACCGGAAAAGAGGAACAGCGATCTATTGCTGAAAAAACCCTCTTTTTGGCCATAAATGTCATCAGCAACGATCGGTTTGCCGGCTTCGGAGAGATGAATGCGAAGCTGATGCGTTCTGCCCGTAATGGGTAATAATTTGACTAAACTATAGGTTTTGGATTCCACTTCATAGGTTTCCAGTGGTTCGATGATGGTCTCCGCTGCTTTTCCTGCAATTGGTTTCCTGATGCTTTGATGGGATTCAAATTCCCCGTGAATAATTGCAAAATAGGTTTTCTGAATATGCTTTTTTGTAAAATGCTGGTGTAACTGAAGCAGGGTCTTACGGGTTTTTGCAATTAAGAGCAAACCGGAGGTTTCCTTGTCCAGCCGATGTGCCGGTTCTGGGGCAGGCAAGGCGTCGGTTGCTTTTGAAGCTTGCAGGTTAAAAGGAAGTGCACTTCGAATGGTTTTAAAATAATTTCCACTGGTGGCAACCCCGGCAGGTTTTACGATCACCGCCAGTTCCTCATCTTCATAAAGAACCTTGAGCGGTAATTTGAAGATTTTGAATGTGGCAGTCTCCTGAAGTAACTCGATTTTTTGCCCTTTCTGAATCCATTGGGCAGTGGTAGCCGTGCTGCCATCAATTAAAATAAGCCCTTTTTTGATGGCTTTTTTAAGGCTGCTGCGGGTAGGTATTCCTTCGAAAATTGAAACTCCGTATTCCTGCAACCTGATGGATTCATCGATTGCAGGAACAATATGAGTTTCTATGACTTTCAAATAGTTTTTTTTTTCCGACTAAAATTCGGCGTTTTGAGGTGTTCTCGGGAAAGGGATCACATCACGAATATTGCCCATTCCGGTAGTAAACTGCACCAATCGCTCGAAACCTAATCCAAAACCACTGTGTACGCAGGTTCCGAACTTACGGGTATCCAGGTACCACCAAAGTTCTTCCTCTTCGATACCCAACTCGTGCATTTTTTGTTTTAGTACATCCAGGCGCTCTTCTCTCTGGCTACCGCCAACGATCTCTCCAATCCCGGGAAACAGAATATCCATCGCTCTTACGGTCTTTCCATCTTCATTCAAGCGCATGTAAAAAGCCTTGATCTTTGCAGGATAATCGAAAAGAATCACCGGGCTCTTGAAATGTTTTTCCACCAGGTAGCGCTCATGCTCACTTTGAAGGTCTGCGCCCCATTCTTCAATGATATAGTTGAATTTTTTCTTCTTATTTGGTTTGCAGTTCTTCAGGATTTCTATGGCTTCAGTATAGCTAACTCTTTTGAAGTTGTTTTCCAGTACGAAATTCAGTTTTTCAAGAAGTCCCATCTCGCTGCGTTCTGCCTTCGGCTTCAGCTTGTCTTCATTTTCCTGTCTTTCGGCCAGAAATTCCAGGTCATCCTTACAATTCTCAAGAACGTATTTCAGCACATATTTGATGAATTCCTCAGCGAGGTCCATATTTCCGTCAAGATCACAGAAAGCAACCTCCGGTTCGATCATCCAGAACTCTGCCAGGTGGCGGGAAGTATTGGAATTTTCTGCCCGGAAGGTAGGGCCAAAAGTATAAACCTGTCCTAAACCAAGTGCGTAAGCCTCGGCTTCCAGCTGACCGGAAACTGTTAAATTGGTCTCTTTTCCGAAGAAATCTTCTTTATAGTTGATCGATCCGTCCTCATTCATAGGAGGATTTTTCATATCCAGAGCGCTCACACGAAACATTTCACCTGCGCCTTCCGCATCACTACCGGTAATGATCGGGGTGTTTACGTAGTAGAAATTCTTTTCCTGGAAAAACTGGTGAACAGCAAATGAAAGTCTGCTTCGCACACGCATCACCGCTCCAAAAGTATTGGTGCGAACACGCAGGTGCGCTTGCTCTCTCAGTTTTTCCATGCTGTGTTTTTTAGGCGACAGGATGGTAAATTTTACTTCTTCGGGATTGGCTTCTCCAAGAATTTCAATGGATGTAACTTCAATTTCCACGCGCTGCTGGCTGCCCTGGCTTTCTTTCAGCGTTCCTTTGACAGAAATTGCCGCTCCTACGGTGATTTTTTTCAGAATTTCTTCTTCCGTATTCTCAAAATCGATAACACACTGGAGATTCTTGATGGTAGAACCGTCATTCAGGGCAATAAAACGATTGCTTCTGAAGGATCTTACCCATCCTTTCACGTGAAATTCCTGCAGGAACTGATCGCTTTCCAGTATTTCAGCGACTTTTGCTCGTATCATTTCTTCAAAATTTAGATCAGCAAAGATAGTTTTTAGCCAAATGCGGGGCAAGCGGCCTATCTTTTTGCTTATGAATTATTGGTCTCGTTTTTATCTAGTTCTTCGTCGTCTTCTTCGGTTTCAATGATCTTCATGGCCGGCTCTTTCATCACCTGCTTGTTGGCAATATTTCGTTCCAAAGAAAGCAGCAGCGACGGAAGCAGTAACAGGTTGGCCAACATGGCAAACAGCAAAGTAGCCGAAACCAGTCCGCCCAGCGCTACGGTCCCACCAAAACTACTGATCATAAATACGGAAAAACCGAAAAACAGGACGATGGAAGTGTAAAACATGCTAACGCCCGTTTCCCGAAGCGCTGCATAAACCGAACGCTTGATCTTCCAGTTATTGACCTTTAATTCCTGGCGATATTTGGCCAGGAAATGGATCGTGTCATCTACAGAAATCCCGAAAGCGATGCTGAATACCAAGATAGTTGACGGCTTGATCGCTACGCCCAGGTATCCCATAAGTCCCGCGGTTACCAGTAGTGGTAAAAGGTTTGGAACCAGGGAAATCAGGATCATTTTAAAGCTTCGGAACATCCAGGCCATGAGTCCGGCGATTAGTAAAATGGCCAGTCCCAGGGAGATGATCAGGTTTTTCACCAGGTAGTTGGTGCCCTTTTGAAAGAGCAGCGCTTTTCCTGTAAGTTGTACCTCGTAGGCTTCTTTTGGAAAGATCTTTTCGATCTGCGGCATCATGTTCTCTTCGATCTTCTCCATTTTATCTGTCCCCACATCCTGCATATAGGTCGTGATCCTGGCGTATTGCCCGGTGCTGTCTACATAAGCTTTCAGCAACCCGTCACCGGTATCCATATTCTTAGCATATGGCATGATGAAATTTCTTTCCTGGGAACTTGGTAGCTGGTAATATTTTGGGTTTCCGTTATAATAGGCCTGTTTGGTGTATTTCACCAGCCTGGTTACTGATATTGGATTGGAAAGCTCCGGAATTTCAGCAATATAGTTCTCCAGCTCCTCAATCCGCTTGAGCGTACTAAGCTTCAGCACGCCATTGGGGCGCTTCGTGTCGACCAGGATCTCCAAAGGCATTACGCCTTCAAATTCCGACTCAAAGAACTTTACATCCTGGAAGAACTGTGCTTCTTCCGGCATGTCTTCGAGCATGCTTCCGGAGATTTTGATGGTGTAAATCCCAATAATGCTGGCAACCAGTAGCGATATGGCGGTGATATAAATGGCAATTCTATGGTGTCTTACCATTTTTTCCATCCAGTCTACGAATGCGCCAATCCATTTTTTGTTCAGGTGACGAAGGTGACGGGTCTTGGGTGGTCTCAGATAACTGTAGATGACCGGGATGATGAGCAGGCTTAATACGAAAATCGCGATAATGTTGATCGAAGCTACGACCCCGAATTGTTTCAGTAATTCACTGTCGGTTAGAATGAACGTGGCAAAACCCGAAGCAGTTGTGAGGTTGGTCATCAAAGTGGCATTACCCACTTTCGCGATCACCCGTTGCAATGATTTTGCCTGGTTCCCGTGTTTCTGAATTTCCTGCTGGTATTTATTGATAAGGAAAATACAGTTCGGGATACCTATCACGATGATCAGCGGCGGAATAAGGGCGGTTAAAATGGTGATCTCGTAATTCAATAATCCTATGACCCCAAAAGCCCACATTACGCCAATGCACACAGTAACCATGCTGATTAACGTAGCGCGGAAGGACCTGAAAAAGAAAAAGAAGATAAGAGATGTTACGAGTAGTGCTGCTAAAATAAAATACCCTATCTCGTTTACAATATTCTGGCTGTTCAGCGTTCTGATGTATGGCATTCCTGAGACACGAACATCTATTCCCTGTTCCTGTTCAAATTTTTCGATGATAGGATCGAGTTCTTCTAATACAAAGATTTTCCGCGCCTTGGTGTTTACCAGCTCTTTGTTCAGGTAAAGGGCTGATTGTATGGTGTTGGAATGACCGCTGTAAACCAGGTTTTCATAAAAAGGCATGGAGGTAAAAAGCCGGTTTTCAAAATCTTTCAATTCAGCCGCATCAGGATTTTTTTCAGTAATTACCGGCACCATTTCGAAGCGTTTGGGATCCTCGAATTTTTTCAGTTCCATAAGGCTGGCCGGGGAGATCACGTGGTCTACCTCCGGAAATGTTTGCAGGGTATCGGTAAGTTTATTCCAGGCTTTGAACTTTTGCGGGGTGAAAAGCGAAGAATCTTTTACGCCTAGCAGAATGAGGTTTCCTTCTTCGCCAAATTTGTCCAGGAAACTGTTATACACCTTATTAACCTCATGATCGTCTGGCATCAGATTCGCCTCGGTGTACGAAAACCTCATATATTTCCACTGTGTGGCAAGTAGAACGGTGGCAACGATGATTGCCAGTATGATGATGATTCTATTTCGAAGGATCAGGCGGGCGATGGAATTCCAGAATCCGAAGCTGAAAATCTTATGCATGGCTTGTTTTTAGCGGTGCAAAGGTAAAAAACTCACCTTACATTTTCGATTCCAATGAATTAATATTACCTTCCAAACTATCTTAAGTTATTTTTCAATAATTCATAAATCATTAAAAGGAATTTGTATGAAAAATTTATACATACTATTGCTATGTTTTTTTGTTATCTCCTGCTCTGAAAATAGTAATGAAATTACAGAAGTTGAAGTTGAGGAAGGTCAAGATTTTCCTGTCTCTGAAGATAATAATGAAAATACAGAAGTTGAGGAAGGTTCAGAATTTTCTGTTGAGGGAGACAGGATCATTTTTGGTAACTACTCAGATGGTTATTGCTCTCTAGATTGCAGAGAGTTGTTTTTGATAAAAGATGGTCAACTTTTTCGAGATATGGATATAGACGGTTGGATTGGTAGTGAAAGGCAGGTATTGAAACATACCAGTTTTGATACTGTTCCTATGTCACAAGAACAATTTGAAAAAGTTAAGGGAATGGCTGATTTTCCAGAAAGTATTTTTGTAGATGAAAACGTTAGTGATGATGTTATTCATCAACTTACAATGGATTTCGACTATTATATTTATATAGAAAAGGATGGTAAATCGCAGCAAATTATATTTGATCATATTAACAACAAAGCTAAGCCTGAAATAAAAAAGTATTTTAAAACTTTTATAGAAAGTCAAAAGGCTTTGGATGTATGGGTTATTGATACAACTAAATGGGATCTACCGTAAGGAATACACTTAAGTTAGAAATTCGTAGCCAAAGCAACCAGGTTGCTTTATTGGTTAATTTTAAGGTAAGTCAAAGACTTTGTAAAATATCAAAGCTCTAACTGTAGCGTAAATTTTAAACTGAAGTTTTCTTTGAATGTGGGTAAGTGATAAGCGCCGTATCGATAGGCGGTGCTTATTCCGAAGCCGCTGAAGATCCTGTTTAGTTCCAGACCTGCTTCGGAAAAACCTTTTTCCATCGTTTTAAACGGGATATTGAGGTGTTCTTCAGGATTATCCATATTTCCAATGGCAAATCTTGAGATCAAAACCAGCTGCGGCTGGAACTTTTCTGTGATCAAAAATGGGCGTAGCTGATGTCTCACGTGGAGCATCGCCTGCCTGTCACTGAAGAATTCATTATAATACATCGTTTCAAAACTATTTCTTCCTGCTACCGAAAATCTACGGAAGATTTGCTCCCTGTTTGGGTTGTTTGGGTAGGAATGAAAAACGTGGGTGAGAGGCACCTCGCCAAAGGCCAAATTTCCTTCCAGGATAAATTCAGTTCTGGATCGATCCAGGTTTTTGATCTCGTGTTCGGCTTTCAATCCCAGCCTGGTAAAATCAAAATCCCCGTTGAAAAGCCCCTTAAAGGAATGTTCAATTTGTCCTGTAAGCTGCGGAAAATTCCGTTCGATCATCTTGGTACTTTCCGGAGTGCTCAGGAATTTCGAGAAAGGACGCCAGATAAATGAAAAAGTAGCCATTCCCATTTCATAATCGCTCCATGCCTGCCCGTTTTCCTGGAATGCATAGTTCTTGATCTGCCATATCTCCTGCCTGCCAAGCCGCAGCTCTGTACTGAGTTGGGGGATGATGTCATGCGTTACTGAAGCCCAGGTGTTGCGGTAGTTATAGAAGAAATTGATATTGACAAACCTGGGTTCCAGGATAGCAAAGGTATTACTGCCCTTCAGGTAATCAAACGTTCCGGTTTCCTCAATATCCCTGGAATGGAAAAAATTCAGGCTGGAATTGGTCCGTTTATTCAGGTAAATTTCGGTCCCGATGCCGTATTTCAGCACCTGGTCCTTGAAACCGTAAGTAGTGTAACCCTTAATATTGAATTTATCTGAAACCTGGTCATTGGTCTTTCCGCCAAGACCAAGCCTGATTCCTTCATAATTATTGAATTTAAAGATCTTGCTCAGGTCCAGATCCCAAAATCCAAATGGGTAATAACCGCTGGCAATGGCATTTTTGATCTCGATCTTGCGTTTCACCCCGTTAGCAGCCAGCAGGCTGTCAACTTTTCGCTGTGTTCCGGCATCTCTACGGCTAAATTCTTCCTGGCGGTTCGATTCCCAGAAATTTTCCGGCTGATCACTGGCTTCAGCATTGACCAGTATTTCAGCACCATGTGTTTGTGTGATCTCTTCGGAATTGAACTGAATATCATAATTCGTCGTGCTCGAATTCAGGTAAATGTCATTGGTGACGCTCTTCTGTTTGCTGAAAATGTCCAAAACTGACTTTTTCGGCTGGATCATTCCAACGGAAATCGTTCCGCCGAAAACCGCAATCTCCTTTCCGCCGCTTCCGGGCCTGATCGTGGTGGTCTGGCTCGAGGGAAACCAGATGTTTTCCTGCTGAAAATACTGGTAATTATGAACCACTTCCAGGCGTATGGCTCCCAGTAATTGCGCCTTGGCCTTCTGGATGGCCAGCGTTTCCGTGTCGAGATACAGAATTCCTTCCAGGCCGGCCACGACCTTTTCCCGGCGTGGTTTGAAGTAGATCATGTAGGCCGGTCGCTTCGTTTGGGTGGTGTCCAGTATTTTATAGGTGTAATTTCGCAATGCGTCGTTGGCCAGTGGCCCGGCATAATCGGTTTTATAAAGATTGTAAGAGTTTTGATACAGCGAAAACGGGTTGATATTAAGATTAAGCAGCTGGTAAACCGGGCGTTCAAAACCGGCCGTTTTGGTGCCGATCACTTCTTCCTGCTCACCGCCATGCTGACTATATCGATGCGCGGACACTTTTTCAGAAAGATAGCCGCGACCTTCGTTGATAATGGTCCGGATATCCCTTGAGGTAGAATCGGCCGCCAGGCTGATCTGGCTATTTTCGTTATCGATAATAAATTTGGTGTACGAGCGAAACTGGAAATTTTCCAGCACCTTTTCGGGGTCATTCCGGTCTTTTGCCTCGATAGCTCGTTGGATAAGGTCTTCCGCAGGATTGGACTTATTGCCTATCATCACCTCCTGAAGCATTTCCTGGCTTGGTTGCAAACTGTATTGCACAAATTTTACTGCGGAATAAACCGTGGTTCGGAAAGTCTTGAAGCCAATGTAGCTAACTTCAACTGAAGCGGAGTCGCCAAGGATCTCGAATTTGAAACTTCCGTCGATATTCGTAAGGATCTGGCGATTGCCGTTTACCTGAATTTCTGCATAAGGCAAAGCCTCACCATCCTGGCGCGAGACTACTTTCCCCCTGATGATCGCCTGTGCAAATACCTGGACTCCGAAAAGCAGCAGCAGAATCGTTACAAAATGACGCATAGGGGAGAAAGGATTAGGTTCAGGAAAATACGTTTAAAAATAGAAATGCCGGTAAAAATCTGAAATTTATTCAAATTCTTACCGGCATCAATAGTGACGTTTTCAATATTAAACAGTCATGATCTCTTTTTCTTTCACGACCAGGATCTCATCAATTCTGGCAATGAATTTATCAGTAAGTTCCTGAACTTCTCCTTCAGCATCTTTTAACTGATCTTCAGAAATCTCCTCCAGTTTTTTCAATTCCTGGTTCGCAGCCTTACGATCGTTACGCACACCAACCTTGGCATCTTCACCTTCAGCTTTGGTTTGTTTTACCAGCTGTTTCCGGCGCTCCTCGGTTAAAGGTGGAACGTTGATGATCACGCTTTCACCGTTGTTCATAGGGTTGAAGCCGAGATTTGCCTGAAGAATGCCCTTTTCGATCTCTGGAATAAGACTTTTCTCAAAAGGCTGGATGGACAAGGTGCGGGCATCTGGAGTATTCACATTTGCCACCTGGTTCAAGGGAGTCTGAGAGCCGTAATATTCCACCATTACACTGCCCAGCATGCCTGGATTTGCTTTTCCTGCGCGAATGTTAGACAGTTGTTTTTTTAGGTGGGCGATGGCCTTTTCCATTCCCTCTTGAGCTTCTTCTAAGATTAATTCAACTTCATCCATTTTATTGAAAATTTAGTTCGTTTATTACAAATTTACCTTTGTTCCCACCGGCTCTCCGGTCACGACTTTTAACAGGTTCCCCGGTTTGTTCATGTCGAAGACAATGATGGGCAGTTCGTTTTCCTGGCTCAGTGTGAAAGCAGTGGTATCCATAACCTTGAGTCCTTTTTTGATCACATCTTCAAACGTGATGAAATCAAATTTGGTGGCTTCCTTATTCTTTTCAGGATCATCTGTATAGATCCCATCCACGCGGGTTCCTTTCAGAATAACATCGGCTTTGATCTCGATCGCTCTAAGCACCGCTGCGGAATCTGTCGTGAAGTACGGGTTTCCGGTCCCGCCTCCAAAAATCACAACCCTGCCTTTTTCCAAATGGCGAATCGCTTTTCTCCTGATGAACGGTTCTGCCACTTCGTTAATTTTGATGGCTGACTGCAGCCTGGTTTGAATTTCGGCATCTTCCAGGGCGCTCTGTAAGGCCAGGCCGTTGATCACGGTGGCGAGCATTCCCATGTGGTCACCCTGAACGCGGTCCATCCCACGGCTGGCTCCGGCCACACCTCGAAAAATGTTTCCTCCGCCAATCACGATCGCCAGCTCAATACCTTTATCAACTACCGTTTTGATCTCTTCTGCATATTCTGCCAGCCTTTGCGGGTCAATGCCATATTGGCGGTTTCCCATTAAAGCTTCTCCTGATAGTTTTAAAAGTATACGCTTGTACTGCATGATTTGATTTTGATTTGACCGTTGCAAATATAGCTAATATCTGAATTTGTGAAATGAAACGGCAGGATTTTGGAAAGGATTCCCAAACTCTAACGAATTTTAACGATCTGTCAGTTTTCTGAAGTGTTTCTAAATGGCGAGATTTTTGCTATTTTCATTCCACTATTTAATAAAGATTAGAAACCATGATGGGATATTATATCATTGCCGGCCTCATTTTTTTAGTGAGTCTGTATGTGAGCAATAAATTGAAAAGCAAGTTCAAGCATTATTCAAAAGTTCACCTGCAAAATGGCATGAGCGGAAAAGAGATCGCTGAAAAGATGTTGCATGATAATGGGATTTACGATGTAAAAGTGATTTCTGCTGCCGGGATGCTTACAGATCATTACAACCCCTCGAAGAAAACCGTGAATTTAAGTGAAGGCGTGTATAGTCAGCGTAACGCGGCTGCGGCTGCTGTTGCGGCTCACGAATGCGGTCACGCTGTTCAGCATGCCAAGGCATACAGCTGGTTACAAATGAGAAGTAAACTGGTGCCCGTGGTAAGTGTTGCCTCCAGGTTGTCACAATTTGCCATTTTCGGCGGAATTGTCCTGATGGCTATGGTTGGCGCAGGTATCGGGCAAACTATTTTACTGATAGGGATTATCATGTATGCCATGGGAACGCTTTTCAGTTTTATAACGCTTCCTGTGGAATACGACGCAAGTAAACGTGCTTTGGTCTGGCTGGAAGATTCGAACATGCTTACGCGCTCAGAGCACGAGGCTGCCGAAGACTCTCTGAAATGGGCTGCCAGGACTTACGTTGTTGCCGCTATTGGTTCGCTGGCTACACTGCTGTATTTCCTCAGCATTTTCATGGGAGGACGAGACTAAAAACTTCGGAATTTGGAATAGAGAAATCCGCCTTTTTACAGGCGGATTTTTTTTTAGATCTTGATCTGGCGATTGATCTGCTGGTTAAGCGAAATAAAGGTTTCGGTTCTGGAAACTCCTTCGATCGCCTGGATATTTTTGTTCAGTACATTCATTAAATGCTCGTTGTCTCTACACAGGATCTTCAGGAAAATGGACCAGTTTCCGGTGGTGTAATGACATTCGATCACCTCCTGAATCTCCCGAAGCTGTTTGACCGCCTGCGGGTTGCTTACTGCCTTATCGAGGTAAACACCCACGAATGCCATGGTCTTATATCCTAACATACGGGCATCCAGCAGCATTTTATTGCCCTGTATCAATCCCGATTTCTCAAGCTTTCGAAGGCGCTGATGTACTGCCGCGCCCGTGATCCCGATGCTTTTCGCGATCTCTAAAATGGGCTTTTTGGCATCTTCCATCAGGTAGTTCAGTATCGTTTTATCGATACCGTCCAGTTTTACGGTTTCGTTTACAATTTTCATAGAGGGGCATTTTTTGGTTGTTAAGCTAATTTACAAAAAATGCTTTTCAATTTTAATTGCCTACTTCGCCAAATGGGTTATATCCTAAGTATTCGGTTTCTTTTTCTTGAAATTTGATATCAAAAGCTTCCAGTTTTTCCAGGATGGGATTATAAACTTCTTTCCGAATAGGCAACTGAACTCCCGGAGTTTCAATTTCCCCGTTCAGGATCATGATCGCGGCCATGGCTACCGGTAGTCCTACAGTTTTGGCCATCGCGGTTTCGGTCATGTTTTCCCCAATGGCAACCATCGTTGAATCGATCTGTTTCTTTTCCCCGTTGAGTTCGTAGCCAAATTTGTGATACATCACGATCATATCTTTGTCATCTTGAGAAAGTGTCCACTTGTCCATTAAAATCTTCTGAAGAGCTTGCGCCGGAGTCGCCTCTTTAATACCAATCTTTTTCTCCGGGTTGAACAGGTCCAGTTCAATAAGCTTGTCCCACATGATATCGTCCTGGTCGATCTTCAGGTTATGGCGAACCTTTAGTTCAACCGAATCTTTAGGTGAGTAGGGAAGGAAGCTGTTCACAAAATCCCGGTAGCTCATGTCTTCGGTATTTTTCATCACGAAACTATCATCAGTCATTCCTAGTTGAACGAACATATTCCAGGCCCGGCTGAAACCTACTTTTCGCATGGTTCCGCGGTAGAGGGTCAGGACATCATCCAGCCCGTAGATACTTTGATATTTTAAGGAATTTCGGTTGGCGTACACCTCAAATTTTCCATGACCTTCAATTTCCAGGAATTCGGTTCTTCGGAAGAGTCGGTGATACGGAATGTATTTATATTTTCCTTCTTGGATGAATTCGGCTACACCGCCCTGGCCGGCGACCACCACATTCCGCGGATTCCAGGTAAATTTGTAATTCCATAGATTGTTGTCGCTTTCCGGAGCAACAAGTCCGCCGGTAAAAGATTCAAAAAGCAGCATTTTTCCGCCGTGATCCCGGATTTTATCGATCACTTTCATGGCACTCATGTGGTCGATGCCGGGATCTACGCCGATCTCGTTCATAAACACAAGGCCTTTTTGCTTCACGGCTTCATCCAGGGCTTTCATCTCCTCGCTGATGTAGGAAGCGGTGACCATGTTTTTTCCAAATTTCAGGCAATCACGCGCCACCTCGATATGAAACCTTGCCGGGAGCATCGAGATAACAATATCAGCTCTTTGGATGGCCGGTTCCCGACTTTCAGCCTTAAAAACATCCAGTTCAAAAGCCTCACAATTTGGGTGACCCTTGCAAGCTTTCTGAGCCGCTGAATGATCTAGGTCGCCAATGCGCAGGCTTAAATTTTCTTTTTCTGATTGGTCGAGCAGGTAATTTATAAGAACGGAAGTAGATTTTCCCGCTCCTACGATTAAAATTTCTCGCATAAAATAAGTTAGTTTTGTGTAGTGTATGAACGAATGTATTAAAACTTCTGATCAATAAAAATTAAAAGAATGAACAGGAAATTCTTGATAACCGGAGCTATTTTAGGTCTTTTTGCGATCATTTTTGGAGCATTTGCGGCCCACGGGCTAAAAAACCTGGTAGATGTCCAGGCGGTGGAAAGCTTTGAAACCGGCGTACGTTTCCAGATGTATCATGCTTTTTTATTTCTGCTCATGGGCTTCCTGGATCCCCGAAAGTTGAACCTTCAAACCACTTATATATTATTGCTTAGCGGTACGATCCTATTTTCAGGATCAATTTATTTGCTGGCAACCAATACACTGACGCCTTTTTTTGATTTCACAACAATCGCACTTTTAACACCTCTTGGTGGCACCTTATTAATAGTGGGATGGGCGATGATTTTATACCGTTTCATTAAAATGAAAGCGAAATAATTTAACCTCCTTTAACTTTTTATCGAGGGAAGATTCCTAAATTTGTACGCCTAAACACACAATGAACAGTAATTTTTATGGTTGAAAACAGCCCAATTACGAAAACGATTTCGTTAGAGACTTATGGAATTCGCAATGCGAGAGTACATTATCAACTTACAGCCGAGGAACTTCACGAGGAAACCATTCGGTTGGGACAGGGAAAAGAAACGAATTTTGGTGCGCTGGCAATTAACACCGGGAAATTTACCGGTAGATCGCCTAAAGACCGCTTCATTGTAAAAGATGAAGTTACCAAAGACCGTGTTTGGTGGGGAGATATCAATATCCCGTTTGATCCAGACAAGTTTGATAAGTTATATGACAAGGTTACGCAATACCTGAGTAAGAAGGAAGTTTATGCCCGTGACGCCTATGCGTGTGCCGAAAAAGGTTACCGGTTGAACATCAGGGTGATCAATGAATTTCCCTGGTCTAATATGTTTGCTTTTAATATGTTTCTTCGGCCTTCGGAAGAGCAGCTGGAAAATTTCAAAGAAGACTGGCTGATTGTGAATGCCCCTGGATTTCTGGCAAATCCTGAAACCGATGGTACCCGCCAGGAGAACTTTGCAATTTTGAACTTCAGTAAAAAGATTGCACTTATTGGTGGCACCGGTTATACCGGCGAGATCAAAAAAGGTATTTTTTCCGCTTTGAATTTTATCCTTCCGGTCTATAAGAACACCCTGCCGATGCATTGTTCCGCAAATGTTGGAAAAGACGGGAATACCGCTATTTTCTTCGGATTATCGGGCACTGGAAAAACCACGCTTTCAGCAGATCCGAATCGGAAACTGATCGGCGATGATGAGCATGGCTGGACAGAAGATAACGTGATCTTTAATTTTGAAGGTGGCTGTTACGCGAAAGTCATCAACCTTTCCGAAGAAAATGAACCCGATATCTATCACGCGATCAAACCGGGCGCGATCCTGGAGAATGTGGTCGTAGATGAAGACGGGAATGTAGATTTTGCCAATACCTCTATCACGCAGAATACCCGCGTAAGTTACCCTATTGATCATATTGAGAATATCCAGGAGCCTTCTTCCGGGAAAAACCCCAAGAACATATTTTTCTTAACGGCTGATGCTTTTGGTGTGCTGCCGCCCATCAGTAAACTTACTCCGGGCCAGGCTGCCTACCATTTTATAAGTGGCTACACGGCAAAAGTAGCGGGAACCGAAGCAGGTATCGATGAGCCGGTTCCTAGTTTTTCTGCCTGTTTTGGAGCACCGTTCATGCCACTTCATCCTACGGAATATGCGGAAATGCTCAGTGCAAAAATGACCGCCGCCGACGTAAATGTTTGGCTGGTAAACACCGGGTGGACGGGAGGCCCTTACGGAACCGGTACGCGTATGAAACTGAAGTACACCCGTGCCATGATCAGCGCGGCACTGGATGGCAAGCTGGAATATGCCGAATTTGAAAAGCATGAGATCTTTGGTTTGCTGATGCCCACGAGCTGTGAAGGTGTTCCGGCTGAAGTGCTGAACCCTGGAAACACCTGGGGCAACAAAGAAGCATATGACCAGAAAGCCCGTCAATTATCGGGGTATTTCAAAGAGAATTTTAAAAAATTTGAGCGCTTTGCAAATGAAGAGATCCTTCAGGGCGCACCTATAGATTAAGTTTTAAATTGTTAGATGTTGAATAAAAAATCCGGTCTCGAATGAGCCGGATTTTTTTATGTTCTGAAGTCAGCTACAGCTATTTTTTGTTTACCTCGCTGATGTATTTACTGATCGCCATGGTCATACTGGGTGTTTCGGGTGTTGGCGCCTTGATATTTACGGTAAGCCCGTGTTCCTTGGCGGCCTTGATGGTAGTATTGCCAAAAACGGCAATTCGGGTATTGTTTTGTTTGAAATCTGGGAAATTCTCAAAAAGTGATTTGATCCCGCTAGGGCTAAAGAATACCAGGATGTCGTAAGTCACATCTTTCAGGTGGGAAAGGTCGCTTACCACGGTTCGGTAAAAAACCGCTTTTTTCCATTCTACTCCCAGTTTGTTCAGGGTGCGTGGAACCTCAGGTTTCAGCATATCTGAAGAAGGCAGTAAAAATTTCTCGTTCTTGTATTTCTTGATCAGCGGAGCCAGATCTGCAAATGTTCTCTTCCCTACATAAATCTTTCTCTTGCGATACACCACATATTTCTGAAGATAGTAAGCTACCGCTTCGCTCAGGCAGAAATATTTCAGGGTGTCGGGCACTTTGTAACGCATCTCTTCAGCAATTCTGAAAAAATGGTCAACGGCATTACGGCTGGTAAGAATGATCGCCGTATGATTGGTAAGATCAACTTTTTGCTGTCTTACTTCTTTTGAAGGAACACCTTCAACATGAATAAAAGGGATGAAATCAATTTTAACTTTCTGTTTTTCCTCGAGCTCGAAATAAGGAGAATTTTCTACCTTAGGTTCAGGCTGAGAAACCAAAATTGTTTTCACTTTCATATAATTATTTTTAATAAATCCTTAAATTGTAATCAGCTTGTACAAAATAATATAAGGGGCGATTTCGAGAGCGCAAAGGTACAAAATAAAATAGAACCAATTGGCTACAAGCAGGTTTTGATTTCTTCTATAGATAATAAT
Organism: Christiangramia flava JLT2011; assembly: GCF_001951155.1. Lineage (NCBI taxonomy): Bacteria > Pseudomonadati > Bacteroidota > Flavobacteriia > Flavobacteriales > Flavobacteriaceae > Christiangramia > Christiangramia flava. Next base: position 2,112,775 of record NZ_CP016359.1, read on the forward strand.
TAACGCGATAACGTTCGAGAGCAGTACGATAAGGCCAATTCCCAGAAGAATTGCGCGGGATGGCTGGAGGCTGTAAACGAGAAAAACCGAAGCCAGTAATACGAATAGTGACACAAAACTCCGGTAGCTTATTTTCTGAAAGATATAATAGTCCATTCGAGCATCCAGCTCAAAGATATTTCCAATGATTTTTTCCACTCCGGTCTTCAGCAGTAAAAAGCAGAGATAACCCGTCATGATCCTGATGAAAATGATGCCGGCAGGTTCTTCCGTTTGAAAAAATGCCTGGAAGCCCAGAAAAAGGAAGATGGAAATCGCAATTGCCTGCACCAGTAACAACAAAATGTTAAAACCATGAAAAGCATGGTTCTCTTTTCCTTTAAAGGAAATAAATTTACCGGAGTTAGGAATATTAATGAATTCAACGAAACGTTGAGGATAGAGAATTCTGGCAAGGGCAAGTAGGAAAAAACTGAAGACGAATAACATGGTTATCCAGTCGTGAGAATCATAAATTCGGTCTACAGCCTGCATCAAATTTTTTTACAAATTTATAATTATTGCCGGGCAATTTGCCGATCAAAACTTAAAGTTTCGAAGATTTAATTTGCATACATTTGTGCAAAATTTTTGGGAATGGCGAATGGGATAATTATTATACCCACCTATAATGAAATAGAGAATATAGAGCGAATTATTCGCAATATCTTCTCGCAGCGACGCAAATTTCATGTAGTGGTGGTTGATGATAATTCTCCAGACGGTACGGCTACCAGGGTTCGAACCCTTCAGGCCGAGTTCCATGACAGCCTTTTTCTGCTGGAACGAAAAGGGAAGCAGGGCTTGGGAACCGCCTATATTCATGGTTTTAAATGGGCTCTGGAAAAAGATTACGAGTTCATATTTGAAATGGATGCCGATTTTTCGCATAATCCTAACGATCTCATACGCCTGTACAATGCCTGCAAGCGCGATGAGGCCGATGTGGCAATAGGTTCTCGATATATTACGGGAGTTAATGTGGTCAACTGGCCCATGAACCGGGTTTTGATGTCCTGGCTGGCCTCGAGATACGTTCGGTTTGTGACAGGAATGGATATAGAGGATACCACGGCAGGTTACGTATGTTACAAAAGAGAAGTTCTGGAAGCAATAGATTTGGATAAAATTCAGTTTGTGGGATATGCTTTCCAGATCGAAATGAAGTTCAAGGCCTATTTGCTAAAATATAAAATTGTGGAAGTACCGGTGATATTTACTGACAGGACCCGGGGAACTTCCAAGATGAGCGGCGCTATTATTTCTGAAGCCGTTTTTGGAGTAATTAAAATGAAGCTGAAAAGTCTGTTTAACAGGATAAAAGTCTGATGAAAAAAGTACTAATTAAGAACGCGAAAATAGTTAATGAGGGAAAGATTCACGAAGGTGATGTTTTCATTGAAGATGGAATTATTTCAGAAATTTCCGAAAGTATCAGTGCCAAATCACCCGATGTAAATATTTACGATGCAGAAGGGACCTATTTGCTTCCGGGGTTAATTGACGATCAGGTACATTTCCGTGAGCCGGGTCTTACCCACAAGGAAAATATTGAAACAGGCTCCAGAGCTGCTGTTGCCGGTGGGATCACCACTTTTATGGAGATGCCGAATACGCTTCCGCAGACCACTACAATGGAGCTGCTGGAAGAAAAATACCGTATCGCTTCTGAAACTTCTTACGCCAATTATGCGTTCATGTTTGGAGGCACCAACGACAACCTTTCAGAAATTGAAAAGATCGATCCTAAAAAAGTGCCGGCTTTAAAATTGTTTTTGGGTTCTTCTACCGGGAATATGCTGGTAGACGACGAAAAAGTACTGGAAGAGATTTTTAAAAAATCACCGGTTATCATCGCGGCACATTGTGAAGATGAAGAAACGATCAAGAAAAATCTTCAGGAATGTGTAGAGCGTTATGGCGATGATATTCCTATTGAATTGCATCCGAAGATCAGAAGTGAAGAAGCCTGTTATAAATCTTCTTCCCGGGCGGTGAAACTGGCTCAAAAAACCGGCGCGCGGCTGCATGTTTTTCATGTTTCGACCGCCAAGGAGCTTAGTCTTTTCAATAATAAAAAAGCGCTGAAAGACAAGAAAATCACTGCGGAAGTATGTATCCATCACCTTTGGTTCAACGAAGATGATTATGCGAAAAAAGGTACTTACATCAAATGGAATCCGGCAGTTAAAACCAAGAAAGATCAGGAAGCCCTGATCCAGGGACTTATCGATGATCACCTGGACGTACTGGCGACCGATCATGCGCCTCATACCAAGCAGGAGAAAAAGAATGTTTATACCAAAGCACCCAGTGGTGGGCCTCTAGTGCAGCATGCTTTACCGGCACTGCTGCAAATGCACCATCAGGGAAAGATCACTTTGGAGAAAATTGTGGAAAAAGCCTGTCACAATCCTGCAATTCTTTTTGATATCGAAAAAAGAGGATTCATTAGGGAAGGTTACAAGGCAGATCTGGTGCTGGTAGATCTGAATTCGCCCTGGGCAGTACAACCAGACAATATTTTTTCAAAATGCCAGTGGTCTCCCTTTGAAGGCACCACCTTCAAATCTCGTGTGACGCATACTTTTGTGAACGGTAGACTCGTCTATAAAAATTTCAAACATCAGCCTTTTCAAAAGGTTGCGGAAAGATTGACTTTTGACAGGTAAATTTAGAAATAGCGTTCTTTGGATCCTTCTAGGGCTCGCAGCCTTTTCCTGCCAGGATGTTCATAAAGCGGAAAAGCCCGATGACCTGATCGCGGAAGATCAAATGATCGATATTTTAACAGAATTAAGCCTGGTTCAGGCCGCGAGAAATTTCAATAAGCAGAAACTGGAAGATCTCGGTATTAATCCTGATGAATATATTTACGAAAAATACGGCATCGATTCGCTGCAATTCGAGAAAAGCAGCGATTATTATGCTGAAAATTACCTGGAGTACGATCGTATGTATGACAGCGTTAAAGCTCGTATCGAAAAACTGAAGGTGCGTCTGGATTCCATCAGGGATCGGGAGATCGAGATCAGGGATAGCCTGGCGCTCATCACGAAAGATTCGCTGAAAATAGTAGATTCTTTGCGGAATACCGTTAAAATGGACAGCCTGGAGATCGAGCAGTTCATGAAGAACTGGAAAGGAGAAAATCTCTTGCTGGAAGAGCAGGATGCTGAAGAACAGGATAGTCTTATCGCTCCTCCTGCGATTATCAAAACTGACGATTCTAACTAATTTTTTTCCTGTAAATAAATTTTTGCCGTTTCCTCCAGCGCCTCATCTACAGGCTGGAAATGGAAGGATAAATGTTTCTGAATTTTTGAAGAATCATAATAGGTTGCTTCAAAAAGTCCGTTTATGGAATCCCTGGTGATTTGCTGCCGCCTTCCAAAAATCCCTCCGATCTTCTGAAAAAACCAGCCGGTGGCGATCATCCATTTTTTGAGCTGTTTGTTGGGCACAGGTTTCTGAAGATATTTCGCAGTTTGCTTCAATACTTGTTCAAAACTTAAATTCTCAGCAACCAGCACAAATTGCTCATTTTCGTGATCAGATTCCGTAAGCATCAACATAGCTTTCACCACATCATGAACACTTACAAAGCCGCTCACCTTCGGAAAATGATAAGAAAGCCCTTTATCTATCCTGCTGAAAAGTTCTCCGCTACCGCTGTTCCAAAAACCAGGACCTACGATGATTCCCGGATTTACAATATAGACTTTCAGACCTTCCTGGCTGCCTCTCCAAACTTCAATTTCTGCTCCATGCTTGGAAATGGCATAATCGTTATGATTTTCTTCCGGGTTCCATTTTGAAACTTCAGTGACTTTCCCGTTTTTATCAGGAGAACCCAATGCGGCCACGCTGCTCACGTAGCAGAATTTTTCCACTTTTCGGTCTATCGAAAGATTTACCAGATTTGCGGTGCCTTTGATGTTGGTTTTCCGCAGAAGTTGCTCGTCTTTGGGATCGAAAGAGATAAGCGCGGCACAGTGGTACACGATATCGATATCCACAAAAGCTTTTTCAAGGGCAGGAATGTCCAGCAAATCGGCCTCTTTCCACAGGATCCTGGAAAACAGCAAATCAGCTTCCTTTTCAGAAGTATAATAATTGAAGACTTTGCGAACGGCCTGCACATCGCTGCCTGGTCGCCGGGTAGCAATCAGCTTTTCATTTTGAAGGCAGAGCTCAAAGAGCAAATGTGCGCCTACCAAACCCGTCCCTCCGGTTACAAGAATCATGTGGTAAATATACTCATTGCAACTTAGGAAAAATAAAGCATTATGGTATCTTTACGCCTGCTTTTTGAATCAAAAAAGAAATTTATGAGCAAGAATTTCGTAGAAGAACTTACCTGGAGAGGAATGTTACATGATGCGATGCCAGGAACTGATGAGCATCTTATGGAAGCCATGCGAAGTGCTTATGTAGGCATTGATCCTACGGCAGATTCGCTGCATATCGGGCACTTAGTAGGGGTGATGATGTTGCGACACTTTCAGCTTTGCGGGCACAAACCCTATGCACTTATTGGTGGGGCAACGGGGATGATCGGGGACCCTTCCGGGAAATCTGCTGAGAGGAATTTGCTGGATGAAGAGACTTTGCGACATAACCAGAATTGCCTGAAGGAACAATTGTCACGATTCCTGGACTTTAATAGTGAAGCAGAAAATACTGCGGTACTGGTCAATAATTACGATTGGATGAAAGATTTCAGTTTTCTGGAATTCATCCGGGATGTGGGAAAACACATCACCGTTAATTACATGATGGCAAAAGATTCGGTAAAAAAGCGTCTTTCTTCGGAATCTTCCGTGGGGATGTCTTTTACTGAATTTACGTATCAATTGGTTCAGGGTTATGATTTTCTGTATTTGTACAGGGAGCATGACTGTACACTGCAAATGGGTGGTAGCGACCAGTGGGGGAATATCACCACCGGAACGGAACTAATCCGAAGGAAGGAAAGCGGGAAAGCCTTTGCGCTTACCTGCCCACTGATCACGAAGGCCGACGGGACGAAATTTGGAAAAACCGAAGGCGGAAATGTCTGGTTGGACGCAGAAAGAACTTCGCCATATAAATTTTACCAGTACTGGCTGAATACGAGTGATGCTGATGCTGAAAAATACATCAAGATCTTTACATTTTTGAACAAAGAAGAGATCGAGGCTTTAGTGGAGAAACACCAGGAAGCGCCACATCTTCGGGAGCTGCAACGCAAGCTTGCTGAAGAAGTGACCATTATGGTGCATTCCGAAGAAGAATATCAAAATGCGGTAAAAGCTTCTGAAGTATTATTCGGAAAAAGTACTGCGGATGATCTTAAAAAACTGAATGAGAAGACCTTTTTAGATGTATTTGAAGGAGTGCCTCAGGCTGAAATTGAAAAATCTGAAATCCTAAACGGCCTGGACATGATCGGGGCGCTTTCAGCTAGAACCAATTTCCTGAATTCCAACGGGGAAGCCAGAAGGGCTTTGAAAGAGAACTCGGTTTCCGTGAATAAGGAAAAGGTCAAAGAAGATTATACGATCACCGAAGAGGACCTGATCAACGGGAAATATGTGATCATTAATAAAGGGAAAAAGAATACCTATATTATCAGAGCGGTTTAACATAGCAAAAGCCTCCGAATTTCGGAGGCTTTGCAACTAACTAACCAATCTAATATGAAAAATTTTCACTTAGCCTGCAGAATCTCTTCTGCTTTAAGTGTGTCGTAAAACTTTCCGGAACTTTACAGGAAATTTAAAAAAATATCAGACAACCAGCAGGTTACATCCCCGGATGTCGCTATTATCAAATCTGCCCAGTATTTCCGTACCTTCTGAAGTGATTTTTCCAAGATCCTGCGTGGCGATGAACGAACAGGAATGAAGATTTGCCAGGTCGATCACATTGATGCCGCCGGTTTTTCCCATCTGGATATATTGCAGGGCATCCTCAGGATCTCGAATAAGCAGTTTCATCCAGGGAGGACAGTGAAAAATCCCATTTCCCGGACTGTAGGCCTGGGAGAGTAATTCCGTCATCCCGTATTCGCTATGAATGTACTGTACGCCAAAACCTTTTGAAAGTTCTGCGTGCAGTTCCTTCCGGATCATTTCTTTTCGCCGGCCTTTCATTCCGCCGGTTTCCATAATGATCGTATGCTTCAGCTGAAATTGTTCCTGTTCAATGAGGTCCAGCAAGGCAAAGGAAACACCAATCAATAGAACCTTCTGGCCGTTGCGGTCCATTTCTTTTAGTTTCTGGCTTAATTGTGCGAGGTCGTTGAGGTAAAATCCGCTTTCGGGATGATGGGATCGTTTAATGAGGTCATCTACCATGTGAATTAGAGACGAGCCTTCCCGTTCCAGGTAGGAGGGAAGCAGGGCCAGTACACAATATTCCTGGATATCCCCGTAGAATTGCTCAAAAGCAGTGCGGAAACTTTGGCGGTAGAGGTCGAGTTCAGGCACCAGGTGTTTGCTGCGCTCCATTCCTGTGGTGCCGCTACTGGTAAAGATGATCTCTGGTTTCCTACCGGAACTGATAATATCTTTAGATTTAAAAAATTCAATGGGTAAAAAAGGAACTTCCAAAATGGAATTTATCGCAGCTGGTTTTTTTCCGAGCAGGTCGCAAAACTGGTGATAAACCGAATTATTTTGATACTGGTAATTGAAAACGGCCAGAGCGACCGCTTCAAATTCCTCTTCAGATGAAATTTTAAAAATGTCTTTTTCGAGCATGCGAATCGAATTCCGCATCAAAATTAGGCAATAAAAAAGCCTCTGTAAACAGAAGCCCTGGAAAAATTCAGTAAAAAGAAATGTTATTTCACTACCAGTTTCTTGGTAGCCTTTGCTTTTCCTTCCTGGATCTTCAGAATATAAATTCCAGGATCTAAGGTTGAAACGTCTAATTCCCGACCTCTCATTCGGGTTTTTTGTACCGGTTTTCCCAAAACATTAAAGATCTCAATGATCTTATCATCGTTTTTAGTAGTGGAAATGAAAACTTTTCCACCGGTGACCACCGGGTTTGGATAAATGGAAAGTCCATCGATAGGAATCTCTGTACGAACTGGCGTAGCGGTGCTGTCCTGAGCAAATGCAGGAGTTGCAAATGTCAGTAGGCCAAGAAGTAAGAAAATGATTAGGTACTTATGCTTCATTCCGTATTGTACAGATTTAGACAAACTTACAAAGAAATTTTCAAAAATCCTGCCAAAAAAATTCTGAAAAATAAATTAAAAAAAGCCGGGATGTAAATGAGACATCCCGGCTTTTATGGCTAATAAATATTCTCTAAGAGAATCTACAAATTCCAGATTAGTTTACCCAATCAAAAATACTCACGTCTACAGTAGCATCAGCGTCATATGCTGCTTCAAGCGTTGCTGCAACTCCTTCGATCTGGATACCAGAAAGGTCTGTTCTTGTATCGTCAGTAATATCAATATTCGTGTCAAAACCGCTTAAGGAAAGACCTGTGATCACGGCTCCTGAATTTTTCTTGAACTGAAGAGCTGTTCCGCCAGTAGAAGAAACGGCCGTCAGATTTGTGAATTCTGGCAGGTTGTTCTCTCCGTCGCCTTCCAAAGCTGTAGAAAAGTTATTGATCGTTAGGTTGATGTATGCGTTGGTGACACCGCCGTCCCAACCTTCAGTCCAGTCGATCTGGTCATCTTCGTTGTCTTCGAAATAAGCGTTGGTCACGGTTACAGAACCTCCGAAGAATTCCACGCCGTCATCAGCTCCATTAAGCATAGCAATATTTTCAATAGTAGTGCCTGATCCAACGGCGTAAAGCGAAAGGCCGTTATACTGAGATTCGGCGTTGATCTGTGCTCCGGCATCTTTCAGGATAAGGTATTTGATGGAACCGGAATTGTCTTCAGGATTCGTTCCTCCGTAAAGGATTCCTCCAACTTCCGCGGTTGCATCAACACCTTCGGTAGTTACCGCGTTACCAGCGATCACAAGACCACCCCAGCTCCCGGCAGTTCCGGAAGTGGAAGACATTACTACTGGCTTGGCTTCAGTTCCCTGAATATCGATCATCGCTCCTTTTTGAACTACGATATAAATGCTGGTAGCAGCTGTTTCGGCATCACTTCTTGCAGTGATCTTGGTTCCTGCAGGAATTGTAAGGGTAGCGCCTTCGTTAACAGAAACCACACCGCTGATCACATATTCTGTATTGGCGTCTAAAGAAAGGTCGTTATCGATTGTTCCCGGAAGTACAGAAACTGCGCCTCTGTTTGAGATCCAGTCAAAAGCTGAAGCCTGAACAGTAGGTTCTGAAGAGTAGGACTTTGAAAGATCGGCAGTTTCACCGTTCAGGATGATTCCTGAAAGATCTGTTCTGGTGTCATCGGTAATATCAACAGCAGTGTCGTAACCTGAAAGAGACAGCCCGGTGATGGTCATTCCGGAGTTCTTTTTGAACTGAAGAGCAGTTCCACCGGTTGTAGAAACAGCTGTAAGGTTATTGATCTTTGGATTCTTGTTCTCGCCGTCACCTTCCAGTGCCGTAGAGAAATTGGCGATAGTGTGCAGAATGTAAACATTATCGATGCTTCCGCTCCATCCTTCAGTCCAGTCTACCGCGTCATCTTCATTATTCTCCAGGTAAAGATTGGTTGCAGAAGCAGCACCTCCGAAGAATTCCACACCGTCATCAGCGCCGTTGTTCAAAGCCACATTTGTGATTTTGGTGCCTGATCCAACAGCGTAAAGCGAAAGACCGTTGAATTGAGATTCTGCGTTGATTTGCGCCCCGGCGTCAGAAAGTACCAGGTAATTGATGGAACCTGAATTATCACCGTTATCGGTTCCTCCATAAAGGATTCCGCCAACTTCCGCAGTAGCATCAACACCTTCAGTGGTCACCCCGTTACCGGCGATGATCAAACCTCCCCAGCTTCCGGCCTGCCCGTTTGATGATCTCATGATCACCGGTGCAGAAGAAGATCCCTGGATATCGATTTTTCCACCTTTTTGAACTACGATGTACACATTGGTTGCATCGCTTTCATCCAGATCAGGATTGGCGATGATCTCTGTTCCTGCAGGAATGGTAAGAGTCGCTCCCGATTCTACGGAATAAACTCCGGTAAGGTTGTAAGTCTGGCTGGCGTCCAGGGTTCTGTCTTCTTCCAGGCTACCGCTCAAATCGGTTCCTCCCTGGCAATCAGTACAGCCTGAATCATCAGTAGGATCAATTGGCTCAATTACCGGATCTTTGCTACAGGAGCTTAATACTCCTAAGATCAGCATAGCCATTACCACTAATTTTGTGCTTACTTTTTTCATAATTTAAATTTTAATTGTCGTTCTGGGTTTATGAATGGTTAAATTTTAAAAGTCATAGCTTACACCAAGCGTCAATACGGCTCCCCGGGTGTAAGATCTTACGGTTTGATCCTGCTCTGGCATGGTCCCTGAAAGTGGTTTAATTGCCTGGTATCTTTCGATCTCAGGATTTAACAGGTTCTGCCCTTTGAACTGTAGCGTCCAGTTTTCATTAAATTCTTTGGTCATTATCAAATCAAGGGTCACAAAGCCTTTTTCAATGATTTCGTCGTTATACTGAACGTCGATCAAATCCAGGTTTTGAGTATCTGGCGATCCAAGAGCGTAAATCTTGTCTGAAGAATAAGCTCCGACTAAAGTGGCTCTGAAAGGATTGTCAGATTCGGTTGCGAAATTGGCAGAGGCATTAAAGATCCAGTCTGAAGCACCCTGAAGTCCGATTTTGCTATTTCCGTTATATCTAAAGGTCCTGATGAAATTGCCATTGGCGTCATAAACGTCTTTCAGATCCTGGCTGTGCCACATTCTGGTGATGTTTCCGGCAATATTCAGGTTGTAGGCATCAGTTTCCACTGCATCTACCTTGGTTTCCAGTTCCAAACCATAAATATTGGCTTCGTCACTGGCGTTGAAATAAGAGAATACTCCTGAAGCTCCGCGGGCCTGTACCTTGTTGATCGGGTCCAGGATCTTTTTATAAAAACCTGTTAAAGAGATCAGCTCTCCCGAGCTTGGGAACATTTCATATTTCAGGTCCAGGTTGTAGTTATTGGAAGCTGTCAGGTTTGGATTTCCTCGTGTGATCTGCCCGGTTTGAGAAACGTATTCAAATGGAGCTACTTCTTTAAATTCGGGAAGCGTAATAGTTTTGCTGGCCGCAAGCCTGAAGTTTGAATCTTCGTTCGGAGAAAACTTCACGTTGATGCTTGGATAAACGTTGTTGTAGGATTGCGAAGCATAGTTCGGAAGGTTTGCCGGGTAGTTGTTTACCGCGAACGCCACATCCAGGTTATCCTGCTGGTAGCGTGCGCCCACGTTCACATTCCACTGCTCGTTTCCGAAGTTAAAATTGGCAAAGCCGCCATATGATTCCAGGATCCCGTTATAACGGTCTGGTGTTAGCTTGTTGAACTGAAGTCTTTTTGAATTGAAATTCTGCGTCGTAAAAACAGAAGAAAGGTCATCAATAGAGGTTGGGTGTACAGTATTGTAAGTCACCTCTTCAGCTCCGAAGAATTGGGAGAAGAAGTTACGCTCTTTATTTCTATAATTTCCTCCTAACTGTAGGTACACATTTTTTCCGCCTTCTTCCGCATCATCTTCATTTTTGATAAAATTGATCTGGTCGATCAACAAGGCATTGTATTCTTTATCATCGATCTCCTGGCGGGATTTTCTTTGCTGAAAACCACCGGTTCTTGCCAGTTGTACGAAGTTATCATCACCAATATTTACCTCGTTGCGAATTCGGTTTGGCTCATCGGCATTCACGATGTTGTATCCTATAGACCATTCCAGTTCATTTTTACCATCCAGGAAATTGTGGTCACCATGTAACTGGTTCACCCAAAGCCTGGTTTGCTTAGTGTTCATATCGCGTACGAACTGATTCAGGTTTTCCGCTTCGTTGGTTTCCTCAAAAACGAAACCTTCCCCGTTACGCCCGGCTTCATAAACTTCATCGGTCACCTTATTGATGAATAAACTGGTCGCCTTCAGCCTGTGGTTATCATTGATGCTGTATCCAAGATCTAAAAGGGCTGTATTGTTATCCGTCTTTTTGAACTGCTCCACATCGGTAAACTGGTCTTCGAGTACGTTGGTACGGTAATTTCTGAAGACTCCTTTGTTGTACTCAAAACTGGTCGCGTTAGAAGCGGTAAGCAGCGCCCGGAAATCTCCGAATTCTTTTCCTGCAGTCGCCTGATATTTGCGGTTAAGCGGCAAGACGGCGGTTTGCGGATTCCATGACTGGTTGTTTAATGCATATTCAGTCGGGATCAACTGGTCATAAACTCCAAAATACACATCATCCTGGTTCGGTGATACTTTAAAATCTCCAAATTGCCCGGCTGCATTGGTGTTTACGCCAAACTGGAAACCAAGGTCTAATTCATCTTTTCCGCGTAATTCACGGGAAGTGATATCGATATTTCCTGAAGCCTGATCGGCAGAATTTTCTACGGAATACGCCTTGCTGATGCTGATATTCTGAATCACTCGCGTTGGGAAAAGTCCCAGGTCGATATTCTTTCTCTCCACATCGTCTGAAGGAATGGGAAGCCCGTTCATGGTAGTGTACAGGTAACGATCTCCCAGTCCGCGTACGAAAATATCTCCTGAGGCCTCACTGCTGGTTACCCCGGAAATCTTGGTTGTTGCGGTGGCCGCATCAGAAACTCCTAATTTGGCAAGTTCTACCGCCCCGATACTTTCTTTAATTTCAATAGAATTCTTTTGTTCGATAAGCAGGGCCACTTCAGAATCTCTTCTGGAAACCGTCGTGATCACTACTTCGTCCAGGCTGGCAGCGCTGGATCCTAATTCGGTATTTACCTCGGTTACTTTTCCGGCTTCTACCACGACATTGGGTACTTCCAAAGTTTCGTAACCTACAAAACTGAAACTTACGGTGTAGGTTCCAGGCTCGATATTATCTAATAAATAAAGACCATCATAGTCTGAAGTTGTTCCTTTTGATGTATTTTTGATAATAACATTGGCAAAAGGAAGCGGCTCACCGTTCATTTCCTTATCGGTAAGCTTACCGGCAATGGATCCAGTGGTCTCCTGCGCCTGCATGGTCGCGAAGATCAGGATTAGGGTGAGTGTGAAAATTTTCTTCATTGTTTTTGTCTAATAGATTTACGCTGCAAATTAAAGGCGGCTAAGTAAAGCTTGTGTTATCTCAGGATTAATGCTTTGTTGTTAAAGTGTTAGCTTAATGTTACTAATCGCGGGAAGCCTTTTAAATTCAAATTAATGGTTAATTTTACGGCATTAACCTCACCAAATAGTTATGAAGAAAAAAGATCTCCTTATCCTTTTAGTTGATGATGAGCCTGATATTCTGGAAATTGTAGGCTACAATCTGTCTTCAGAAGGTTACCAGGTGATCACTGCTGACAATGGTAGTGATGGCGTGAAACTGGCCAAGAAAAACAAACCCCATTTGATCATCCTGGATGTGATGATGCCAGAAATGGATGGGATTGAAGCCTGTGAGCAGATCAGGAAAATACCTGAACTGGAAGATACCATTATCGCCTTTCTAACCGCTCGTGGGGAAGACTATAGCCAGATGGCCGGTTTTGATGCCGGTGCAGACGATTACATAACCAAACCCATCAAGCCGAAAGTTCTGGTAAGCAAGGTGAAAGCCCTGCTGAGACGATATCGGGATAATGATAAAGCTGCCAGCGTAGTCAAGCTAGGGGATATCACAATTAACCGCGAGGAATACAAGATCATCCAGGATAACGATGAGATGGCACTTCCCAGAAAGGAATTCGAATTACTGTCGTTGCTGGCTTCCAAGCCTGGAAAAGTATTCAAAAGAGAGGATATTCTGGATAAAGTGTGGGGAAATGATATCGTGGTTGGCGGCCGAACCATTGATGTGCACATCAGGAAACTCCGGGAAAAAATTGGTGATGATAAAATTAAAACCGTAAAAGGAGTAGGCTATAAGTTCGTAGTTTAATAATGGCCAGAAAGTTCAAACGTTCATACCGTTTTGCCATCAGGACCTCCGTGTATATCACGTTGTTCATGGCGGTGATTATGAGCGTTTTCATGTTTCTGACTTCTGAATTCCATTTCTGGTGGATTGTTGGTTTTTCCCTGGTTTGTTACCTGTTTTGTTTCTTCATCGTGCAATACCGCGTAGAACGTTTTATCTACCGCCGGATCAAGAAAATTTACGACGACGTTTCGCTGTTGGATTCAAAAACCTTAAGCCCCACTCAGGTAACTACTGATATGTCTACACTTACTCGCGAGGTCGAAAAGTTTGCAGAAGATAAGAAACTGGAAATCGAAACTTTAAAAGTGCGGGAAGCCTACCGGAAGGAATTTATGGGGAATGTGAGCCACGAGCTGAAAACCCCTCTTTTCACCGTTCAGGGCTATATTTTAACCTTACTCGACGGTGCTTATAAAGACAAGGCTGTTCGCAAGAAATATTTAACCAGAGCCAGCAAGGGCGTGGAAAGGCTGATCTATATCGTGAAAGATCTCGATATGATCACCAAACTCGAAACCGGAGACCTCCACCTGAAGTTTGAAACATTCGATATGGTGGAACTTATTCAGCAGTCGTTTGACCTGCTGGAAATGAAAGCATCCAAAAAGAACATCACCCTCACATTTGATATGGATTACGAGGAACCAATCTGGGTGCGGGCCGATAAGGAACGCATTCAGCAGGTCCTGACCAATTTGATCGTGAATTCCATCAAATACGGAAAATCTGGCGGTACTACCGAGATCAGCATCGAGAACCTGATCAAGAATAAGGTTATCGTTCGCGTGACCGATAACGGTGAAGGCATCGAAAAAGAGAATATTCCGCGCTTATTCGAGCGCTTTTACCGCGTTGATAAGAGCGGCTCCCGCAAAGAAGGAGGCTCTGGTCTTGGCCTTTCCATCGTAAAACACATCATCGAGGCGCACGGTGAAAAGATCTACGTGGAAAGCGTTTTTGGCGTGGGAAGCGAATTCTCATTTACTATGGAAAAAAGCCAGGCAGCCCCTCAACCCAGCGCTGCCGCCCAGATCACTTAGGCCCTTGTAATTCTGCACTTTCTGAAGCTGTTCCAGGCTGAAATGATTCTGATCGCAATATGGAGCGATCCCGTTATCCTGAAATTTTTCAGCAAGGTATTCCTGTTCATACTGCCCGGGAGTAGGGATGAAAAAGGCTTTTTTACCAAGGGCAGCCAGGTCCATGATCGTAGAATAGCCAGACCGGGAAATGATGACGCGACTGCAGTTCAAAGCTTCCTGCAGGGCTTTTCCGAAGAGGTGATTTTTCATATTGATATTCGGGTTGTCGCACTGGAAACCCTCGTCGCTCATGACACCGCGAATGAATAAGATCTTTTCTGAAGCATCTTTAAGTTCTTTCAATAAGATCGATTCGAGAATGCTGCGCTGCGGCTCGGGCCCGCTCAGGATCACAGCATATTCGTACATGATGGGAGTGGCGGTTTTCTCGAACCGGCTCAAGGGGCCGATATACTGGCAATTTTTCTGTTTTTTGTCGAGGTGACCTAACTTGCCGCTGAGGTTCTGGCTGCCCTCAAAATCAGGAATCCAGCACTGGTCGAATTTCCGGATATATTTCTGATGAATGAAACTGCTGAAAAAACTGGTGCTGCCGCTGAGTACATTGAGCTGGTGCGTGATAAAAACGTTTCGCTTCAGTTTTTTGCTCCTCACCCCGAGTCTGTTATCCGAAATGATTCCGAAGAGGTTGTACTTTTTGACCAGTTTTTTGGTCAACTTCTTTTCCTCTTCGATCGCACTTAGAATTCGCGGAGTTTCCATGATCAGCTTCCATTTAAAATACGCACCGTTTTCGGGATATTTAATGTGATAGGAAGGCAGTTTCTCGTAATTGAGATGCGGAAATTCCTTGTGAAGCAATCGCAGGGCCTCCCCATCAGAAGCAATGATGGGTTCAAAATGCTGTCTCTGTAGTTCTTCGATGATGGGTACGCAACGGGCGGCGTGACCTAGTCCCCAGTTTAACGCGGCCACCAGAATCCTTTTCTTCTGCATATAACAAATATATTCTTACCGGCAGGTGGGCGAATTTCTTTACTTTTACCAAAATATTAATTTTTTAGTGGGAAGCAAGAATAAACTTAAAAGGTTTAAGGAAAACGAACAGTTTGAAAATGTGATTCAGCCTGAAAGGCAGGAATTGCAGGGTGGAAATTTTGATTTTCGCGGGGATTGGAGCGGGAAATTTTTTAAAAACGATCATCCCATTGTGGTGGAACTGGGCTGCGGAAAAGGGGAATACACGGTAGCATTAGCTCAAAAATATCCAGAAAAGAATTTTATCGGTGTCGATATCAAAGGCGCCCGCTTCTGGAGAGGCGCGAAAACGGCACTGGAAGAAGATTTGCCGAATGTGGCATTTGTTCGCACTCAGATAGAACTGATTGATTATGTTTTTGCACAGGATGAGGTTAGCGAGATCTGGATCACTTTTCCAGACCCGCAGATCAAGTACAAGCGCACCAAGCATCGCCTTACAAATGCTGAATTTCTCGAGCGTTACCGTAAAATTCTTAAACCGGAGGGCTATATTCATTTGAAAACAGATTCCGAATTCATGCACGGTTATACCCTTGGATTGCTTCACGGGGCTGGGCATGAGATAGAGTACGCCCATCATGATGTGTACAGCAACGAATATTCTCCGGAAGAAGTGACCAGTATCCAGACTTTCTACGAAAAACAATATCTTGAAAAAGGGAAACCGATCACCTATATTCGTTTCAGGTTAAAAAACAGCTAATTGGAAGAAACCAAACTATTCTTCATCGTTTATGCGGCAGCCTTTTTGGGAGTGCTTCCGCCGGGTCTGGTAAATATGACGGTCGCCAAGACCTGTGTGGAACGAGGGAAAAAAGACGGGCTTTACGTGGCCATTGGCGCCGGAATTGTTATTCTTATCCAGGCCTTAATTGCCGTATTGCTGGCGAAATACGTTTTTGACCACCCGTATGTAAAAAAGATCTTGCTCCGCGCTGGCCTGGTGATATTTTCAATTTTAGGAATTTACTTTTTTATTCAGGCCAAGAAAAATAAACGTGTCAAACACAAGGAAACATCTGGTAACGCGCACAGTATTTTCAAAGGAATGCTGATCGCGGCCCTCAACTTGTTTCCTATTCCATATTTCATCGCGATCGCGGGTACCATGAACCTGAGCAGCGGCGTGAGCTATGACTGGTCCATGATCACGGCTTTTGCACTTGCGGCAAGTTCCGGGAGTTTTACCAGTTTGTACCTGTATGTGTTCTTCTTCAACAGGATTGAACAGAAGGCAGAGAAATTCAGCAAATATTCTAATTATTTCATGGCGTTGCTAATGCTGGTGCTTATCATTATAACCGTAATCAGGATCCTGAATAGCTGATGAAAAAGGATCATTCCGGTTTTTTTGAGAAGGTTTATGAAGTATGCCGGCAAATTCCTGAAGGCAGGGTGACATCCTATGGCGCGATCGCCCGCTATCTTGGTGCGGCTCGCAGTGCCAGGATGGTAGGTTGGGCCATGAATGGTTCTAAAAACCTGGAAGATGTTCCGGCCCATCGCGTGGTTAATCGCAACGGAATGCTTACCGGGAAAAGCCATTTTGGAGGCAGTGATGCCATGGCTCAAATGCTCGAAGCAGAAGGAGTGCCGGTAAACGACCTGCAAATTGTAAATTTTCAGCAGTATTTCTGGGATCCCATGAAGGAACTTTCCTGAATTGCGATCGATAATCAGCGCTTATAAGCAGATAAATCTAATATTTACAATTCCTTCATATTCTTAGCTTTTCAACCTATATTTGCATTTAGAATCAGTCTATATAAGCTAGATAGGAATCTGATTAAAAAATTATATGAAATTAGATAGAAAAGAAATAATCAGGGCGTTAGAAACCATTTCGGTTGCCGGGGAAGGCAAAAATCTGGTGGAAAGCGGGGCCCTGCAAAATGTCATGACCTTTGGTGATGAGGTGGTAGTAGATCTCATCCTTTCCAACCCTGCGCTGCACATCCGGAAACGTGCAGAAGTAGATGTGATGAAGGTGATCCATGAAAAGGTTTATGAAAAAGCAAAAGTTAAAGTAAATATCAAGGTCCAGGCACCTGAAAAAAAAATGCCAGAGATCAAGGGAAAAGCGATTCCCGGAATCAAGAATATTGTGGCGGTGGCATCTGGAAAAGGTGGCGTGGGAAAATCTACCGTGACCGCTAATATCGCCGTGACGTTATCTAAAATGGGCTTTAAGGTGGGCGTCCTGGATGCCGATATCTATGGTCCATCTATCCCGATCATGTTTGATGTGGAAGCTGAAAGGCCCCTTTCTGTGGAAGTCGATGGGAAATCAAAAATGAAACCTGTTGAAAATTATGGCGTGAAAGTGCTTTCAATTGGTTTCTTTACCAAACCAAACCAGGCAGTGATCTGGAGAGGTCCCATGGCTGCAAAAGCGCTGAACCAGATGATCTTTGATGCAGCCTGGGGAGAACTGGATTTTCTTTTGGTAGATCTTCCCCCGGGAACAGGAGACATTCATTTGTCTATCATGCAATCGTTGCCAATTACCGGTGCGGTGGTCGTGAGTACCCCTCAAAACGTGGCCCTGGCCGATGCTAAAAAAGGTGTGGCCATGTTCCGCCAGGAAAGCATTAATGTTCCGGTTCTGGGACTGATCGAAAATATGGCGTATTTCACTCCGGAAGAATTACCGGAAAATAAATATTATATCTTCGGAAAGAATGGCGTAAAAAACCTGTCTGAAGATATCGATGCACGCTTTTTGGGAGAAATTCCGCTGGTTCAGAGCCTCAGGGAATCTGGAGATATAGGAAGGCCTGCGGCGCTTCAAACGGCAACTTCGCTGGAGACCGCTTTTGAAGAGCTTACCCGGGATATGGTTGAGGAGACCGTGAAGCGCAATAACGATCTTCCTCCAACCGAAGCGATCAAGATCACAACGATGGCCGGCTGTAGTGCCGTTAAAAAGAAATAAATGACAAGCGAAGAAGTTAAATTAAATGTTGAAAAGGCCCTGGCCGAAATTCGCCCGTTTTTGGAAAGCGACGGCGGGAATATTTCCCTGGTTGCGATCGAAGATGAAGACCGGCTGGTCAAGGTGCGACTGGAAGGCGCCTGCGTAGACTGTACCGTGAACCAGATGACCCTGAAAAGCGGTGTGGAGATGACGATCAAAAAATACGTGCCTCAGGTTGAAAAAGTGGTGAACATTCGTAACTGATAGTTGCCACCAAAAGAATTGCTTATGATTAAAACCGATATGCTAATAATTGGCGCTGGCCCAACCGGGCTTTTCGCCGTTTTTGAAGCAGGATTACTGAAAATGAAGTGCCACCTGATCGATGCTTTGCCACAACCTGGCGGGCAATGTTCAGAGATCTATCCTAAAAAACCTATTTATGATATTCCCGGTTTTCCGGAAGTACTTGCCGGCGATCTGGTAGATAATTTGATGGAGCAGATCAAACCTTTTGAACCTGGATTTACGCTTGGAGAAAGGGCTGAAACTATCGAAAAACAGGAAGATGGCAGTTTTATCGTAACTACGAACAAAGGCACCAGCCATCAGGCTCCGGTGGTCGTAATCGCTGGTGGACTGGGTAGTTTTGAGCCTCGTAAGCCTCCTATCAAGGGTATTCAGGATTATGAAGATAAGGGTGTAGCCTATATTATTCGTGATCCGGAAGTGTATCGCGATAAAAAAGTGGTTATTGCCGGCGGAGGAGATTCCGCACTGGATTGGAGCATCTTTCTGGCCGATGTGGCAAAGGAAGTTTCGCTAGTACATCGAAGAAAAGATTTCCGAGGAGCTTTAGATTCCGTAGAAAAGGTGGAAGAATTATCAAAAATCGGTAAGATCAATTTGATCACTGATGCAGAAGTAGTGGATCTTAAAGGAGAAGGGCAACTGGATGCTGTTTTGATCCGGCATAAAGATGAAGCGCGTGGAGAAGAACTGAAGGAAACAGATCATTTCATCCCGCTTTTCGGCTTATCTCCCAAACTGGGTCCTATCGCCAACTGGGGGCTGGAAATTGAAAAGAACGCGATTAAAGTCGACAATACCTATGATTACCAGACCAATATTCCTGGAATCTACGCCATTGGTGACGTCAATACTTATAAGGGCAAACTGAAACTGATTCTTTGTGGTTTCCACGAAGCGGCGATCATGTGCCAGAGTGCCTACCAGAAAATCAATCCCGACAAGAAATACGTGATGAAATATACCACTGTAAGTGGGGTGAGCGGTTTCGACGGAAGTAAAAAAGAGGCGAAAAGAGAAGTTGTTAAAAGCATCAATTAATGTCTGATATCAAAATTACCATTATCGATCGACAGGGCGAAGCGCACACGATCGATGCTCCGACAGATATGAATATGAACCTGATGGAAGTGATCAGGTCTTACGAATTGGCTGAAGAAGGAACGATTGGGATCTGCGGTGGAATGGCCATGTGTGCCAGCTGCCAATGCTATATTCTCAATTTTGAACATATGTTACCGGAGAAAAGCATTGAGGAGGAAGATATGCTGGACCAGGCGTTTTTCGTGGAAGATAATTCCAGGTTGAGTTGCCAGATCCCGATAACGGAAGATCTGGAAGGACTGGAAATACGAATCGCTCCAGCTTTGGAATAAATTAGAATAGTGGGAAATAAAAAAAGCCTGAACGTTCGTTCAGGCTTTTTTTGATTTATGAAGAAATCAGGCCATTTCGACGCTGGTTTCTTTTTCAATTTCAGCTTCAATGCCATTCCACAACTGCAACCTGCTTTCCAGGGCATATTGAGCGGTGACTTCCGCTTCCTGCCACTTGCGTTCATCATTTCCGCAGAGTTCTGCCACCATCTGAAAAGCCATTGGGCCATGCTCATCGCCGTCCAGTTCAATATGCCTGTCAAAATAATATTTAAACTGGCTCAGATCTTCCTTCGGAAAATTCTCCTGGACTTTCTCAATGATGGAATTGAACATTTCGGGGATCAGGCCCTCACGCCCAAAAGTGAACGCGGAAGCGATTCGGTGTGGTTCCCGGCTATACACCACTTCAAAAGTATTCTTTAAAAACTGCTTGATGCTGATGGGCAGTTTGCTCGCGGCGATGATCAGGAAAATATCGGTTCCGTGTCCTACCTGAAGAAGGAAATCCTCGATCTTTTTCTTATTGGCTCCCGCAGCTTCCATTGCGTCGAGGTACATTTCAAAATGACTCTGGCGTTTCCCGAACATGTTAATGTCGGTTTCTTCCGCCAGGACGATCTCGTTGATGAGATAGCGGGTTTCCGGATTTCCCACTGGTAACCACGGATTGGTGGTTTTCGTAAGCTTTTCCTGCAACGCCGTAAGCAGCGACATAAAATCCCATACCGCAAAAACATGGTGTTCCATGAAGATTTGCAGCTGTCGCGGAGTGCTTATTTTTTGGTAAAGGGAATGATTGATTAGTTGGTTGGTGAGAGGCGCTAAATTCGCGTTGATCTCTGCTATCATAACAATTCCAATTTTTTTGCAAAGGTAATTGCTGTAGGAGTAATTATAAAATCTTAAGCCCGATTTAATGCTTGTTTAACGCAGAAAATCAGTTTGTTGAAGTAATTTGAAAATATGGGCAGATATGTTGGTTATCTTTCTTTGGTGTTGGTATTCTATTCTGAAAAATCTAAAGATTATTTACAGGTAGAAGGTGTTTTTGCTAAAAAACCCAAACCGCTGAAGAAGGAATGCTGTGAGAAATATAAAAAGGGCAAACGTTGTAAACGCTGCCCTTGTTTCGATTTGCTGTAATTTAATCCTGATTTAGCACTGCTTTTCACAGATTTCTTTCAGTTTCTGGAGGGCATCTGGCCAGGTTTTATCCAGGTAGTCTGCCCAGCTATCCTCTGTGTCCATCTCAACCTTCAGCAAGGTGCCGGCACTGGTGTCTTCAAAATGATAATTTTCGTAGTAATCTTCTTCAAAGAAAGTCTTTTTGACTTTTTCCAGCATTCCGAGGTGTTTAATGCTTAGGAACTCATTGGGAATTATTTTTTCTATAAGACTGTGCATTCCGCCTTCTTCGCCATCCTGGTCTTCCCCAAGAAATAATATGACTTCGCCCTCTTTCCAGCTGCCCTTGAAATGAGAAGTAGGATTGAAAACCGCGGTCCACTCCCGGTAGTACTGCTCGTCCAGCATGATGGAAAATACTTTTTCCGGCTTGCAGTTGATCCCTATTTGATACTGAACTTTTTTCATCCTGGAAAAACTTAGAATGCCGCGTGGCCCGTAATGTCCAGGCCGGTTATTAATAAATGGATATCGTGCGTTCCCTCGTAAGTGATCACGCTTTCCAGGTTCATCATATGTCGCATAATGCTATATTCCCCCGTGATTCCCATACCGCCGAGTATTTGTCTTGCTTCACGGGCGATTTTAATAGCCATTTCCACGTTGTTACGCTTCGCCATAGATATTTGAGCGGAAGTCGCTTTTCCGTCGTTCCTGAGTGTTCCAAGGCGCCATGCCAGCAATTGTGCTTTAGTGATCTCGGTGATCATTTCTGCCAGTTTCTTTTGCT
The DNA here is from genome assembly GCF_001951155.1 of Christiangramia flava JLT2011. Taxonomy (NCBI): domain Bacteria; kingdom Pseudomonadati; phylum Bacteroidota; class Flavobacteriia; order Flavobacteriales; family Flavobacteriaceae; genus Christiangramia; species Christiangramia flava. The sequence continues at coordinate 2,134,477 of NZ_CP016359.1, forward strand.
GAAGCTGTTTCGTGGCGATAGGTGTTCCAAACTGTACGCGTTCTTTAGCATATCTTAAGGCTGTATCATAACAATCCATCGCCGCACCAATGGCACCCCAGGCAATCCCGTAACGTGCGGAGTCCAGACAACCCAAAGGAGCTCCCAAACCTGTTTTTTCAGGCATCAGGTTTTCTTTTGGAACTTTTACGTTGTCAAAAATCAGTTCGCCGGTGGCACTTGCTCGGAGCGACCATTTATTATGGGTTTCAGGAGTAGAAAAACCTTCCATTCCGCGTTCCACTATCAAACCGTGGATTCTTCCTTCTTCGTTTTTCGCCCACACGATGGCGATATCTGCAAAAGGAGCATTGGAAATCCACATTTTCGCGCCGTTCAGGAGGTAGTGGTCGCCTTTATCTTTGAAGTTTGTAACCATTCCGCCGGGGTTCGAGCCAAAATCAGGTTCGGTCAAACCGAAACATCCAATCATTTCACCGCTTGCCAGTTTTGGCAGGAATTTCTTCTTTTGCTCTTCGGTTCCGTATTTAAAAATGGGATACATCACCAAAGAGGATTGAACAGAAGCCGTAGACCGAATTCCGCTGTCGCCGCGTTCAATTTCCTGCATGATGAGGCCGTAGGAAATCTGGTCGAGCCCGGCGCCACCATACTCTTCAGGAATATAAGGGCCAAAAGCGCCAATTTCTGCCAGGCCTTTGATAAGTTGCTTCGGAAATTCAGCTTTTTGCGCCGCATCCTCGATAATTGGCGAAACTTCCCGTTTTACGAATTCCCGCGTGGCATCACGTACCATTTTATGTTCGTCTGAAAGCAGTTCATCCAGATTGTAGTAATCTGGCGACTGGAATTGATCTGGTTTCATGTGTGTAGTGTTTCTAACAAATGTAACCAAGTCTTTTCTGGGAAGCAATCTTTTTATTGGAGCAATACTCCTTCCGAAGAACATCATTTTTTTACCCGGTCTTCAGTGGAGAGAAACCGGATAATAACCCACGGAATTTCCGAAAACCAGATTATCTTTAATAAAATTCAAATGATGCTGAAAGAGATCCACCCGAAACTACCGATGCGCGGTAAAAAGGCAACGAGAGAATATTATTATAAACTGGGTTTTAGAGAATTTGGAGAAAATGACTATGAAGGCTACTTAATGATGCAAAGGGATAAAATCCAAATACATTTTTTTGAGTTTCAGGCGCTCGATCCAAGCGAGAACTACGGGCAGGTTTATATACGAACTGAAAATATTGAAGATTTGTATCAATCATTTTTAGACCGGGAGATCGCGATACATCCTGCGGGCAAATTAGAGACAAAACATTGGGGGCAGAAGGAATTTGCGCTTCTGGATCCAGATCATAATTTATTGACATTCGGGGAAAGCCTCTAGCTGTAAATTCAGAGCTAAAAGTTTGACTGGAACATTTTTTTTAACCTTCGTGATGTTGCAACCGGGAAATTTCCAGATCGTTTTCAGAATGGTAGGGACTGGAAAAACCTATAATTTCAAATAAAAATCCTGTACCAGATTTTTGTAATCTTCCGTGTAATGGTGTCTGGAAATTTCGATGATCAGCTCGTCAATCTCCGAAGTAGTGTTGGCTTTCTGAAAACTGATCAGGCTTCTTTTGATAGGCGCTTCGGAATTACCTTTTACGCGTGTGATCTTCCGTGGAAATAACCCCGAATTTTGCGCAATTTGTATCGCGTACTCTTCTTCAGAAAAAGGAATGATGATATCGAAATGTCCATTTTCGGAAAGCAGGAGGGAAGTGCCTGGGATTAATTCGGAAAGAGGAAGGGCATCAGCAAAACGTGCCTGATCGCGATTTTGATCTCCAGATTTGTAATCTTCAGAATAGAATGGCGGATTGGAAATGATCAGGTCGTATTGTTCTTCATCCTGCATTTCTTCCACAAACTCATCAAAGTCGGCATGGTAGCAAAACAGCCGATCGCCCCAGTCTGATGCCTCAAAATTATCGACCGTCTGCTCGTAAGCGTTCTCTTCAATTTCGATAGCGTCGATTTGGAAAGCTTCTGAACGCTGAGCCAGCATTAGGGAAATGATACCTGTTCCAGCACCAATATCAAGAATACTTCCTGGAGAATGATCAATACTTGCCCAGGCACCAAGGAGAACTCCGTCAGTCCCGATCTTCATAGCGCAGCGATCCTGCTGGACTGTGAATTGTTTGAATTGAAATGGTTTGCTGGACATATTTTAATATTGACTAAAGTTAGTGTGAATTTAGATGTTTTAGTTGAGTGCAGTAATTTTATTGTTTGATCATTGCGAACAAAGTGAAACAATCTCGTGAAATGGAGACGTTTCGCTGGTAATGAAGAAACCATCTTAAAAACAAAAGAGGCCTTGCAAACAAGACCTCTTTTTTATGAAAATATCATGATGAGCTTATCCTAAAGCTACTCTTTCAAATCCTACAACTTCCAATTCGCTATCTACAGTCTTTACGTACTGGGCAACGCTTTGTTTGTTGTCTTTGATGTAATCCTGGTGAACAAGAGTGTTATCCTTAAAGAAACGTTGAAGTTTACCCTGAGCGATCTTGTCAAGCATGTTTTCTGGCTTTCCTTCTTCTCTCAAAGTATCTTTAGCGATCTCGATCTCTTTATCGATAGTTGCCTGGTCTACGCCTTCTTCGTTCAAAGCAACCGGATTCATAGCGGCAGCCTGCATAGAAACGTTTTTCGCAGCTTCTTCAGCTCCGTCTACGTTCTTGTTCAAACCAGTAAGAACGGCAATTTTGTTACCAGCGTGAATGTAAGATCCTACGAATGGAGCTTCCAAAGTTCTGAAAGCGCCGATCTCGATCTTCTCACCAATCACTCCTGTTTGCTCGGTAAGTTTATCTTCTACAGAAATACCTTTGTAATCAGCTTTCAATAACTCTTCTTTAGTAGAGTAGTTAAGAGCCATTTCAGCTAAATCATTCGCTAGTTTGATGAAATCATCATTCTTGGCAACGAAATCGGTCTCACAGTTCAAAGAAATGATCACACCTTTAGTGTTATCAGCATTAACCTGAGCGATAGCAGCACCTTCAGAAGAATCTCTGTCGGCTCTCTTTGCAGCAACTTTCTGACCCTTCTTGCGAAGTAGTTCGATTGCCTGATCAAAATCACCATCAGCTTCAACCAATGCTTTTTTACAATCCATCATACCAGCACCGGTAGCTTTTCTTAATTTGTTTACTTCAGCGGCGGTTATCTTAGCCATAATATTGTTTTTTTATTTAAAAAAAGTCGTTTAGAAACTCGCTGTAAAGAAAGGAACTAAACGACTTTTAGAAATTATCAAAATGTTATTTTATTCTTCTTCGTCGTTAGAAGATTTCGCTTTCTCAAGAGTTTCCTGCTTAGATTCCAGCTTTACATCTTTCTTCGCCTCTTTCATGGCTTTCTTATCAGACTTGTCTTCGGAAGGAACTTCAGCTTTTTCCTTTTTGGATTTCTTAGCTGGTTTGTCTTCTCCAGAGGCGTCTTTATCTTTCTTCTTGGAATCTTTGCTTGCTTTTCTTTCAGAAAGTCCTTCTATGATAGAATCTGCAACATAAGACATGACTTTGCTAATAGACTTAGAAGCATCGTCGTTAGATGGAATTACGTATTCAACCTCACGTGGGTCTGAATTCGTATCTACCATTGCAAAAATTGGAATGTTTAATTTTTGAGCTTCTTTCACAGCAATGTGCTCACGGGTGATATCCACGATGAACAATGCAGCTGGAAGACGAGACATATCAGCGATGGAACCTAAGTTCTTATCTAATTTAGCTCTTAAACGATCTACCTGAAGGCGTTCCTTCTTAGATAGTGTGTTGTAGGTACCATCTTTTTTCATTCTATCAATAGAAGCCATTTTCTTAACAGCTTTACGGATAGTTACAAAGTTGGTTAACATACCACCTGGCCAACGCTCGGTAATGTAAGGCATGTTAGCTCTTTCTGCCTGTTCGGCTACGATTTCTTTAGCCTGTTTTTTAGTGGCTACGAAAAGGATTTTTCGTCCACTGGCTGCAATTTTAGCAAGTGCCTCTCCGGCTTCCTGCATTTTGGCAGCACTTTTATAAAGGTTGATGATGTGAATCCCGTTACGCTCCATATAAATGTAAGGAGCCATGTTTGGATTCCATCTTCTGGTAAGGTGTCCAAAATGTACACCAGCATCAAGTAATTCTTTTACTTCTACTTTGTTTGCCATTTTTGTAATAGTTTACGTTCTGTTGAGATAGCAACTTACAGGTGGCTACGGAATGCGTACGGCCCTGTAGGTTTAGATGCTAAACTAACCTCTGGAACAAACCAGAGTAACAACAAAAAATTAATTTTTTAAATGAACTCCCCGGAAACCAATCCGGAAAAATATTAACGTTTCGAGAACTGGAATTTCTTACGGGCTTTCTTCTGTCCGTATTTCTTACGTTCTACCATACGTGGGTCTCTGGTAAGAAGACCTTCTGGCTTAAGAGCGCCATGGTTTTCTTCATCTAACGCCACCATTGCTCTGGAAAGAGCCAAACGGATCGCTTCAGCCTGACCAGTGATACCTCCACCGTATACGTTAATTTTAACGTCGAAGTTCCCTTCATTTTCGGTAAGCATCATTGGCTGGTTTACCTTGTATAGAAGGGTACCAGTTGTGAAGTAATCTTTAAGGTCTTTCTTGTTTACGGTAATGTTTCCGCTTCCTTCCGAAACATATACACGGGCCACAGCTGTTTTTCTACGGCCAATTTTGTGAATTACCTCCATTACTTAACGTCGTTTAAGTTAATAGCTTTCGGCTTTTGCGCTTCGTGATCGTGCTCAGCTCCCGCATAAACCTTTAGATTTCTGAATAGGTCTGCTCCAAGTTTGTTCTTAGGAAGCATTCCTTTTACTGCTTTTTCAACAAGTCTTTCAGGATTCTTGTCGAATAATTCTTTAGCTGTTAGGCTTCTTTGCCCACCTGGGTAACCTGTGTGACGGATGTATTCTTTCGCGTCCCATTTCTTACCGCTTAACTGCACACCTAATGCATTGATAATAATAACATTGTCTCCGCAGTCAACATGTGGGGTGTAATTAGGCTTGTGCTTTCCTCTTAGCATAAATGCTACTTTAGAGGCAAGACGACCTAAAGCCTGTCCTTCAGCATCTACCACAACCCAGTCTTTGGTTCTGGTGGCTTTGTTAGCCGATACTGTCTTGTAACTCAATGTGTCCACACCAATAGTTTTTACAAATAATTAAACATTCCAATCCCGTTTGCCTCGATCTGAATCGGGAAAACAGGGGTGCAAATGTACAATTATAAATTCATATAGCAAATAGGCGGTTCATTATTTTATTTTCGGCGGAAAAGACTGATAGCCATGACCTTTACCACTAATCGAAATTCTGCGAATGTTAAAGTCGAAAAACGGACAATTTCGACAATAAGCTATCGTTGAAATACATAAATATTCGTTTAACGTCAAATTAATTCTTAATAAAGTCATAAAATTCTACTTTATATTCTAATTTTGCAATCCCCTAAATAGTAATGACTTATGACTTTTAATGGAATGAAAAGCGCTGTCTGCGCACTGATGATCGGAAGTTTGGCGGTTTCCTGCTCCAAAGATTCCGAAGCGGTAATGACCGAAGAAATTAAAGTAAGCAACGCTACCGCAATCAACCGGGCAGACCTGATTGGTTCCTGGGATCTCACCAGGATGCTGGCCGATGCTCCCGTAGATCTCGATGAAAACGGAACCAGCAGTGCCAACCTGCTCGATGAAACGAACTGTTTTAACACAATGAGCATAACATTTAATAATGATGGTACGTTTAATAGTAATAACGCGACCATGACCTTCGAAGGTGGAACCACGGCAGATCGCTTTGAATGCATCGCCGATAGACAGGATAGCGGTTCCTGGGAAGTAAGCCAGGACACTTTGGTGCTCACCATGAAGATCAATGCGGATACTTTTACGCACAAAAAAGCATTAGATATGACATCCAATACCTTTAGTTTTGATGTCAATAAACTGGAGTCTGAACAATATGTAAACGATCCAGGCGATACTCAGGCTTCTGGAATACGAATTTTGGAGCTGGAATATACCCGAAGGTAATTGCAGTCCAATTGTAGTTTTTAGTGTTAGTTTTAAAAAACCCTGCTCCAAAAGCAGGGTTTTTTTATGAATAGTGTAACACTGAAATTTTTTTAGCGTCCTTAAGGAGAACATCAATTTTAACCATCAATCATTATTTATGTCTTCATCATCTCATCAGCTACTGGGAATGCTCTTGTCCTTTTTCTGCTTTTCAGCAATGGCCCAGGAAGAAAAAGAGGCCGATTCTACCGTCACCTACCCGAAACGCAGCTACACTACCACAACAGTCCAGGGCCTGGAACCTATTAAAATTGACGGGTCTCTAAACGATCCTGCATGGGCAACGGTAGAATGGACCTCCGATTACGTGGAATGGGAGCCTGATAACGCAACACCGCCCACGCAGCAAACAAAAATGAAAGTGGTTTACGACGATAAGAACCTGTACCTGGCTTTTTATTGCCTGGAATCGAATCCTGAAAATATTATCCAGCGAATGGGAAGGAGAGATGATTTTCCGGGTGACTGGATCGAGGTAAATATTGATAGTTACAACGACGATCGCACGGCTTTTTCCTTCACGACTTCGGTTAGCGGGGTGAAAGGCGACGAGTTTGTTTCCAATAATGGGAATAACTGGGATGTGAGCTGGAATCCTATATGGTACGTTAAAACAAGCATGGTAGCTGACGGTTGGGTTGCAGAATTGCGTATTCCGCTTAGCCAGTTGCGCTTTGGAAATGATGCCGAACAGGTTTGGGGAATCCAGTCTACCCGAAGATATTTCAGTAAAGAAGAACGTTCTACCTGGCAGCCAATTCCAGCAAACCCTGCCGGTTGGGTAAGTTCCTTTGGAGAACTTCGCGGACTCAAAAACCTGAAACCACAGAAACAGTTGGAAATTCAGCCGTATGCGCTTGGGCGTTATTCCACGTATGAAAAAGAAAATGGCAATCCTTTTCGCGATGGGACTGATGGGAAGTTTTCCGCGGGACTGGACGCGAAGATCGGTGTAACCAATGACCTCACACTCGATCTCACTATTAATCCAGATTTTGGGCAGGTGGAAGCTGATCCCGGCGCAGTTTCCCTGGACGGTTTCGAGATCTTTTTCCAGGAAAGGCGACCCTTCTTTGTGGAAAATAAAAACATCTTCAATTTTAATTACTCCGGTGGGCAGGACAACCTGTTCTTTTCGCGTAGAATTGGAAGAGACCCTCAGGGTTCGGCAGTAGGTCCCGGAACAGCGTACATTGATCAGCCCAATAATACGACCATTCTCGGTGCCGCAAAATTCAGCGGAAAGACCAAAAATGGCTGGACGGTTGGCGTGCTGGAATCGGTTACTGCCAAGGAATATGCTGATGTGATCGCGGAAAACGGGCAGGAAGATGAAGTGCTCGTGGAGCCCCTCAGCAATTATTTTGTGGGTCGACTTCAAAAAGATTTCAATGACCGCAATAGCTATATCGGCGGCATGGTGACCGGAACACACCGGCAAATGCACGAAAATGTATCTTTTCTGCATACACAGGCCTATTCCGGCGGACTCGATTTTAAGCATAACTGGAAAGATCGTACCTATTATATTGAAGGGAATGTGGTGGGTAGCCATGTTCGCGGAAGCAGAGAGGCCATCCTGAATACCCAAAATTCCATCGTGCACCTCTTTCAGCGTAGCGACGCGTCTCATGTTCAGGTCGATACGAGCCGCACCTCGCTTAGCGGAACTGGCGGCCGTGTTGAATTCGGGAAAGGTGGTGGCGGAAACTGGCGATATTATGCCGGCGGAAACTGGTCTTCCCCGGAACTGGAACTGAACGACATTGGTTTTTTACGCCAGGCCGATCAGATTCAGCAATATGCCCGAGTGGTGAGGCTTTTCAATAAACCAACTTCTTGGTACCGAAGAATGAATTTTGCCCTGGAGCAGTCTTCAGCTTTTGATTTTGAAGGAAACTATAACCGCATGATGTATGAAATGGTTGGGTTCCTGAACTATAAGAACAACTGGTGGAGCGAGTTCGGCGCGGCCCATAAACCGAGGATCTACGTGAACTCCTTTTTGCGCGGTGGTCCACGCTGGCGGTACAATGAAGAAAATTATTTCTATTTTTTCTCCGGAACAGACCGCAGGAAAAAAGCCAGTTTCGACCTGGGTTATGTTCATTCCGAAGGAAAACAGGATGCTTTTGACCTGAGGCGTTATGTTTTCAGGGCACGTTACCAACCCATCAATGCGTTGAGTATGTCACTCAACCTCGAATATGAAACCAATCCGAGTAAAACTCAGTATATCACAGAAAAAGCTTTTAATGGTATGCCGCGTTACATTCTTGGGAATATCGACCAGGAAACCTATAGCGCTACACTTCGGCTGAATTATAATATCAATCCTAACCTGACCATTCAGTATTACGGGCAGCCGTTTATCTTTAAAGCCGATTATTCCGAACTCAATTACGTGAACGATGCAACGGCCAAAAACCTGGATCAGCGCGTAACCTGGTACAAGAATGACCAGATCCGGTTCGAGGATGACACCTATTATATCGATGAAAATCGCGATCAGAATATAGATTATACGGTGTCCAATCCAGATTTTGCATTCGTACAGTTTCGTTCCAACCTCGTGGCGCGTTGGGAGTATATTCCAGGGAGTGAAATTTACCTGGTCTGGTCGCAGGGAATCACCGGTCTTGGGGATGTGAATAACCGTTTTAGCGCGATCGTGGATAACCAGTTATTGAGGCAGCGCCCACAAAACACCTTTTTAATCAAGGCGACCTATCGATTTATTCTGTAGGAAATTCGCTGTTTTTATAGAAGTATTTTTTGTCATCTTAGGTAATTTCCCGGTAAACTTTACAAGGATTGCCAAACGCGATCACGTTTGCCGGGATATTCCTGGTGACCACGCTTCCGGCGCCAATTACCACATTATCGCCAATCGTTACATCTGGATTGATGACCGTGTTGCCTCCAATCCATACATTATTGCCAATCTTGATAGGTTTTGCATATTCCCAAAGCTCGTTGCGTTTCTCATGGTGAATGGGGTGGCCGGCCGTATATAACTGCACATTCGGGCCAAGCATCACGTTGTCGCCTATTTTTACCGATGCGCAGTCCAGTACGGTCATGTTGTAATTAGAGTAAAAATTTCTTCCAATCTCTATATTGTAACCATAATCGCAGCGGAAGGGAGGTTCGAAATAAAAGTTTTTACCGGTTTTTCCGAGTAGCTTCTTCAGGATTTCGTTGCGTTCGCGAATTTCTGAAGGTGGTAAATTGTTAAACTGAAATAGCAGTTCCTTGGCGAATTGCCTTTCTTTAAAAAGTTCTTCGCCTTTGCGGCCAACCGCGATATAAGCTTCGCCTGCCAGCATCTTTTCTTTTTCAGTTTTCATGCGGAAATTTTAATGTGCCTCCAGCCAGTTTTGGCCAATACCAAGGTCAACTTCCAGTGGAACCGATAATTTGTAGGCGTTCTCCATTTCGGTTTTGATCATTTTCTGAACTTTTTCCAGTTCGTCCTTGTGCGCGTCGAAAACCAGTTCATCATGCACCTGAAGCAGCATTCTGGTTTTGTATTGCTCTTCTTCCAGTTTGTTGTGAATGTTGATCATCGCCAGCTTGATGATATCTGCTGCGCTACCCTGGATCGGGGCGTTTACCGCGTTTCTTTCCGCAGCACCGCGTACCACGGCATTCCTGGAATTGATGTCTTTAAGATACCGCCTTCTCCCGAGCACGGTAGAAACATACCCGTTTTCCCGGGCGAACGCTACCTGGTCGCCGATGAAATTGCTCAATTTCGGGTAGGTTTTATAATAAGTGTCGATCAGTTCCTTGGCCTCGCTGCGGGAAAGAGACGTCTGGTTGCTGAGCCCGAAGGCTGAAACCCCGTAAATGATCCCGAAATTGACTGTTTTGGCGTTGCTTCTTTGCTCGCGTGTCACCTCCTCGATAGGAACGTTAAATACTTTGGCGGCCGTGGAAGCGTGAATATCTACGCCGTCCTGAAAGGCCTTGATCATGTTTTCCTCTTCACTTAGCGCTGCGATGATCCGTAGTTCGATCTGGGAATAATCGGCAGCCAGCAGCACAAAATTTTCATCTCTTGGCACAAATGCCTTCCGAACCTGTCGCCCTCTTTCGGTTCGAATTGGGATGTTCTGAAGGTTTGGGTTGTTGGAACTCAATCTTCCGGTAGCGGCAATGGTTTGTACATAATCGGTGTGCACCCTGCCGGTAGTTTTTTCAACCTGCGACGGCAACGCGTCTACATAGGTGTTCTGTAGTTTAACCAGTCCGCGGTAATCCAGAACATCCTGGATAATTTCATGTTTATCAGCGATCGCAGATAACACATCTTCACTGGTGGAATACTGGCCGGTTTTGGTCTTTTTGGGTTTGTTGACCAGCGCCATTTTTTCAAAGAGGATGATTCCCAGTTGTTTCGGAGAGCTGATTAGAAATTCCTCGCCTGCATGCTGGTAAATATTTTTTTCCAGTTGCTGAATATCGCTGCTTAAGGCTTCGGAAAGCGATTTCAGGTACACTTCGTCCAGTTTGATGCCTTCCAGCTCCATATCTGCCAGCACCCTGACCAACGGAATTTCAATATCCTCAAATAAAGATTTGGTTTCAGCTTCTTCCAGTTCTTTGCCGAAAAAGTTCTTCAGCTGAAACGTGATGTCGGCATCTTCCACGGCGTATTCTGTTTGTTTGGAAAGCTCCACATCGCGCATCGTGCCTTGGTTTTTCCCTTTTTTACCGATCAGTTCCGTGATGGGTTGCGGGGAATAGTTCAGGTAGGTTTCAGCCAGCACGTCCATGTTATGGCGCATATCAGGATTGATCAGGTAATGCGCGATCATCGTATCAAATAAAGGTCCTTTTAATTTGACTTTGTACTTGTCGAGAACCTTAATGTCATATTTTAAATTCTGACCGATCTTCTCAATTGCTTTATTCTCAAAAAATGGCCGTAATTCCTCGATGAGCTTCTGAGCTTCCTTTTGATCTTCCGGAAACGGCAGGTAAAAGCCCTTGCCGGAATCCCATGAAAATGCGATCCCTACCAGCTCGGCTTCCAGCGGATTGATACTGGTGGTTTCTGTGTCAAAACACACGCTTTCCTGAAGCATTAATTTCTCCAGGAAAAGTTTCTTGGCAAGCCCGGTTTCGATGCTTTGATAAACGTGCGGCGTATCAGTAAGTGATTTCCTGGAATCTGTTCGTTCAATTTGCCCGCCATCCGAATCAAATAACGAAAACTGTCCTGCGCCGGCTACGGTTACAGCGGCTTTTTTTGCGGAAGGAGAGTTCGTAACCTGCGTTTGCGGCTGATCGTCCTCGCCGCTGAACAACTTGATGAACTGGTCTTTCAATCTTCGGAATTCCAGTTCGTCAAAGATCTCCTGAACTTTCTGGCCATCGGGCATCGAAAGCTCAAAATCTTCCTCGTGAAATTGCACATCACAATCGGTAAAGATGCGGGCAAGTTTTTTGGAAAGTCGGCCCAACTCCGCGTTTTCTATGACTTTCTCCTTCATTTTGCCTTTCAGTTGATCGGTATTTTCCAGGAGTCCTTCCATGCTTCCGAATTGCTTGAGGAATTTTTTGGCTGTTTTCTCGCCAACACCGGGAAGCCCGGGGATATTGTCTACCGAGTCGCCCATCATTCCGAGGAAATCGATCACCTGTTCCGGTCTTTCTACCTCAAATTTCTTCTGCACTTCGGGAATTCCCCAGATCTCGATGCCGTTACCCATTCTGGCGGGGCGGTACATAAAGATATTTTCAGAAACCAGCTGGGCAAAATCCTTATCAGGGGTCACCATAAAGACCTGGTAATTTTGTTTTTCGGCCTGTTTCGCAAGGGTCCCGATGATATCATCGGCTTCCATTCCGGCGCACTCGATCACCGGGATGTGCATGGCGCGCAGAATATCCTGTATGATCGGGATGGAAAGCTGGATGGGTTCCGGTGTTTCGTCGCGATTCGCTTTATAATCAGAAAACATCTCGGTCCTGGCCTCGCTGCCGTCCTTATCAAAACACACTGCCAGGTGATCTGGTTTTTCGCGGCGAATCACATCAAAAAGTGAATTGGTGAAGCCCATGATCGCCGAGGTGTTGAAACCTTTGGAGTTGATCCTGGGATTTTTGATAAAAGCGTAATATCCGCGGAAAATGAGAGCGTATGCGTCGAGTAAGAACAGGCGTTTTTTATCTGCCATTTCGAGATTTTAAAGTTGGAAATTCAATTCTTTCAAAACTACGAAGATTTAATTGTTCTCCGGTAGCGATTTTTTACTTAGTGTAGAATTTGCTGGGGTTGTTCGTTACTTCGTCATGCTGAAATTTGGCGTAACTGAAGCCTTCGTGGATGCAGTAAGAACCAATTTCTCCTTTTTTGTTCATCGCTACAAAAGCTACCTGGAAATCCTGGTAATTGGTGTTTTTAGCGACAATTCTGTTTACTGCTTCTTCACAGGCTTCCTGCGGAGTTTTTCCCTGGCGCATCAACTCCACGATCAGGAAAGAGCCCACGCTCTTCATGACTGCTTCCCCCATCCCGGTTGCAACTGCGCCACCAATTTCATTATCGAGGAAAAGCCCGGCGCCAATAATAGGGGAATCCCCAACCCGGCCATTCATTTTATAGGCAAGACCAGAAGTGGTGCAGGCCCCGGCAATATCACCCTTTTCGTCCATGCACAACATCCCGATGGTGTCGTGGTTTTCAATATTGATGATCGGTTTGTAATTTTTATGCTCTAACCATTCTTTCCAGGCTTTTTCAGATTCTTCAGTGAGCAATTCCTGTTTTTTGAAACCCTGCTGAATCGCAAACTGCAAAGCACCTTCCCCGGCCAGCATCACATGTGGCGTTTCTTCCATGACTTTCCGCGCTACCGAAACCGGGTGCTCAATATGGTGCAGGTACACCACCGAACCGGCATCACCGGCCGGAGACATGATACAGGCGTCAAGGGTCACGTTGCCATCGCGGTCTGGAGCACCTCCGTTCCCAACAGTTGTGTTCTTCAGGTTGGCTTCTTCCACCATGACTCCCTGTTCCACAGCATCAAGAGCACTGGATCCTGTGCTTAAAAATTCACCGGCTTTTTTTACCGCATTCTGAAAATTCCACGTAGCCACCGCTACAGGATAAGTAGTACTTTGCATAGTATTTTGTAAAAGAGATTGTGCGAGCAAGTCACCGGAAACTGAGATTCCGAGGCCGGCCACTCCCGCTGATTTTAGGAAATTTCTTCTTTTCATTGTAAAATTTAAGCTTCGATAGGTTTTCTAAATTACTAAAATTGTCACTGGCCTGGAGTTATTGCCATAAAATAACGGGAAATTAACCTTAAAAGACTGGGAATGAATTTATCTTCGCATAAAAAATTGTTTCATGCGCTGGATCATTCTCATCCTTCTGTACCTCCTTGTTGATATTTATGCTTACCAGGCCTTTAGAATCTTTACTAGAAATGGCTGGTTCGGCATTGCCTATTTTGCAGTCTCGGCCCTGGTGATCGCTAATCTTTTTTACCAGTTCAATCAGCCTGCACCATACGACGGACTGGGCGGAGGTCGCGGGTATGCTATCGGGATTTTCCTGGCATTTTTTGTTTCCAAATTGTTGGTGGCGATATTGATGCTTGGGGAAGATGTTGTGCGCGTGCCTTTTGCCGGTATTCAGAAACTTTTTGGTTCTTCGGAAAACTTCAGTCTGCCGTCCCGCAGGAAATTTTTGGGAACGCTGGCGCTGGGAATCGCAGCAATTCCTTTTGCCGGATTTTTATACGGGATGTTCCGCGGAAGATATAATTTCCGGGTGCTGAATTACACGCTGTATTTCGAAGATCTTCCAGACGCTTTTGACGGTTACCGAATCACCCAGATTAGTGATATTCACAGCGGAAGTTTTGATCATGAAGAGAAGATTCGATACGGGGTGAACCTGATCAAGGAACAGGATACCGATCTTATTGTCTTCACCGGGGATCTGGTAAATAATATTGCCGATGAAATGGAGAACTGGAAAGGCTTGTTTTCTGAAATTTCAGCAAAAGACGGTGTGTATTCCATCCTCGGGAACCATGATTATGGCGATTATCATCAGTGGTCCAGCGACCAGGCAAAAGCTGAAAATCTTCAGAAGTTAAAAGATACGCACGGGCAAATGGGCTGGAATTTACTGTTAAACGAGCATCGTTACCTGGAAAAGAACGGCCAGCGAATTGCGCTGGTAGGAGTAGAGAACTGGGGTGCCGGATTCAAGCAGGTTGGAGACCTGGCAAAGGCAGAACAGGGCGTCGCGGCGAATGATTTCAAGATTCTGTTGAGTCATGATCCTTCCCACTGGAACGAGCAGGTTAAAAATCATAATAATAAGTACCATTTAACCATGAGCGGTCATACCCACGGGATGCAGTTCGGGATTGAAATTCCTGGGTGGATCAAGTGGAGTCCCGTGAAATACCGGTACAAGCAGTGGGCGGGGATTTACGAGCACAACGGGCGGTACATCAATGTGAATCGCGGCTTCGGATTTCTGGCTTACCCGGGCAGGGTTGGAATTTGGCCGGAAGTAAGTGTGATCGAGTTGAAAAAAGGCCCGAACCCTGCATAATTAGCAGAATTTGCTATATTTGATTAAACAGGCAGCAGCTCTTCCAAACTCCTGTCTCTATAAATGGATGAAGTATGTCAAAATTTGGTGAATTAGTAGATCTGGATATTCCCGTTCTTCTCGATTTTTATACCGAATGGAATGAAGCCTCGGTGGCCATGCACCCGGTTTTACGCGACGTTGCCGCGGCAATGGGCGATAAGGCGAAAGTGATCAAGATCGATGTGGATAAGAATTCCCAGCTGGCAGAAGCTTTGCGCGTGAAAGGCCTGCCAACGCTCATGATCTACAAATCTGGTGAGATGAAATGGAGACATAGCGGCGAGCAGGACGCTAATACGCTTATTGGCCTGCTGAAAGAGCATCAGTAAGACTGCCGAACTCCCAACCTTTTTCAGCGTAATACTGCAAAATCTTCGGAAGGATTTCCTGAAGGTTTGGGAATGCTTTCTGGCTGTCATGAAAAACAATGCAGCTGCCCGCTACCGTATTCTGAACTACATTCTGGTAACATTTTTCAGCGGAAAACTGGGAATTATAATCCCCGCTGATCACGTCCCACATGACGATTTTATACCCGTTTCTCACCAAACTGGAAGCCTGGCTGTTCCTGATCTTTCCGTAGGGAGGTCTAAAAAACTTGGCTGAAATAACCTGGTTCTGATGCTGCGAATAGTCGGCCATCAGTTGCTGGGCCTTCTCTGTATTCTGAAGATATTCCGAAGTGCGCGTTTTCCACCCGTTCAGGTGATGGAAAGTATGGTTGCCAATCGCGTGGCCGGCATACAGAACCTGTTGAAATATTTCCGGATGTTTTTGCACATTATCGCCTATACAGAAAAACGTCGCGGTGGCGTCGAATTTCTTTAATTCCTGCAACACCCATGGCGTAACCTCCGGAATAGGGCCGTCATCAAAGCTCAGGTAAATGGTGTCTTTGCCTGGCAGTCTGCTAAGCCTCTTCGGGTAAAGCCATTTCAGGAGTTGTGGATATTTTGGTAGAAAAAGTGACATTCTCTAAATAGAAACAGGCCGCGTGAACGGCCTGCTTGATTGTTTATGGTTGATCAACTGAATCCATGTCCAGGGAATCTATCGGAACTGCAGTAGGAGAGCCATCAATTCCCTGCATTTCGGGAGTTTGCTCGGGAAGATTATCTTCCGTGTCAAATTGTTCGTCATCCCGGTAAAAATGGCTGAATAGCTTAATGTAGCTGTTGAATTCATCTGCTTTCCTGCGGATGGTTTCTGCATCTTCGTAACGGGCCATCATGTCCAGAAGGGCGCGATATCGTTCCATGTCGGTGATGATGTCATCCGCATAGTTATAC
The DNA here is from genome assembly GCF_001951155.1 of Christiangramia flava JLT2011. Classification (NCBI taxonomy): domain Bacteria; kingdom Pseudomonadati; phylum Bacteroidota; class Flavobacteriia; order Flavobacteriales; family Flavobacteriaceae; genus Christiangramia; species Christiangramia flava. The sequence goes on from NZ_CP016359.1 coordinate 2,150,571, forward strand.
TGCCTGTCTACTTTCCAGCCGCTATAAAACTTCAGGTTTTCCTGGTATTTTTCAGCTACTTGATCCCAAAGCTCTCGAGCTTTCTGATGTTCGTTCACTTCATAATAGCCCTTGATGAACGGTTCCAGCAAGGTGTAATATTCGAAATAATCTACCGGCATCTGTTCCATCCCCATATCCAGGATTTCCTTGGCATGAATGGTGTCACCTTCATTGATGAGGTTTTCGGTAAGCCTGGCCAGGTTGCTTCTGTAAGAAATCGAATTTTTACGGGTTTCAGGATCGTGGTAAATATCAGGCGAACTCATGTTTCCCCAATCCCATTTCTTGACGATATTATACATTTTTTCCGTATCAATTCGGCCCATGTCAAACGGATTTCTTGGATCGATCGGTGTCCTGATCGGAACCAGTTTGTATGCCATTCCGTCGAGTTCCAGGTAATCTTTCATCCACAGGTAATCGTCATCTCCAAAACTACCGCCGGTAAAATAAATTGGGCGTTCCCAGTTATTATTGGCGATAATATCGAACATGATCAGGCGGTTGATATACAACACGCGGTCATCGATGGTCACATCAATATGATCCACAATTTTATCGGCATCTTTCGGGTCTACGATCCTGTTCTTTAAAACGGTCTCTTTGTTTACCGGAATACGGATGTACTTGGATGGGAAAGTACTCAACATGCTTCCGCTTTGCATTTCCACTTTCGTTCTTGGATCGTCATTCTGGATGTAGTTCATCCACGTTTTGATCGGGATCGTATCATCTGTGACTTCCCGAAGTAAAATGGCCTCATTTTTACCATTATAAAAATCGTTGGTAAGCTGGGATGGAACTGCATCACTATCAAAGGCCTTGCGTTTCATTTGGTCGATGTACCAGTCGGTTGCCAGTAAACTGGTATTCACAATTCGAACATCGGTTCGGTATTTTTCGACCTGCTGGACATACCACAGGGCAAAGGTGTCATTGTCTCCAATGGTGAAAATAATCCCATTTTTGTCTACGGAATCGAGGTACATTTTGGCCATTGTAAAGGCGGTATCCCTTCCGGAGCGGTCGTGATCATTCCAGTTTTCCGAAGCCATCAATACCGGAACGCACAGCAGGCAAACCACCGTAATGGCCGGTGCCAGGACTTTTGCTGAGAGTTTCGACCGAAGTTTGTCAAAAATGGCATACACCCCGAAGCCGATCCACATTGCGAAAACATAAAACGATCCTACTAAAGCATAATCCCGTTCTCTTGGTTCGAATGGGCGCTCGTTCAGGTAGATCTTTAAGGCGATCCCGGTGAATAAGAAAAAGACGAGTAGTACCCAGAAGCTTTTCTGATCTCTTTTAAAATGGAAGACCAGGCCTACAAGTCCCAGTAATAATGGTAAAAAATAGTAGGTGTTTCTTGCCGGGTTATTTTTCGCATCTGAAGGGAGGTTATCCTGGGAACCCAGATGCCACTCATCGATAAATTTGATGCCGCTGAGCCAGTTGCCATGCAACACATTGTCTTTTCCCTGAATATCGTCCTGTCGACCCACAAAATTCCACATAAAATAACGCCAGTACATATAACCAATCTGATACTGGAACAGGTATTTCATGTTATCGCCGAAAGAAGGTTTCTCTACATTTATATAATCGCTAAACTGCCGAAGGAAGTTGTGGTAATCTTCCAGATCCCGTTCGCCGCGCGCAAACTGAGTCTTGAACTGGTTCACGGCCTGTATAAGCCGGTCTTCTCCCTGGTATTCGGGTTTAATGGTGAATTCCAGTGGGCCGGTGTAAGCCATATAATTTACAGCATGCTCGGTACTCCACATTCTGGGAAGAATAGCCTTATGAGTATCATCCAGGTTTTGCCGGGCATTTTTATAATCATTTACGATCACATATTTTCCCTGCTCTTCATCTTTTTCATACTTCGGTTTGCCATCGCGATACGGATTGTCTTCATCGATATTGGCATACATCTCTGTCCATTGCGGACCGTAGAAAAGATAGGTTTCCCCATATTGCTCGCGGTTGTAGTAGGCCAGTAGTTCCCGGGCATTATCAGGACTGTTCTCATTGATCACGGTTGGAGCATTGCTTCGGATGGGAAGCATGATCCAGCTTGAGAAACCAATTAAGACGAACAGTATACACAGTAATAAAGTATTGTATTGATACAGATTCTTTTTTCGGGTGTAATTAATTCCGAAGTAAAAGATGGCCACGATCACCAAAAAGGCAATGATTGTTCCGGTATTGAAAGGCATTCCCAGGCTGTTGGTAAAGAATACTTCCGAAGCGGCGAAAAAAGTAAGTGTATAAGGTAAAAGGAGTTTAAAGATGAACATTAATACGGCCACTACCACGATGTTAGCAATGATGAAGTTTTTAATGGTCACTTTTTTGTAATTCTTAAAGAAATACAGGAAACCGATCGCCGGGAGCGTTAGAAGCCCCATAAAATGCACTCCGAAAGAAAGCCCGATAACCAGGGAGATCAGGATGATCCACTTGTTGCCACGCGGGGTAAACATATCGCGTTCCCAGAGCAATCCCAGGTAGAACATTAAGGACATGAGGCAGGCGGCTGAGGCGTATACTTCGGCTTCCACGGCATTGAACCAGAAACTGTCAGTAAACGTAAAGGCGAGTGAGCCCACCATAGCACTTCCCAAAACAGCTATTTTTTTACCGGGAGTAAGTGTTTCGGCGGGGCCTGCAATTTTCCGGACTAACAGGCTGATCGACCAGAACATGAACAGGATGGCAAAAGCACTGGCTAGGCCGCTCATGAAATTGATCATATGGGCGACATCTGCATTACTGGGTGCAAAGGTGGAGAAAAATGCTCCGAGCATCTGGTAGAGCGGTGCTCCGGGTGGGTGACCTACTTCCAGGTTGGCCGATGTGGCGATGTATTCGCCGGCATCCCAAAAGCTGGCGGTAGGTTCAAGCGTTAAGGTATAGGTTGTCAAAGCGACCAAAAATACCAGCCATCCCAGTATTTTGTTCCACTTGCTAAAGTTAATGTCGGTCATAGATTTTAGAATCTTCCAGTAAAGTGGCGAATTTAATAATAAAATGCTGAATGCCTTATGAACGGACTGGAAAAGGATTTATTTTAAAAGTAGCTGGAAATGAGGAGGAGGGGAATTCAGGAGTTGAAATAGGTGATTTTTTTCAGAAAAAAAATTGAAAAAGTTTGTGTGAAATAAACTTTGTATTAAATTTGCATCCGCATTTAAGCATTGGCCCATGGTGTAACTGGCAACACGTCTGGTTTTGGTCCAGAAGAGTCTAGGTTCGAGCCCTAGTGGGCCAACAAAAAACCCGAACATTTCGTTCGGGTTTTTTATTTTCCGGCAATTTGAAAAGCTAAACGCCGTTGTGGTAGTGTAGTTTTTTGAGAAATAATATCTTTGTTTGAAGCCAACCACTTATCTATGAAATTACTGAAACCTTTTCAGTCCATTCTTTATTTTGTTTTTTTACTATCTTTTCTGTTCTCTGTAAAAGGATATGGCCAGGAATTCGATGCCGGTTTAAAGGCTGGTCTTAATTATAGTCTGGATACTGAAGGTGCTGAAGTTACCGGTTCCCTTGGAAATTTTACGGCGCAGTCAATGCCTGGTTTTTATGCCGGAGCTTTTGCTGAAATGAGATTCGAGAAAATCTTTCTGCGACCTGAAATTTTATACAATCACGTTAAAGGTGAATTCCAGTTCCCGAATACTACTTCTGTTTATACGATTGACAAAGTAAGCATTCCCTTATTGGTTGGATACAATATTGTAGGTCCTATTGATCTATATGCCGGGCCGTCTCTTCAATTTTTGATAAATTCAAGTTTTGAGAATGTAAACGGAGATTTTCAGCAGTACCTAAACTTTTTGGCCGGGCAGGCTGGCATCAAGTTTAATTTTAGAAAGTTTGAGATCGATTTACGCTACGATTTTACGGTGGCGAATGATGATTCCCAAACTATCAATATCAATAACACCATGTACAATGCTTTTTTCGACGACGGGCGACTAAATAATGTGATGGTCGGTATCGGGTTTAAGATATTTGACACTCAGCAGTATCGAGTTCATAGCAGCGGGAATTGCTATTTTTAGGATTAAAATTTTCAGGATATGCCATGGAGGGTTTTAAAGACGAAGCCAAGACACTAAATTAAAGTTTCAGAGCGCCTGGAAAGACTCGGGGTAGAGGTTTACTGCCCTGTGGTGAAAGAGGTTCGGCAATGGAGTGACCGGAAAAAGAAAGTAACGGTCCCGTTATTTAATTCCTATTTATTTGTCCAGGTAGAGAAAACCAATGTAAGCCTTATCTATGAAGCATCGGGAGTCCTTGGGTATTTAAATTGGCTTGGAAAACCAGCTTTAGTGAGAGATTCTGAAATACAAACCATTAAGAACTGGCTTGATAAAGAGGGAATTGATGAAGTGAAGGTGGCTCAGTTGCAGGAAGGCGATCGGCTTCAGTTGAAAAATGGACAGTTTCAGGGAAAAGAGGCGATAATCGAGGAAATCGGATCTAAAAAACTACAACTTATATTACCTGAAATGGGGTGGAAAGTAACCGCTAACATCCAGGATGTACTCTAGGCCATTTCTTCTCAGGAATGCTATCTTTGTTCTTCAATTAAAAATATGGATTTGAAAAATTTACTGCATACGGCCATCCGAGCTTCTTTGGACGCAGGAAAAAGGATCATGGAGATTTATGAAAATGAAGATTTTGAGGTCGATTTTAAGGGAGATGATTCTCCGCTGACCAAAGCTGATCTTGCTTCTCATCATATTATTATGAAATACCTGGAAAAAACCGATATCCCCGTACTTTCAGAAGAAGGGAGAGATTTGGATTTTCAGGAGCGAAAAAACTGGAACAGGCTGTGGATCGTGGATCCTATTGATGGTACCAAGGAGTTTATCAAACGCAACGGCGAATTTACGGTGAACATAGCGCTGATCGAAGATCAAAAGCCCATTCTTGGCGTAATCTATGTTCCGGCTTTGGAAACCCTGTATTACGGAGATTTGGAAAACGGAAGCTTTAAAGCTGAAAAGGTGTCTTCTGATGCTGATCTGGCAAAAATTTTTGAAATTTCGACAAAACTTCCGCTGAAAACCAACAGGGAAAAGTTTACCGTGGTAGCCAGTAAATCTCATCTTTCCGAAGAAACGGTGGAATACATTAATACACTGGAAGAAAAACATGGAACGGTGGAACGTATTTCCAAAGGAAGTTCTTTAAAACTTTGTATGGTTGCCGAAGGTGCAGCCGATCAATACCCTCGATTCGCACCCACAATGGAATGGGACACGGCCGCCGGACAGGCAATTTGTACGTTTGCCGGGAAAACGGTCTATGATCATGAAACCGGAAAAGAAATGTTGTACAATAGGGAGAATTTGTTAAATAACTGGTTCTTGGTAAAATAACAAATATGAAAGGAATTGTTCTGGCAGGCGGGTCGGGGACACGGCTTTACCCCATCACGAAAGGGGTTTCAAAGCAATTGCTGAATATCTACGACAAACCGCTGATTTATTATCCGCTATCGGTTTTAATGCTTGCCGGAATACGCGAGATCATGATTGTTTCGACTCCTGAAGATCTTCCGAATTTCAAGAAATTACTTGGCGATGGAGCAGATTGGGGCCTGCAATTCACCTATGCAGAGCATCCTAAACCGGAAGGTCTGGCTCAGGCGTTTTTAATCGCTGAAGAATGGCTAGGGAATGACGATGTGTGCCTGGTACTGGGAGACAATATTTTTTATGGAAATGGTTTTACGCCGATGTTGCAGCGAAGTATTCAGAATGTAACAAATGATCGAAAAGCTTCTATTTTTGGGTATTATGTGAACGACCCTGAACGATATGGAGTAGCCGGTTTTGATCAGGATGGAAAAGTTACCAGTATTGAAGAAAAGCCTGAAAATCCGAAAAGTAACTATGCGGTAGTGGGCTTGTATTTTTATCCTAATTCGGTTGTTGATGTTGCGAAAAATGTCAAACCCAGCAACCGGGGAGAATTAGAGATTAGTTCCATAAATGAGCATTTTTTAAAAAATAACCAGTTAAAAGTAGAATTGATGGGCCGTGGCTATGCATGGCTGGATACCGGAACTCAGGATAGTATGCTGGAAGCTTCTAATTATATTCATACCATAGAAAAGCGGCAAGGCCTAAAGATCGCGTGCCTGGAAGAAATTGCCTACGATCGGGGATTTATTGATCGTCAGAAATTTGAAGAACTAGCAAAAGCGCTTGAAAAGAGCGAATATGGCAAATACCTGTTAAAGCGACTCAAAAGATGAAAACCGAAAAAGTGATTCTGGTTACTGGTGGTGCGGGGTTTATTGGTTCCAATTTCATTCCTTTTTACCTGGAACGGCATCCGCAGACTGCAATTGTCAATCTGGACCTGCTTACCTACGCGGGAAATCTTGATAATCTGAAGGAAGTTGAAGATCATCCGAACTATCAATTCATCCATGGAGATATCAGAAACCGTGCATTAATAGAGGAATTATTTGAAAGGTATCAATTTCAGGGAGTTGTTCATTTTGCGGCCGAATCACATGTGGATAATTCCATAAAAAATCCGGGAGTTTTTATAGAAACTAACGTAAACGGAACGTATAATTTGGTTGATGTGGCTTATAGATCTTGGTTTGATGAGCCATTTCAGGTAAAAAAAGCTTTTGAAAACGCTCGTTTTCATCATATTTCCACCGATGAGGTTTACGGAAGTTTAGGCGAAACCGGAAAATTTACTGAAGAAACTCCTTACGCTCCCAATTCGCCATATTCTGCCAGCAAGGCCTCTTCAGATATGATCGTGAGGAGTTATCACCATACTTTTGGACTCAATACCATTATTGCCAATTGTTCTAATAATTATGGTCCGAATCAGCATGATGAAAAACTAATTCCAACCATTATTCGGAAAGCACTTGCCGGTGAGGAAATTCCTATTTATGGCGACGGAAAAAATATCAGGGACTGGTTATACGTCCTGGATCATTGCGAGGCCATTGACAGTGTTTTTAATTATGGTAACGCCGGGGAAACCTATAATGTCGGCGGAGATTGTGAAAAGTCGAATATAGAATTGGCGCATTTGATATGTTCTCTTTTAGATGAACTAAAACCGAAGAAAGATGGGTCGTACAGCGATCAAATCAGTTTTGTTAAAGATCGAGCTGGCCACGACAGGAGGTATGCAATAGACAGTTCTAAAATCAAAAAGCAGCTTCAGTGGAAGCCGAAGAAAGACTTGGAATCTACTCTTCAAAACTATTTACGTAATTGGCTGTTAATGTTTAATTAACGATTAATTTTCAGTGTTTTTCAGGGGGTGTTAGAAATCTTTTAAATATTAAATGTTTTCAGGGTACTTCTCAAACGTTTTCATAAAAAAAGTTAAAAATTTTAACAGTACTAATTTGATCAAATCTTTGTTTCAAATTAATTTTGTGGTCTGAATCAAGACCTGATCATAAACCCTACTTATGTCTCTTCTCTTACCGATCCAGGAAAGAGTTTTCCTTCAGGTTTTTATAAAATTTTCTACGGGAGTTCGGTTTTTGGGACTCACGGCGGCGAAGCCGTTTTTAATTTTCAAATCTCATGTCAAGATTTATTCATGTTTTATTAACGGGAGGTGTTGGTAGTAGGTTGTGGCCGCTTTCAAGAAAGGCCCGGCCAAAACAATATGCTGATATTTTTGGTGGAGATTCACTTTTTGAGTTAACAGTAAAACGTAATCAAGCATTAACTGATGAGCTGTGTGTGGTTGGAAATATTGAAAACGATCAGTTGTCTAAGGGTTCTCTCAGTCGTCTTGGTGTAGTAACTAATCATCATATTGTTGAAACCACTCCTCGAAATACCGCTGCGGCAATAGCTTTTGCAGCTTTTTCTGTGGAAAAGGATGATATGCTTCTTATAACTCCTTCTGATCATATTATTGCTGAAGGACCTCAATATGATTTGGCAATTGAAAAGGCCAAAGAACTAGCAAAGAAGGGTTCTATAGTTACATTTGGAATTCAGCCCACCAAACCTGAAACAGGATACGGTTACATAGAGTACAATGGAACTGAGGTAAAATCTTTTCGGGAAAAGCCTAATAAAGAAACAGCTCAGGATTTTATAAGGTCTGGCAACTTTCTTTGGAATAGCGGAATGTTTTGTTTTAAAGCTGGGGTCTTTCTGGAAGAATTAAAAAAGTTTGAACCTGATGTTTATGATCAATCCAGAAATGTTTTAGAGAACACTGAAAGCGATTTTCTTGACCTGGATCTTTCTATGAAAATACCTTCCATTAGTGTAGATTATGCCGTTATGGAAAGAAGTGATAAAATCAAGGTGGTGCCTTCTTCCTTCAAATGGAGTGACATGGGGAGCTTTGAGTCAGTTTATGAATACCTGCAATCCCAGGGACACCCGGTTGATGAAAATGGGAATATGAGTATAGGCTGCAATAAGTTTACATCATTTGTTGGTCTTAAAAACAGTATTTTTGTAGCTACCGAAGATGCAAATCTGATACTTCAAAAAGAAGATTCTCAGGAAGTTAAGGTGGTGTATAAAAACTTGGAAAAGGAATACTCGGACTTGACATAAATGCCAAAGTCCTATAAGCGTCATATAGCCAAATCCATTACTTGGAGAATCGTTGGAACCATCGATACCATAGTTTTGTCCTGGATTGTGACGGGAAGCCCGGTAACAGGTTTAAAAATTGGTTTCTCCGAGGTTGCCACAAAAATGGTTTTGTATTATTTACACGAGCGGATTTGGTTCAATATTAAAGCCGGGGTTACCAAAAATGGTGATAGTAGAAAGAGGCATCTCGCTAAAACTGTAACCTGGCGGGTCATAGGAACAATGGATACAATGGTTCTGGCCTGGATCATTTCTGGGAATCCGCTTACAGGGTTGAAGATCGGTGGAATCGAACTGGTAACGAAAATGGCGCTTTATTATTTACATGAACGGGCCTGGTATAAGTTCGATTACGGATTGCAACAACGACGAAAGAAGGAGCTGAAGGAAAAAAAAGCTTTACAATATACTGATGAATTATAATATCGTTCCTCATACTTTTTCGGTGGATCGGGCCGGTCGTGAAAAACTGAACGGTCACAAGGCTTTAGTCGTTTGGTTTACGGGTTTGTCAGGTTCTGGTAAATCAACTATTGCTAATAGGGTTGAGCAAGCTTTATTTAAAGAAGGGATTCATACATTTTCTTTAGATGGTGATAATATTCGGAGTGGACTTAATAAAGGACTGACTTTTTCTCAGGAAGATAGAAGGGAAAATCTTCGAAGAATTGCAGAAGTAGCTAAATTATTTGTGGATTCAGGAATGGTTGTCATTGCCTCCTTTATCTCTCCGTTGAAATCTGATCGGGATTTTTTAAAGAAAATCATTGGAAAGGATCATTTTGTAGAGGTTTTTGTGAATACTTCTTTGGAGGAATGCGAAAAAAGAGATGTAAAAGGACTCTATGCAAAGGCGCGGGCAGGAGAAATAACAAATTTTACAGGAATTGATGCACCTTATGAGGTACCAGCGAAACCTGATATAAAAATAGAAACAGAAAAAGAAGAACTGCAAGCTTCCGTAGCAAAAGTTCTGAATTATTTACAAGCAAAACTGAAAATTAATCAGTAATGGGCAAGTATTATTTAAATTACCTAGACGAATTAGAATCAGAAGCGATATTCATATTACGGGAAGTATGGGCGCAATTTGAAAATCCGGTGATCCTTTTTTCAGGAGGGAAGGATTCGATATTGGTAACGCATTTGGCTAAAAAGGCCTTTTATCCGAGTAAAATCCCGTTTCCACTGATGCATGTGGATACGGGTCATAACTTTCCGGAGACCATTAAATTCAGAGATGACCTGATCAAAGAACTGGGAGCCCAGCTGATCGTAGGATCTGTTCAGGAATCGATCGACCAGGGTAGAGTTAAGGAAGAGAAAGGTAAAAATGCTACCAGAAATGCGCTTCAAATCACTACACTTTTAGATGCTATTGAATTGAACAAGGTGGATTGTGCCATTGGAGGAGGAAGACGTGATGAGGAGAAGGCTCGTGCTAAAGAGCGTTTCTTCAGCCATCGAAATGATTTTGGAGAATGGGACCCGAAAAACCAGCGTCCGGAGCTATGGAATCTGTTAAACGGAAAGCAGTTCGAAGGAGAACACTTCAGGGCTTTCCCTATTAGTAACTGGACCGAGATGGATGTATGGAACTATATCAAAAAAGAGAATATCAGTATCCCTTCCTTGTATTTTGCTCATGAACGTGAAGTGGTTTTCAGAAGTAATTCCTGGATCCCTGTTTCAGAATACCTGAAACTGGAAGAAGGTGAGAAAATAGAAAAGAAAAAGATCCGATTTAGGACTTTAGGTGATATTACTATTACCGGCGGAATCGAATCAGATGCAGATACTTTAGAAAAGATTGCGGAGGAGGTTTCGGCTATGCGCAAAACGGAAAGAGGTGATCGCTCTGATGACAAACGATCGGAAACCGCTATGGAAGACAGAAAACGTCAGGGATATTTTTAAAACACACGAAAAGCAAGTATAAAGAATCATGGAAATTAATAATAATCAATTACTACGATTTACAACCGCAGGAAGTGTGGATGATGGGAAGAGTACTCTTATCGGGAGACTATTATACGATTCCAAATCGATCTTTGAGGACCAGTTGGAATCGATCACTAGCACCAGTGAGAAGAAAGGACACGATGGAGTGGACTTGGCACTCTTCACTGATGGATTGAAAGATGAAAGAGAGCAGGGAATCACTATTGATGTAGCCTACAGATATTTTACCACACCGAAGAGAAAATTTATTATTGCTGATACCCCGGGACACATTCAGTATACCCGAAATATGGTTACCGGTGCTTCTACAGCCAATGCGGCTCTCATTCTTATTGACGCCAGGCACGGAGTAATCGAGCAAACTAAAAGACACTCATTCATAGCGTCCCTTCTGAATATTCCACATCTAATCGTATGTGTGAACAAAATGGATCTGGTTGATTTTTCAGAAGATCGATTCAATGAGATTATTTCAGAATTTGAAGAATTCTCTTCGAAACTTCTGGTAAAGGACATTCGTTTTATTCCGATTAGTGCGTTACTGGGAGATAATGTGGTGAATCGTTCAGAAAATATGCATTGGTACGGAGGTGGAACCCTGCTAAATATATTGGAAACGCTGCATATTAGTAGTGATATCAATAAGATCGACGCCAGATTCCCGGTACAAACAGTGCTAAGACCACAAAGTGCGGAGTATAGAGATTACAGAGGTTATGCCGGAAGGGTAGCTAGTGGGATCTACCGGAAAGGAGATGAAGTAGCAGTATTACCATCAGGATTTACTTCAAAGATCAAATCGATGAATGCCGGAGATAAAGAGATAGACGAAGCTTATGCTCCGATGTCTATATCGATGACTTTGGAAGATGATATTGATGTGAGCAGGGGAGATATGATTGTTAGAAAGAATAACCAGCCGGAGGGAGAGCAGGAGTTTGATGTGATGCTTTGCTGGTTGAATAATGATTCGGCACAACCAAGAGCAAAATACACGATCATGCACACCTCGAATGAGCAGCGTGCGATGATCAAAAATGTAGTTTATAAGATTGATATTAACTCCTACAACCGTAATGAGGAAGATAAAGATCTAAAAATGAATGATATTGCACGGGTGACCATTCGTACCACCCGAAGATTAATGCTCGACTCGTATCGTGATAATCGCATTACCGGAAGCATTATTTTAATAGATGAAAATACGAACGAAACCGTCGCGGCGGGGATGATTGTTTAGAATTATGAGTAAAGTAGCATTAATTACCGGGGCAACCGGACAGGATGGAGCATATTTAAGTGAGTTTCTTTTAAAGAAGGGGTATATAGTTCACGGGCTTAAAAGAAGAGCATCGCTTTTTAATACTGACAGGGTAGATCACCTGTATCAGGATCCGCATGAAGCGAATTTAAAATTCATTCTTCATTACGGTGATATGACAGACTCTACAAATTTAATTCGACTGATCCAGGAAATTCAACCAGACGAGATATATAATCTTGCTGCGATGAGTCATGTGGCAGTTTCTTTTGAAACTCCGGAATATACCGGAAATGCGGATGGATTAGGTACACTCAGGATATTGGATGCAGTTAGATTGCTGGGCCTCGAGAAGAAAACCAGAATTTACCAGGCTTCTACATCAGAACTTTACGGTAAAGTGCAGGAGGTTCCGCAATCTGAAACTACCCCATTTTATCCCAGATCTCCTTATGCTGTTGCCAAAATGTATGCCTACTGGATTACAGTTAATTACCGGGAAGCTTATGGCATGTATGCTTGCAACGGTATTCTTTTCAATCACGAATCGCCTATTAGAGGGGAAACTTTTGTAACTAGAAAAATTACTAGGGCAGCATCACGAATTGCGCTTGGGCTGCAGGATAAATTTTACCTGGGTAATCTTGATGCAAAACGTGACTGGGGGCATGCAAAAGATTACGTTCGAATGATGTGGATGATCCTGCAGGCAGATGAAGCGGAAGACTGGGTGATTGCTACCGGTAAAACTACTACCGTAAGAGATTTCGTTAAAATGGCTTTTGCAGAAACAGGAATTGAACTGGAATTTAAAGGGGAAGGTGTTGAGGAAAAGGCGTATGTTAAATCCTGCTCCAATCCGGAATATCAGCTTGAAGAGGGGAAAGAACTTCTGGCAGTAGATCCAAAATATTTCAGACCTACTGAAGTGGATCTTTTAATAGGCGACGCAACCAAAGCCAATACCAAGTTAGGTTGGACTCCGGAGTACGATCTTCCAGCTCTTGTAAAAGACATGATGCAAAGCGATCTTAAACTGATGAAAAAGGATCAGTATTTAAAAGAAGGTGGTTATCGTATTATGAATTATTTCGAATAGAAAACACACGTAATCCTGAACTTGTTTCAGCATCTTATCTGCTAGAAAATTTATGATTAATAAATCAACTAAAATATACATCGCAGGCCATAGAGGTATGGTCGGTTCGGCGATTTGGAGAAAACTGAAGGCTGAAGGTTATATAAATCTTATTGGGAGAACTTCTATAGAACTTGATCTTCGTAATCAAGCAGCTGTAAAGAAATTCTTCGAAACAGAAAAACCTGAAGTAGTCATTGATGCTGCAGCAAGAGTAGGTGGTATTCTGGCAAATAATGATTATCCATACCAGTTTTTGATGGAGAACCTTCAGATACAAAATAACCTGATCGATTTTTCTCATAAATCTGAGGTTCAAAAATTTATTTTTCTTGGGAGCTCCTGTATTTATCCAAAGCATGCGCCGCAACCTTTAAAAGAAGAATATCTTTTAACCGATAGCCTGGAACCTACGAATGAATGGTATGCCATCGCCAAAATAGCAGGCGTAAAAGCCTGTGAGGCCATAAGGGAACAGTTTGAAAAGGACTATGTTAGCTTGATGCCTACCAATCTATACGGTACTCATGATAATTTTGATCTGGAAACCTCTCATGTGTTACCAGCTATGATTAGAAAGTTTCACGAGGCAAAACGGAATGATAATGCACCAGTCGAACTATGGGGCAGTGGATCCCCAAGGCGTGAATTCCTTTTTGTAGACGACCTGGCAGACGCGGTTTGCTTCGCTTTGGAAAATAAACTTCCGGAGAATCTATATAATATTGGAACCGGAAAGGATCTGACTATCAATGATTTAGCTAATTCTATTCAAGAGATTGTTGGTCATAAAGGACAGATCATCTGGGATAGCTCAAAACCAGATGGTACTCCGCGTAAACTGATGAATGTGGATAAGATAAAAAAAGCTGGATGGGAAGCTAATACAGATCTTAAAGAAGGAATTCATATAACTTATAATTGGTTCTTAGAAAATCAGAGCAGATTTAAAGAAGTTAAATTATAAGAAATGCTTGAGGCATACCGCTTTAGGCTTATTACCAAGAAATGAAAATCAAGAATATTTGTTGCATTGGAGCAGGGTATGTTGGTGGTCCTACTATGGCGGTCATCGCGCAAAAATGTCCTGAAATAAATGTAACGGTTGTCGATATAAACGAAAAAAGAATAGCAGCCTGGAATGATGAGAATGTAGAAAACATTCCTATTTATGAGCCGGGATTATCAAAAGTAGTAGAAGAAGCTAGAGATAGAAACCTTTTCTTTTCTACAGATGTTGATAAAGCAATCGATCAGGCTGATATGATCTTTATCTCTGTTAATACGCCTACCAAAACCTACGGAATGGGAAAAGGTATGGCTGCAGATTTAAAATTTATTGAATTATGTGCTCGTCAGATAGCTAGAGTTTCCACCTCAGATAAAATTGTAATTGAAAAATCAACCCTTCCTGTAAGAACGGCAGAAGCATTAAAGAACATTCTGGAGAATACTGGTAATGGAGTAAGTTTTCAGATTCTTTCTAACCCGGAATTTTTGGCTGAAGGAACTGCTGTGGAAGATCTAATGCAGCCAGACAGGGTTTTGATCGGTGGGGATATTGATACCGAAAAAGGTAAGGAAGCTGTTCAGGCGCTTGTTGATGTTTATGCCCACTGGGTTCCAAAAGAGCAGATTCTAACGACGAATGTTTGGTCCTCGGAATTATCTAAACTGACAGCAAATGCTTTCTTGGCACAGCGTGTTTCTAGCATCAATGCGATGAGTGAGTTGTGTGAAAAAACTGGAGCTGATGTGAATGAGGTAGCGAAAGCGGTAGGGATGGACTCTAGGATTGGACCTAAGTTCCTAAAATCATCTGTTGGTTTTGGTGGATCATGTTTTCAGAAGGATATTTTAAATCTGGTTTACATTGCAAAGTCATTTGGTTTAAATGAAGTAGCTGATTATTGGGAGCAGGTGATTACTATGAATGATCATCAGAAGAAACGTTTTGCATTAAATATTGTAAGGACATTATTTAATACCGTTTCTGGAAAGAAAATTGCCTTATTAGGCTGGGCGTTTAAAAAGGATACTAACGACACCAGAGAATCTGCTGCAATCTATGTTTCAGATTATCTTTTAAATGAACAGGCTGATATTGTAATCTATGATCCAAAGGTAACTGAAGAGCAAATTTATGCTGATTTAAACTATTTGGGAACGAGATCGGAAGAAGAAAATATAGCACGAGTAACTGTTTTAAGTAATCCTTACGAAGTGTGTGAAAATGCTCATGCAATTGCTGTACTTACCGAATGGGATGAGTTTAAAGATTATGATTGGCAAAGAATTTACGATGGAATGCTCAAGCCTGCTTTTCTTTTTGATGGAAGGCAACTTTTGAACAGAAAGAAAAAAGAAGATATTGGATTTGAATTTTATGCTATAGGATGATCAAAATAGATACACTTTTTATAAAAATAAAAGGGTATGTCGATAGAGGTGGTCAAAGATCCTCTTTAGCAAAAAGAAATATTATAGGCTCATTCGGACTTAAATTTTTTGATATTGTCTTTGAGTTTGCTCTAGTGCCCTTATCCTTATCATATCTAACACAAACATCATATGGAGTTTGGCTAACAATTTATTCCTTAATAAACTGGTTTAACTTTTTTGACTTGGGTATGTCGCATGGTTACCGGAATAAAATGGCTATAGCTTTAGGGAAAGGTGACGTAGAATTAGCAAAGAGCTACACTAGCACCATTTACTTTACAATAGGATTTATAAGCACACTATTTCTGATATTGGGCTTATTTATTGTTGAAATTATAAATTGGAGGAACATTTTAAATGTTTCGAATGTGTCTGAACATGTTTTAAAAACAATAATGGA
Source organism: Christiangramia flava JLT2011 (assembly GCF_001951155.1). Lineage (NCBI taxonomy): Bacteria > Pseudomonadati > Bacteroidota > Flavobacteriia > Flavobacteriales > Flavobacteriaceae > Christiangramia > Christiangramia flava. The sequence goes on from NZ_CP016359.1 coordinate 2,166,461, forward strand.
TTTAATGATAATATATCTTTCCGTTAATCTCACATTTAGAGTTATATCCTCTATTTTCTTGGCTAAGCAGATGCCTGTCATGAGCGGTATGATAAATACAGCTACAAAACTATTTATTTTTATAGGCTTAGGACTTTTATTAATGTTCTCTGAAGACAGCGATCTTATTTCTTATGCTAGTTTATACCTTTTTACTCCAATATTTGTTCTGACTATTTTATCCATTTACTTTTATACCCATGAATATAGAGAATTGGTACCTTCTTGGAATAACTTTGATAAGAATTTAATTGGGGATTTACTAGGGCTGGGAGGAAAATTTTTCGTGATCCAAATCGGAATGACCATTCTTTTTATGAGCGATAATCTTATCATTTCCAAAATCTTGGGACCTGCGGAAGTAACACCTTATCAGATTGCAAATAAATATTTTGGAGTTGCTTTAATGATATTTACTATTTTAATGAGCCCTTTCTGGTCAGCAATTACGGACGCGTACATCAAAAAAGATTTAAGGTGGATTAAAAATCTAATAAAAAAATTAAATTATGGTTGGATGAGCGTTTGTATAATGGTTTTAATAATGTTTATATTTTATAATCCAGTTTTGAAGTTATGGGTTGGGAACAAAATAAACATTCCAGTTTTACTTGCATGCCAATGGGCTATTTTTGTAATTTTACAAACCCTTAATCAAATTTACACTTATTTCCTTAACGGTACTGGAAAGCTTGCTTTACAAATGTGGTCCAATTTATTCACAGTAATTTTAAATATTCCATTATCAATTTATTTTGCAAAAAATCTCGGGTTAGGATCTACCGGAGTTATTTTGGCAACGAATATATCAATTTTACTCTACGTAATTCTTCGGAAAATTCAATATCACAAAATTATCAATGGAACAGCAAAAGGTGTCTGGGCTTCATAGCAAGGAAAATACTCCTAACTTTTTGATCGTTGGAGCAGCAAAAGCTGGAACTACTTCATTAGCTAAATATTTAAATGATCATCCCGATATCTATATTCCAGATAAAAAGGAACTAAGGTTTTTTATCAGTGAACTAATTAAAGATATTTCTCCCGATGATCCGCTAAGAAAACGGATTTTTGAGCAGTCAATTTTAGATGAAAAGGAGTATTTTGAAAATTTTGAACGGGAAGAAAAAGTAAAAGGGGAAGCAAGTGTGCATTATTTATACCATCATTCTTCAGCTATTCCAAAAATAAAATCCTATTTAGGGGATGAAGTATCTATAATAATTATACTAAGAAATCCCATTAAGCGACTTAAATCCAATTATGATTTCCTGTATAATTTTCATTACAATCCTTTGAGGAAGGAATTGGCTAATGAAATTAATTATTTCACACAAAATTTTAATTCTTTCTGGTATTATAAGGAATTAGGGTTGTATTACGAGCAAGTAAAAGCTTACAAGGAAAATTTTTCTAAAGTAGAGGTCTTAATTTTTGAAGATTTTATTAAGAATCCACAATTGATAATGACGAATTTATTTCGTTTTCTTCAAGTAGAACCAATTCGGCCAAATTTTAAAGTGCACAATAAGAGTAAGAGAAATTCGAATCTTAAAAAATTACTTTTTAAACTAGGTATAGGTGAATTTTTAAATCTGATTCTCGATAGAAAATCAATATTAAAACTGAAAAATAGTTTTTCGTTTATACTGGAAACAGCAGAAGACAAAGTAGATGAGCAACTTCTTATGGAACTAAATGAATTTTATAGAGAAGATATTAAGAAGTTAGAGGCTTTATTGAAAAGAGATTTAGAAGTGTGGAAAGTGTTATAAAACCCTTTAATACAAAACGCATTTATTTGTTGTTTTTAATCTTCCCAGTCATTCAGTTGGGAATGAGTTATTATTTATCGGTTTTTTTTATTGCATTCCTTTTTTATGGTATTATTTCCTTTTATATCCCTGCTCTTCAAAAGAGATGGAATTTAATAATAATTTCGACATTTCTTTTTCTACTCAAAGTTTTTGTCGAAATCCTAAATAATGCATCAATCACCGATATTTTACTTCCATTAAGACATCTAGTTTGCTTTATTGGAATTATAATTATTTCTGAAAATTTAATAAAGGCTCATTTGCCTTTACAAAAGGTCAAACTGTTAATTGGCTGTTTTTTAATTATTCTACTTGGTGTAGTTCTTGCTCAATATTATTATTTCTCGAAAGGGATTTTCTTTGGTATTCCTATTGATCTTTTTGTAATGAATAAGGGCACTTTGGAAGGGGCTAGTAAAGCATTATATTATGGGACGAGATTTAGACCAGTGGGATTTTATGGCGAGCCGTCCTATAATTCCTGGATTGTTATTTCCCTTTTAATGATAATCCTTATTAGAGATGAGTTTACAAAGAAATTTAAATACACCTTTATTATTATTAGTTACCTAATAATAATAATCTCGCAAGCGATGTCTGGTTTCTTTGCCATAAATATAATTTTACTGACTTGGTTTATAAAAACAAATAGGGACTCTTTAATTTATATTGTTGTTTTAGTACTTATATCTATTATACTATTTGTCATAAATAAAAATTTTCAAATCTTTGAAAGATTGTACGGGATAATAGAGGGTTCGGATAGGTCTTATAATGGAAGGTTAATACAACCCTTAGAGTATATTAAAGAAATTTGGAAAAATCAAAGTTTGTTTGGAATTCCGAATTATTCAGATATAAGAGATGATATTGATAATGCAGCAATAGCACTTGTTTTAAATTACGGTATTTTGTCCATACCCATTTTTCTTGCTTTTGTAAAGTTATTCAAGCATAATTGGCTACTAATTCTTTATATTCTTCTTAGTCTAAATTTTAATGGAAGTATTTTTAGGTTTGATAAAGTGTTGGTTCTGAGTCTAGTGATTGGCCTGTCTTATTGTACATTTTCTAATTTTTTGGGGAAATCAAGAGCAAGTTTTATATGAAAATTTATGAATAAAGAACTTTTGAAAAAATACAGGTATTTTATAATATCTTTTCTTTATATACCTAGAAATTTTATTTTTTGCTTTCTTAAGTTAGGCTACTGGAACAAGTCATGGAGGTTTATTAAATTACCCTTAATTCAAAAACATTCTAAGGCAACTATTTCTCTTGGTCGGAACATAAAGTTATGTAGTAATCCAAGAAAAAACAGTATTGGGGTATTCCAAAAAGTAATTATTAAGGCTCTCAGTCCAGAATCTAAAATATATATAGGAAATAATGTTGGTATATCAGGAGCAACAATTTCTGGAAAGGAAATAAATATTGGTAATAATGTTTTGATTGGGAGTGGTGTATTAATTACTGATAGCGATGCCCATCCTATTCATCCGCAGGACCGGGATATAAATTCAAAAATTAAAACTTCACCAATAAATATTGAAGATGAAGTATTTATTGGTGCACGGTCAATTATATTAAAAGGTGTTACTATAGGGAAGGGTTCAGTTATTGGCGCAGGATCTGTGGTAACTAAATCCATTCCACCTATGGTTATTGCTGCAGGCAATCCCGCAAAAATAATTACTGAAATTCGGTAGAATCATCTTATATGAAAGTCGCAGTTTTAATAACTTCTTTTAATAGAAAACAACATACTTTTAAATGTATTCGAAGGCTTTTTGGAATATCAAAACGAGAATTAGATGTCTACTTGTTAGATGATAGTTCTAGCGATGGTACTGCTTCGTTAATTGCAGAAAGCTTCCCCAGTGTAAATATTATTAACGGCTCTGGGAATTGCTTCTGGAACAGAGGGATGTATAAGGCTTGGCAAGAAGGTTCAAAAAAAGATTACGATTTTTACATTTGGCTAAATGATGATGTTGTTTTATATGAAGACTCTTTGGAAGAACTATATAGGTGTTCAAGAGCTCAGGATCACAGAGCTGTTATTTCGGGGATAATTGAATGTAAAAACTCCCGGAAAATTCTATATGGAGGCAGTGATGAGTATAAACGTCTTATAAAGCCTAACGGAAATATGCAGAATATTACATTTATGAATGGCAATGTAGTTTTAGTTCCGAAGGTGGTATTCAATAATATTGGTAATTTGGATCCGGTTTTTCATCATGACTTAGGGGATGTTGATTTTGGCCTAAGGGCTAAAAAAAGAGGTTTTAATGTTCTCACAACAACAAAGCCAGTGGCCTCCGGTGAGTCCAATCCGCAATGTCGGGTAAGGCTTCAGAATAGTACACTTAGAAAAAGATTTCAAAAACTTTATTCCCCTTTGGGATCCAACCCATTTATAAATTTTCATTTCCGAAAAAGACATTATGGATTGGTTAATGCCAGTATTTACTTTCTTTTCCAACATTTTTTAAATCTGCTGCCTGACAGTTTGAACAAAACTGTATTCGGAGATAGATACGTGGTAAAATGAAGCTTTTAAGAGTAATAACATCGATGGACCCCAGATCAGGAGGTCCTTGCCAGGGTATTCGTAATAGTCTTCCTTATTTGGAGGCGATGAATGTAAGTAATGAAGTAGTGTGTCTTGATGATCCAAGCTTGGATTATCCCACTAAAGATAATTTTAAGATCTATAAACTTGGTATTGGAAAGACAGGATATCAATATCATCCAAGGCTAGTGAATTGGTTAGTTCAGAACCTAGGTAATTACAGTCATGTAATTGTGCACGGATTATGGCAGTTTCCAAATTATGGGGTATATAAAGCTATTGAAAAATTAAGAGCTAAAGGGGAAAGTATCCCAAAGGTAGCCTCTATGCCTCACGGAATGCTTGATCCGTATTTTCAAAAGGCCGAAGACCGAAGAATTAAGGCAATACGGAATGAAGTTGTTTGGAGATTTACGGAGAAGAAAGCTATTAATAATGCCGATGCCATTTTTTTTACCTGTGAGGAGGAATTAAAGCTAGCAAGGACCACCTTCAAAGGTTACGAACCCAAAAGGGAGATCAACGTGGGTTATGGCATCCAGAAGCCTCCAAAATTCCGGGAGGAATTTTCAATAGCTTTTGGGAAGAGGTTGCCCAACCTCCAAAATAACTATTGGCTTTTTTTAAGCCGTATTCATCCTAAAAAGGGAGTTGACTTGCTAATAAAAGCTTATAAGGAAAGTGTGCAAGAAAATAGCTCAATTCCGGACCTCGTTATTGCCGGGCCGCTGAATTCAAGTTATGCCAAAGAAATTCAGAAAATTGCTGGAGGTCATTCCAAGATACATTTTCCGGGAATGTTGGTCGGGGAGGAAAAATGGGGCGCATTGTATAATTGTGAGACTTTTATTCTTCCGAGTCACCAGGAAAATTTCGGGATCGCGGTAGTTGAAGCTATGGCCTGCGGGAAACCGGTGTTAATCTCTAAAAACGTGAATATTTGGAGGGAAATTTCAGAGATAAAGGGCGGTTGGTTTTTCAAAGACCTTACGGCAGCATCAATTTATAATTCTTTAAAGGAATTTACTTTAAAACCGAAAGAGCAAATTGAGGCAGCTGGCGCTAATGCTCAAACTGGTTTTCAGAGACTTTTCAATGCCGAAAAACAATCAGAAGTGCTTTTAAGGGAACTGCAGGAGCTTTGATGGAAAAGGAAATACCAACATATGTGGATACAATTCCGAGATCGGATAAGTTCTATAGATTGATTTGGCGATTGGTGAGTTTGTTTCTTTTTAAGCCCTTTTCCCTGCCAATTTTCAATTTGTGGAGAGCATTTTTGTTGAAATTATTTGGAGCTAAAATTGGAAAAGGATCCATTATCCATGCATCTGCATATATTCCATCACCAAAGAATTTGAAAGTTGGTAAAGAATCAGCTATTGGACCCGAAGTCAAATTGCATATCGGTTTAACTTTAATTGGAAATAAGGTTACAATCTCTCAACGAAGTTACTTATGTAGTGCCACTCACAAAATTGATTCAATAAACACACCATTTATTTCAGGGAAAATTGAAATAGAAGATTTTGCATGGGTAGCTGCGGAAAGTTTTATAATGAACAATACTAGAATCGGGGAAGGTGCTATTGTGGGGGCAAGGTCTGCGGTATTTAAAGATATTGCACCCTGGACAGTTGTTGGTGGTAATCCCGCGAAATTTTTAAAAGAACGAATTGTACATGAACATTAATGACTTTCAACCTGTTCAAACTACTCCTTACTCTTTATTGGTGAAACTCAAAGTTTATTTTTGGAGATTTACTAATCGGACTTTATTTAGAATTATCCCTAATCAAATTCGTAGTCCTAGAATTATCTTGCTGCAATTATTCGGAGCAAAAGTTCATTCAGGAGCTTTCATAAACCGAAAATCTAACATTGAACATCCGTGGAATTTGGAAATCGGCAATCTTTCTAGTCTAGGTGAAAACTCATGGGCATATTGTCTAGATAAAATTAGTATAGGTGAAAAGTGTACTATTGGTAAGGATTCTTACCTTATTACTGGATCACATGATATTTCTCATCCAAATTTTTACCAAACAACTAAACCAATTAAAATAGATTCTGGGACTTGGGTTTCGACCGGGTGTTATATTCTTCCTGGGGTTCATTTAAAGGAGTTTACCGTCGTGGCGGCAAACTCAAATGTTATAAAAAGCACCGAAAAATTCGATGTCATTGGAGGTAATCCTGCCAAATTCATTAAAAAAAGAGTAATTACCTAGAAGTAGTGAGGTCTTCTATTTCAGTTATAATATTAACCTTTAACGAAGAAAAGCATCTTAAGAGATGCATTAAATCTTTAAAAGGAATTGCTGATGAAATTATTGTGGTGGATTCTTACAGTAGTGATAATACAGTCCAGATCGCAAAAGATATGGGGGCTAAGGTGTATCAAAACTCCTGGGTTAATTATGCTACCCAATTTAACTGGGCTCTTAAGAACTGCGAAATAAGTTCTGAATGGGTATGGAGAATTGATGCAGATGAATACATTGAGCCTCTGGGATTCTCGATATCTAATTATTTAGCAAAACTGTCACCAGAAATCACTGGCTTATACATAAAACGTAAAGTAGTTTTTTTAGAAAAACCTTTAATGTATGGAGGCTGGTATCCTGTATGGCATTTGAAAATATGGAGACACGGTTCCGGAAAGTGCGAAGCCAGATGGATGGATGAGCACATTATATTGGATTCTGGAAAAACCGAACGGATTGATATTGTACAGGTAGATGAAAATTTGAACGATCTCACTTGGTGGACAGCGAAACATAATTCTTATGCTACCCGGGAAATGATCGATCTATTGGATACCAAATATGAAATCTTTTCTAAGAATGAACTAAAGCCCAATTTTTTCGGTACCACGGAACAGAAAAAAAGATGGTTGAAATTAAGGTATTTAAATTTACCTCTTTTCCTTCGCCCTTTTGTTTATTTTATCTATAGGTATTTCTTTAAATTAGGTTTTCTTGATGGAAAACAGGGCTTTGTATGGCACTTACTACAGGGATTCTGGTATCGTTTTTTAGTGGATGCCAAGATCTTTGAATTAAATCTTAAATTCAAAAATGACCGTAAAGCCATTATCGATTTTATCAAAACTACATATAATATCTAAGCCCTTGTGAAATTATCAATTATTACCATTGTCTTTAATAACAAGGATTCCATAGCCCAGTGTATCGAGTCGATGCGGTTTCAATCCTATGCAAATGTTGAGCATGTTTTGATCGATGGGGGTTCAACCGATGGCACTCTTGAAATTATTGAAAATTATAAAGATGATCTGGGTTATTTCGTTTCTGAAATGGATAATGGTCTTTATGATGCTCTCAATAAAGGAATTCAGAAGTGTACAGGTGATGTGATCGGGATCCTTCATTCGGATGATCTTTATTATAAAAAAGATACGCTTGAAAAAATAGCTGAAACTTTTAATAGAACTGATGCTGATCTTGTTTATGCCAAAGGGAAATATGTGGACAAGGAGGATATTTCTAAAATAAAGCGGTTATATCCCTCAAAGGACTATAAACCCAAGTATTTAAATTTCGGTTGGATTCCCCTTCACACTACTATTTATGTTAAAAAAGAGGTTTTTGAAAAATTTGGATTATATAATCTTAGATACTCCATAGCAAGCGATTATGATATTTCGCTCCGCTGGTTCAAAAATGATCAAATCAAAAAGGTTTTTCTTGATGAGTGGGTGGTGAAGATGAGACTGGGAGGGAAAAGTACCACTGCCAGTCTTCAAAAGAAAAAATCTTCCGAAGACCTTAAGATAATAAAGAAACATGGCTTAAGGGGTAAATTTACTCTGGCCTGCAAAATAGTAAGAAAGATCCCACAATATCTTATTCCAAGGCTTATTGCCTCCTAACTATCCCTACAATAGTTCAATTATTTTATTCAAACTGATTTTTAACCACCCAAATCAACTTTCGTTATGAAAAGATCTGATCTTATCATTCCGATCTCTATTGTAGTACATTTAGCGATCATTCATTTTACTTTAAATTACTTTTTGCCATCACATCTTATCGGTTGGAAAACCATTAGTGCTTATCTAGGTTTCTGGGTTTTGGTATGTATATTTATGGATTTTTATCCCACATCCCGGAAAGAGCGTTTCTTCGAAAACTTCCATCGGTTTATTCAGGTGTTTCTATTATTCTGTCTGGGTTATTTTACAATTTTCGCATTTAAAAATTTTCATTTTCAAATTTTAAATCAGGCTTACATATTAAGTTGGCTGTTCTTTTTCCTATTGATATATAGAATTCTGTTTTTCTATATCAGAAATAAATGGAGGATTCTTGGTGGGAATTCGGCGAGAGTAATTGTAATAGGCCGTGACCGAAACTTAAAAAAAATAAGGCAGATTTTTGATGAGCCCGAACTGGGATATCGTTATTTAGGCTATTTCGATGAGAATAGTTCTGCAAGTCAAACGTATCATGGAAAGGTTGCTCACTCCTATCAGTATATATTAGAAAATGGTGTTGATGAAATATATTGTTTGGCCTCAAGATTAAGTAAGCAACAATTAAATGATTTGATAACCTTTGCAGACAATAATTTAAAGAAGATTAAGATAATTCCAGATAATAAGGAAATCTTTACTAGGGCAATGGATGTGGAGCTTTTTAATAAAATACCGATTCTTAATTTGCGCAAGTCGCCTTTGGAAACCCCTTATGCGGTTTATGGTAAACGAATTTTTGACGTTATTTTTTCGGGAGTCGTGATTCTTTTTATCCTTTCTTGGTTAACTCCGATATTATATATTTTAATTAAAGCTGAATCAAAAGGACCTTTATTTTTTAGGCAAAAGCGTCATGGTGTAAATAAAAAGGAATTTAATTGTCTGAAGTTTCGATCCATGGCGGTAAATTCTCAGGCACATGAACAAATGGCTTTAAAAGGGGATTCTAGAGTTACTAGAATTGGGGCATTTATTCGAAGGACTAGTATAGATGAATTGCCGCAATTTTTTAATGTTTTAATGGGAAATATGAGCGTTGTAGGTCCAAGGCCGCATATGCAAGCTCATACTTTCCAATATGAAACTTCTGTAGACAAATACTTAGTTAGACACTATGCAAAACCTGGAATAACCGGCCTGGCACAGATTAAGGGTTATAGGGGAGAAATTATTGAGGAACGAGATATTATTAATCGAACAAGGTTAGATATATTTTATTTAGAAAAATGGTCTCCGTTGCTGGATATTCAGATTATAACTCGTACCGTTACTAATGCATTGGGAGGTGAAGAAAAAGCTTATTAGGTTTTCACATTTTTTTAACGAATTAATAATTCTATCTTCGCAAAAATTTAATGAGAATGAAAATTGGAGTTTCGATAAGAAATATTTTATCGATTATTTTAGTATGCAGTTTCCTTACCTCTTGTGTATCACGTAAGGAAGTAGTTTATTTCCAGGGTCTGGAAAGGGCAGATCAGCAACTATCTGAAAATATTAGTAAAGGTCTGAAAATCAAACCTAATGATTTATTGACTATAACGGTGTCTGCGCCGGAGCAGGCGGCGGCTATGCCATTCAATTTACCAGTTGTCGGGATGCCTCAATCAGGAAGCACGATGGATCTTGGCGTGACCGGAAGACAGCAATTACAAACGTACCTGGTGAATAATGACGGAACGATTCGATTTCCGGTTTTAGGAAGCATAAAAGCCATTGATTTGAACCGTAAGGAACTGGCAGATCTTTTATCTGATAAAATAAGTGATTATGTTCAGGACCCGATTGTGAATGTGAGAATCGTGAACTTCCAGGTGAGTGTTTTAGGAGAAGTCAATCGTCCTGGCACATTCGAAATACGTGATGAATATTTAAGTTTGCCTAAAGCTTTAGGACTTGCAGGTGACCTGACTATTTATGGTAAACGCAAGAATGTGTTGGTGGTTCGGGAACAAAACGGGCAAAAGACTCATGCTTATTTAGACCTGACCGATCCTTATGTTTTAGAGTCTCCCTTTTATTATTTGCAGCAAAACGATGTAGTGTATGTGGAGCCGAATGGGGCACAGGTGCAGTCTGCAAGTTATAATAGAAATGCCTCAGTTTATATTTCCATAGCGTCAGTGCTCGTTTCACTGGCAGTACTTTTAACTAGATAATTATGGCGCAACAAAATTATCCAAACAGACCTGTTCAGGAAGAACAAATTGATCTCCGGGAAGAATTAGAAAAATATTCAAAGCACTGGCCTTGGTTCGTGTTTGGAGTCATTGCTTGTGTGATTCTCGCTTTCATTTATTTAAAAGTAACTACTCCAAGTTATCACACGATTGCGAGTATTATTATCAAGGATGAAGAAAGCAAATCTCCTTCTTCGGAAATGGCTGCTTTTGCAGACCTTGGTTTATTAGGCGGAATGGGAACCAATTCCATTGAAAATGAAATTGGAATTCTGAAGTCTAAGCGAATGATGACGAACGTGGTGAAAGCTTTAAATCTGAATGTCACTTACTATGATGAAGATGCTATTAAAAGCCCTGAGTTATATCGAAATACACCTTATTATGTCCAGGTTTTAAACCTTGATGAGAAGATATTATCAACTTATTCAAAGGAATCTGCGAATACCTATAGAATTATACTAACTGATAATTCCGTAGAATTGATCAATTCCGAAACGGAAGAAAAATTCAAAGGAAAACCAGGTCAGCCAATAGAATTGCCTTTTGCGGATGCCCTTGTAATTGAAAATCCAGAATTTGAAATACCTGAAGATGGTATACCAAATACCATTGTCAAATTTTCGAACTTGGAATCGGTTGTTTCCAATTATCGTTCAAAGCTTCAGATTAATTTGACCGATAAGAATTCCAGCCTGATCGAATTAGGTATGGATGATTCGGTAAAAGCAAAAGCACAGGATATCTTGGATCAACTGGTTTTCGAATACAACCGCGAAGCCATTGAGGATAAAAATTTGGTTGCCAGAAATACGGCAGATTTTATTGACGAACGCTTGCAGATTATCAATACCGAATTGGATTCCATTGAAACTGACAAAGAGGAATTCAAAGAAACTAATCGGCTTACAGATATTGAGGCGGAATCGGAAATGTTCATCGAAAATGCCAGTGATTTTAACAAACGCCAACAGGAAATTGAAACTCAGCTGGAACTGGCAAATACCATGCTCGAGTATTTGAAAAGTGACGAGCGCGCAGATCTGCTTCCGGCAAATCTGGGAATTGAAGATCAGGCGGTGAATACAAGTATTCAGAATTATAATGAGCTGGTTCTGGAAAGAAATAGGATTCTCTCAGGTTCCACCGAGAAAAACCCGGTTGTCCAAAGATTGAACAGCCAGATTAGCCAGATAAGGTCTAACGTTTTAGAAAGTTTTGAAAGGCTGCGTTCAAATCTAAGAGTTTCAAAAAATGAATTAGACAGGCAAGGTTCTGTAATCAACTCCAGGATTGCAGCAGTTCCTTCAAAAGAAAGGCAATACCGAGGTATCGAACGTCAGCAAAATATTAAGGAATCCCTTTATTTATTTCTTCTTCAGAAGAGAGAAGAGAATTCTTTAAGTCTTGCTGTAACAGCTCCAAAAGCTAAAATCGTTGATAGGGCCTATAGCTCGGTTGTTCCGATTTCTCCGAAGCCAAAGATCATTTTGTTAGCAGCTTTAATTATTGGATTACTGATTCCGTTTTTGGTGATCTACCTAAAACATCTTTTAAGCAATAAGGTGAAAAGCAGAGAGGATCTGGAAAAAGCGGCGAAAGAAATACCCGTGGTTGGTGAAATTCCACGAGTGAATAAAAAAGAAAGTGAGATGATCATGAAGAATGACCGAAGCATTCTTGCCGAGGCATTCCGAATCTTACATACCAACCTGCAATATCTTATTATAACAAAGGCAGATAAAGACCGTGGTAACACTATTTTCGTTACTTCTACGATCAAAGGTGAGGGTAAGACGTTAGTTTCGTTTAACCTCGCCGCCACTTTGGCAAATACCGGAAAAAAAGTTCTTTTGGTGGGAGCTGACTTAAGAAATCCGCAGCTACAACGATTTGAAAAGGATGCCAGGCAACATGCGGGGGTAAGCGACTATTTAGCAAATGATGAATTGAAGCTGAACGGATTGATTCGTGAGTCTAGTTATGAAAATGATAATCTTGAGATCTTACCTTCCGGAACGATTCCGCCTAATCCATCAGAATTATGGAGAAGAAAGAAAACGGAGGAGATGTTTAAAGACCTTGAAAAGATGTATGATTACGTGATAGTCGATACTGCTCCATCTTTACTTGTTACAGATACATTTTTAATAAATAAATATGCAGATCTTACGTTATATGTGGTAAGAGCAGGGCATACTGCCAAAAAGCTTATTCAGTTTGCAGTAGATTCCAATAATGATGGAAAATTCCATGATCTTAGTTTTGTGCTAAATGATGTGAAATGGAGTAATTTCGGTTATGGAAATAAGTATGGTTATACTTATGGCGAGGAGAAAAAATCTTTTATTAAATGGCTGCAAAATAAGGCGGCAGCGGTTTAAGTATACTGTTATAAAATTTAAACCCTGAAGGAAACTTCAGGGTATTTTTTTGATATGAAAAAAGTATTTGTTTTATTAATATTCTTTACAATTGGGTTGCAGTCTTCTGCTCAGGTTGAATTTTCAGGAAAAGTCTCTGGGAATGGCTTTTATAGTAATTCCAAAAAGCTACCGTTCTGGTTTTACAGTAATCAGCGAGGCCGAATTTCAGATTCTACTGATTTTTCAGGACTGGTTTCAGCTAAATTGAACTATGATTTTTCTGAAATTAGTTCTCTGGAAGTTGGTGGAGGATTGTTATACGATGATCAATTTTCAGACGAAATAGCTATTGATGAATTATACGCAGAATTTGATTGGAAATGGTTGCAGGTCATTGCGGGTAGAAAGCAAAGAGAGGAACTTTATAGAGGCTTAAGTGCAACGAATGAGAACTTTGCCTGGTCAATGAATGCAAGGCCGCTCCCCGGCATTGAATTAAGCACATCAAGACCTTTGTTTTTCAACCAGAATAAAAAATTAGGTATAGAGATAAGCTGGGCTGAATATTTCATGGGGAATGATCGTTTTGTTAAGGGTGCCAGGCTGCACTCAAAAAGTTTGTTCTTGATCTATAATCCGTCCACTTCCTTCAAAATAAAAGGAGGGATCTCACACTATGCTATATGGGGTGGCATTTCCCCAAAATGGGGTAAACAACCTGAGGGATTTGTAGATTACTTGAAGATTATTACAGGTAGAGAAGGAGGCGATAATTCGGCAGAGCCAGACCAACAAAATGTTATTGGAGCTCATTCCGGAACTTATGAACTATATGTGACAAAGAAATTCTCAAATTATAAACTTCAATTTATCTACAATCATTTCTTTGAAGATGGTACTGGTAGTCGGTATGCCAATTTTCCCGATGGTCGGTATGGATTGTTTTATGAAGAAGATGTATCATCTTCATTAATAAATTCTGCAATTTTTGAGTTTTATTATACAAGAGATCAGAGTGACGGCAGCAGCGCGCCACATGAACATGATTTTTATTTCAATAGCTTTTCAATGTACAAGAATGGCTGGACTTATAAAAGGAGAATAATAGGAGTGCCATTTTTTGATTATGATTACAATAATGAATTGGTTGGCGGGAATAAATTTGCGGCGTATCATTTGGCATTTGGTGGAGAGATACAAGGTAAGCCTCATCAGTTATCGGTCTCATATGTTTTTAAGGAAGGAGCTTATTTCAGACCTTACAATCCAAAAAGAAAGGAATTTTATGGCAATTATGAAATCAAGTTACTCCAAAGCTTTGTAGATTTTGATCTTCAATTAGGAGCAGAATTTTCTAATGTATCAAATCCAATATTCGGAACAGGATTAAGTATTTCTAAGCAATTCTAATTTTTATAAAAATAAAATATTCTATTCCCCCGGCCATTCGCCGGGTTTTTTTATTTCCAATAATTAAAATACAAGTTATCAGTCTTTTATATATATTTGCCGCTCGAATCGAGGTTCATCTCCCGTTATTAAAATGCCAGCCCCGCAATGGAACGGAGACAAATAGTTAATAACCCTTCTCAAAAGGTTTGGAGTAAACCGCTGCTCGCTGGCGCTTTCACTTTTTTACTGGTCGTAATCATAGGTTTTATCATTCTCTGGCAGCGATACCAGATAATGATCGAAACCCGCCAGCGCGAAATGTCCGGAATCATTAACGTGGTGGAGCAGAACATTGAGCAGTCTTTGAAATACAGTTATTCCGCAGCCCTTTCACTGGCACTTCAGATCAATGAAGATGGAGAGATCGAGGATTTTGATCATATCGCTTCCCAGCTCGTAGATCAGAATTCCAATATCGATGGGATCGAAACCGTTCCGGGCGGAATCATAGACCAGGTTTATCCTTACGAACAGAACAAGGCGGCAATCGGTTACAATATTCTGGCCGATAGTACCCGCAACGCAGAAGCGCAGATCGCCATTGAAGAAAAGAAGATGTTCTTTGCAGGTCCTGTTGAATTGCGCCAGGGTGGTTATAGCGTTATTGGCCGACTCCCGGTTTTTATCAAAGATCAGTTTTGGGGTTTCACCGCGGTTTTAATCGACTTTAACAAGATCCTGGAGACGTCAGGTATTGAACAGTTTTCAGCGGGAGACTATAAATTTCAATTTGCCAAGGTCAATCCGGAAACCGGGGAAGAAGATTTTCTGTTAGATTCTATCCAACTCGACCATTCCTATTCAGAAGAAGTCACTCTTCCCGAGGGAGATTGGAAAATATATATCGTCCCGGATAAGCCAAATCACATTTTTTATAGCCTGTTGCCGGTTTCGGTTTTAGTGTTGCTGCTGGGGCTGGCTTTTGCTTTTTTGGTTTACCGATTCATGAAGCAGCCGCAGGTACTGGAAGAACAGGTTCGGAAGAAAAGTGGGGAACTCGCGGCAAGCGAACTGCGTTTTAGAACCATTTTTAATCAGGCTGCCATCGGGATGGTGCGGGTAGATTCCACCACCGGAATGATACTGGAAACCAATAAACGTTTCCAGGAATTGCTGGGGTATACGAACGAGGAGCTTCAGCAAATGGATTATCGCATGGTTTCTCATCCTGAGGATATTACTGATAATACGCAGCTCATGTCTAAGCTTCGGGAAAATCAACTTCGGGAATACAGTCTTCAGAAGCGGTTGAAACGAAAAGATGGAAAGACCATCTGGATCAAGCTGAATGTCTCTCCGCTTTGGCCCCCGGGAGAACCGGCTACTTCACATATTGCGCTGATTGAAGACATTTCTGCCCAGGTAAAGGCTAAGGAGAAATTAGAGGAAAACGAGAAACGCTTCCGTTCGCTGGTAGAAAATACCAATGAGATTATCCTGATTATCAACAGGCGTGGCGAGGTGGTCTATCATTCACCTTCCCTGAAAAAAGTGACGGGTTACGACCAGCTGGAAACTTTCGGAAATGAAATCCTATCTTTTATTCACCCGGTGGAACGATCGGTAATGCTCAAGAAATTAGAAGAATCTTATTATGCTGAAGGGGTTCCTTTTTCAGAGATCATTATGCGTTTCAAGGCGCAGCAGGGGCATTACATTTGGATGAGCGCGACGCTCACGAACATGCTGCACGAAAAGAATATCAATGGCTACGTCGTGAACCTTCGCGATATTTCTGGAAAGAAGGAGGCGGAACTCAACCTGATGAAATCCTACGATTTTGTCATGGAGCAGAATAAAAGGCTGCTGAACTTTGCCTACATTGTTTCTCATAACCTGCGCTCCCATTCCAGCAATTTTGAGTCTATTTTAGAGTTATATGACCTGGAAGACGACCAGGAAGAAAGACAAAATTATATCAATTTACTTCGGGACGTTTCGGCAAGTTTGAATCAGACGCTGGTAGATCTTAACGAGGTGGTTTCCATTAACACCAATCTGGAGATCAAAGCAGAAGAGATACAGGTTCGGGAATATACGGAAAAAGCCCTGGCGGTCTTGAGTTTGCAGATCGAATCGATGAATGCTAAGATCATCAATGAGGTGCCGGAAAATATGAAGGTGATTTTCAACCCGGCTTATATGGAAAGCATTTTGCTGAATTTTATCACGAATGCTCTTCGGTATAGCAGGCCAGATACAATTCCGGAAGTTCATATTTCCGCGGAAAAGGAAAAAGATCGCTGGGTGCTGAAGGTTTGCGATAACGGGATTGGGATTGACCTGGAAAAGCATAAGGACAAAGTTTTCGGTCTTTATAAAACTTTTACCGATCGGAAGGACAGCCGTGGTGTTGGACTGTTCATCACTAAAAACCAGGTAAACGCGATGGGCGGTGAGGTAGGAGTGGAAAGTACACTCGGGGAAGGCACCTGTTTTAAAGTATTTTTTAAATGAAAAAATCGGTTTGCATTATAGACGATGACGAAATCTACCAGAAGATCGTATCGAAAATGGTGGAGCGCTCGGGATCTTTTTCAGAAGCGAAATACTTTACTCAATCTATCCAGGCCTTGGATTATCTGAAAAATGAAGGTTCACTAACCGAGATCGTTCTTCTGGATATCAATATGCCGCAGATGGACGGCTGGCAGCTATTGCGCGAAATTAGCGAGAATCAGCCGGCTATTTTTCAGCAGACCAGTATTTATATCGTTTCTTCCTCGATTGCTGAAAGTGACCGGGAGAAAGCTAAAATGTTCCCAGCCTTAAAAGGTTTTATCACCAAACCTATTACGATTTCAAAGTTGAAAGAGGTTGCTGAAAATAAAGCATAAAAAAAGCCCGGCGTAGGGACCGTGGCTTTGAACAATTGGTGAAATAAGTCTTATGCGGCTGAAATCACATTATAATGTACCAGCAAATTTTGATAGAAATAAAGGCTTTTTTCGTCCTTTTTCAGGCAGGATCTTAAAAATCTTTCTAGATCCTGGCATTCAAAAGTAATTGCGGTATATTTTTTACCTCCAACAGGAAGTTTCAAGTCTATGGATTGGTTTTGATAATCAATATTCACGTGCTTGGCTTCAAAATATTTTTTGATGATCGCACGGTGCATTGTTTGGAAATTAGAATTTTCTCTATCCAAATGGGCAACGCTGTAAGAAATAAGATTCTTGACTTCATCTAGAATCTCCGGGGTGGTAGTTATGCTCATAGGTCTTATTTTCGTCATTATCATCGAGGGCTAAATTACTATGCGAAGGCTTAAATGATGTTAAAAAAAATGTAATACTTCTCTGATTAATAATTTTTTAACTTCCGAAAACTGCAGTTAAGAATTATTTTGCGAAATCCACATTTATGACCCTAGGAGAATGCATTATTCTAAATCTTTCATCCAGAATGGAAAGGTTGAAATGCCGGGTGCCCTGTAAAAAAGCACTTCCGGCGGCATGATGAATATGCCCGAAAAGATGATAGGCTGGTTTGATCTGCCCGATGCGATACACCAGTTCTTCACAACCCAATTTACTGCCACTTCTAATTTCATCCAGAATGCCATAAGCGGGAGTATGGGTGATCAGCACATCAGTATCAGGCGGGATTTGGTTCCAGTGCTGCCTGATGGCTTTACCTCTTTCTTTGGTAAAAGCCCAGTTTTCCTGACCGGGTATATAAGGTGATCCCCAAAATTTCACTTTATTAATAACAAGCTCTTCATCGATCAGTAAATAAAGATCCGGGTGACCAGAGATCATCTCCTTTTCAAAATAGAAATCATGATTTCCCGGAACCAAAATTTTTACAGGATGGGGTTGAGCCGTAAACCAGTCCAGGAAATGCCGGGTTTCCCGTTCGGTTCCCCCGTCGGTGCAATCGCCGGCATGGATTAACACATCGCCTTCCGGAATCACCAGATTCTCGTGGAGGTTGTGAGTGTCTGAAAGGCAAACAAGGCGCATGTGGAAAATTTAAAAAAAAATCCGTTGAAGTTGTCAACGGATTCTGTTTGTTTGTTTTATTGAAATTTATTCTTCCTGATCCAGGTCAAAAGAAACAAAGTCTTTGTCCTGCGGAAGTACTTTATTGATCATCTTGATCATGATGAAAGCAATGATCGCTGCCGTCACCACGAAGAAAAAGAATTTCATCATCAGGCTATCACTAATCACCAGGCTGTAGAAACCTAAGAAAAGCTCTACCGCGATGAATAATATTTTAAGTCCAAATTTGAAAAACATTTCCCTGTTGTGTTTGATGCAAATATAGTGTAGAAGAACATTGGTTAAAACAGCAAAATGGAAGTTTGACGAAAATTTAACTTTGCTGTCTACTGTATTACAATCATTTAAGTTAAATAATCTTAAACGATGATCACAGGTACTGGCTTAATTGTAAATTGAAGCCTTCATCAACACGTATTTTCCTTGAAGAAATCTTTAAAATTTGCGATTGGCGCACTGGTTTTTATTGGCCTTCTGGCAATAGGTTTTCTGGTTTTCAATAACTATGCGGAAAAGAAAATCAGGGCTTCGCTGGAGACCAGTTTGAAAAAGGTCAATGCATCTTTTGAGAAAGTAGACGTCAAGGTGCTTAATAGGAAAGCCGAAATTTTTCAACCGGAATTCCGCTTTAAGGGAAAAGTACTGAAGGTAGATACGATTGAAATAGATAATATCCATCTTTGGGACTATCTAACCAAAAAGAACCTGATCATTGGAGATCTGAATATTTCCAATCCCGTCATCAAAATATATAACCTTCCTCCTGACGACCAATCTGATACAATTCCGAAGAAACCCGAAAAGGAAACCGAATTTAAAAATGAGGTGTTGCTGAAGAGGGTCAAGATAATCGGTGGTAGTTTTGAGATTTTTGAAAAGGACAGTAGCCAGCATCGTTTATTTACTTCGCTGAAAAAGCTTCGGATGGAAAATGTGCATATCAACGCCAGAACTGTCAAGGAATCGGTGCCTTTTGATTATGAACTCATCAGGATGTACTGTGACAGCTTATTTTATGATCTGGACGACCGCCACACGATGACCGCTTCCACTTTTGAAATGGATAATTTTGATATTCTTACCACTGATTTCCGCATTATTCCGAAGTATTCCCGTGCCGAGCATCAAAAGACCATCAGGGTGGAAAAAGATCGCTATAACCTGAAAATTGACACGATCAGGTTGAACAATTTCAACTGGAATGTAGATAAAGATACGATGGAGATTACCAATTCCTTCACCGAGATACGCGGCGGAGATTTTCGGATTTATCGGGATAAATTACAACCAGATGATCCCAGTATAAAACCAATGTACAGTAAAACGATCAGGGAACTACCGATTAAACTGGGAATCGACAGTGTCAGGGTTTCTCATGTATATCTTCGGTATGAGGAAAAAGTACGGCAGGGCCGCGAACCGGGTCTGGTAGAATTTTCCGGTCTAAACGGAACGATCTATCATTTGAGCAATATCGGTATGGGTCGAAAAGCTTTTCCGGAGACTCATGTGATTGCACATGCTAACCTCATGAAGCAGGCCCCGGTAAGTATGGATCTGAAGTTTAATATTGCTGATAAAAGTGACCGATTTGAGGTTTCAGGCAGTATGAACGATTTGCAGGCCAGCCAGATTAATAATTTCCTGGAACCTGCCATGAATGTGAAAGCTGAAGGAGTGATACAGAGTATGAACTATTATTTTGCCGGGAACGCGTATCAGGCACAGGGCAATATGAAAGTAGCCTACGAGGATTTTAAAGTGGAAGTCCTGAAAAAAGACGGAAGCGAAAAGAATAAGATCGTTTCAGCACTTGCGAACCTGATCGTAAAGAATAAGGCTCTTAGTGAAAAAGCCGATTATAAATCGATCGAGGTACAGCGCGATCGTTCCAAATCTTTCTGGAACTATCTCTGGACCTGTATTAAAAACGGTGCGTTAAAAACCTTTCTTTAGATCTTGAAAGTGACCACTGGCCGGTTGGCGTGGTTGACCAGATCTTCACTAATGCTGCCATTGAAGAAATGCGCAAGGCCTTTCCGGCCATGCGTACTGATCCCAATAAGTCCGGCATCCATGCGCGCGGCAAAATTCAGAATACCTTTTTCCACGCTCACGTCATTATATATATGAATTTCATGCGGGTGTTTGCTGCGACTGGTGAAATCTTTCAGGTTTTCCAGGGCATTTTCACTGGTGAGGAAATTATTGGGGGTATTCACGAATAGGAGATGCAGTTTCGCTTGAATGGTTTTAGCGAATTCTTCGGCTTTAAAAAGTGTGTGAACGTTTTCAGGATTGGCATCGGTCGCAAAAATGAAATTCTCAACCTTAAATTCCGGAATGTCATTCTTGATAACCAGCACAGGAATTTCAGAATATCTCACTACTTTCTCGGTGTTGGAGCCGATGAACATTTCGCGAAGACCACTAATACCGTGAGAACCCATAACAATAAGGTCACAGTTTTTCTCCTGGCTGATGTCCATGATTCCGTCAAAAGCGCGATGAAATTCAACGGTTTCATGCACTTTGATGCCATTCAGGAATGGTTTGGCCATAATTTTTGCAAAGTGCTGGTGGGCGAGTTTCATAAAGAAAAGAGCTTCCGGCAGGTTATGACTTTCACCCTGGATAGGATCTATAAGCTGCATGGGAAGTTCAAGCATGTGAAGCAGGTAAATTTCACTCTGGTGTTTGCGCGCAAGTTGTGCAGCCACGCGCAAAGCATTTTCGGCCTGAGGGCTGAAATCGGTTGGAACTAAAATGTTTTTCATGACAAGGGATCTTATCTTAAATTTACGAAGAATATTTCATTTGTAATCACCGTTTTATACTCCGGAAATAATTATTATATTTGCATCGTTGAAACTAAAAATAGTACAGCGAGGGGACAGATGTCCCCTCTTTTTATAAGGTTATGCTGAAGGAGAAAGTAGAAAAACTTGCGGAAAAGGTATTTGAAGAGAATAAATCCTTATTTTTAATCAGCCTTGATGTGAACGACAATAACAATATCAAGCTGGTGTTGGATGGGGATGAAGGAGTTTCTGTGAACGATTGCATCATGGTAAGTAGAGCCATAGAGCACAATCTGGACAGGGATGAAGAAGATTTTTCTCTCGAAGTAACCTCTGCCGGGGTGTCGGAACCTCTTTCCATGGCGAGGCAGTATAAAAAGAATATAGGCCGCAAATTAAAAGTCACGACCGCTCAGGAAAAATATGAGGGTACACTTGACGAGGCTAATGATGAACAGATCAAATTATCCTGGAAAGCCAGGGAGCCCAAGCCGGTAGGTAAAGGGAAGATCACGGTGCAGAAGGAGGTTGTATTGCCTTATTCTGATATTCTGGAAGCAAAAGTTAAAATAACATTTTAATCACAAATTGATATGGAAAATATCGCGTTGATTGAGTCATTCTCTGAGTTTAAGGATGATAAATTAATAGATCGGGTAACGCTGATGGCGATTCTTGAGGATGTTTTTAGAAATGCTTTAAAGAAAAAGTATGGAGAAGACGATAATTTTGATATTATTGTAAACCCAGATAAGGGTGACCTTGAGATTTGGAGAAACAGGATCGTAGTGGCAGATGGTGAAGTGGAGGATCCTAACAGGGAAATTTCCCTGACTCAGGCAAGAAAGATCGAGCCCGATTTTGAAGTGGGTGAAGATGTTTCTGAAGAAGTAAAGCTGGTCGATCTTGGAAGGCGTGCGATTCTTGCGCTGCGCCAGAACCTGATATCCAAGATCCACGAGCATGACAACACGAATATTTACAAGCAGTTTAAAGAACTTGAAGGAGAGATTTATACTGCAGAAGTTCATCATATCAGGCACAGAGCGATCATTCTTTTAGATGATGAAGGAAATGAGATCGTGCTTCCAAAAGACCGCCAGATTCCTTCAGATTTCTTCCGAAAAGGAGAAAATGTAAGGGGAATCATAGAAAGCGTCGAATTAAAAGGTAACAAGCCAACCATTATTATGTCCAGAACGGCTCCGGCCTTCCTTGAGAAACTATTCGAACAGGAAATCCCGGAAGTCTTTGATGGACTTATTACTATTAAGAAAGTTGTGCGCGTTCCTGGTGAAAAAGCGAAAGTAGCAGTAGACTCTTACGACGATCGTATCGATCCGGTTGGAGCCTGTGTGGGAATGAAAGGTTCACGTATCCATAGTATCGTTCGCGAGCTTGGAAATGAGAACATCGATGTGATCAATTTCACCAATAATGACCAGTTATTCATCACCAGGGCCTTGAGTCCTGCGAAGATCACTTCCATGAAACTGGATGAAGAAGCAAAAACTGCTGAGGTGATGTTAAAGCCGGAAGAGGTTTCCAAGGCGATTGGTCGTGGAGGGCATAACATCAGGCTTGCCGGGCAGTTGACCGGTTACGAGATCGATGTGTACCGTGAAGGAGTAGAAGAAGATGTAGAGTTGAAAGAGTTTGCTGACGAGATCGAAGACTGGGTAATTGTGGAATTTTCGAAAATTGGTCTGGATACTGCAAAGAGTATTCTGGAGCAGGATGTAGAAGACCTGGTACGCCGAACTGATCTTGAAGAGGAAACTGTGCGTGAAGTAATGGCAGTACTTCGTGCAGAATTTGAAGAATAATAGAAAATAATATTTCAGAATACTTAAAAGAGGTTAATTTAGAGGGCAATTTATGGCAGAAGCAAAAACAATGCGATTAAATAAAGTTCTACGTGAGTTCAATATCTCGTTAGACCGGGCAGTGGAATATCTTAATTCCAAGGGCTATGAGATCGACGCACGTCCTACTACAAAAATCTCGGGAGAAATCTACGAGGTGCTTTCTGATGAATTCCAAACCGATAAGAGCAAAAAAGTAGCTTCAAAAGAAGTTGGTGAGGAGCGCAAGAAGGAAAAAGAAGAGTTGCGGAAGGAAATTGAAGAGAAGCGTAAAGCTGAGGAGGTGAAGAAGGAAGATGATCCCGTAGCTTCCCGTACCAAACTGGAAGGTCTTAAGCCGGTTGGAAAGATCGATCTTGACAAAAATTCTGGTCAGAAACCAAAAGTGGAAGAGCCGGAAGCTAAACAGGAAGAGCCTGTGAAACAAGAAGCGAAACAGCCGAAAGAGCCAAAAGAACAGAAAGAAGAAAAGCCTGCCGAAGTGAAGGAGGAGCCAAAACCGGAAAAACCTGCTGCCCAGAAACCGGAACCTCCGAAAGAAGATAAAAAGCCTGAAAAGAAAGAAGGGAAAGCGCCTGAAAAGGCACAAGAAAAGGTTGAAGAAAAGCCCGCTGAAGAGTCTAATCGTATTGAAACCAAATACACTAAGCTCGACGGGCCGAACTTTACCGGTAAGAAAATTGACCTCTCTCAGTTTCAGAAACCTAAGAAAAAAGACGATAAAAAGTCTGAAGACGATAAGAAAGACAAGCGCAAAAAACGCCGTCGTCGCATCAGTAAAGATGTGAAAGGCGGGGGTGGTAATAACAACCAGCGCGGAAATAATAAAGGCGGAAAAAGAAGATCCAAACCAATTACCAAGGAGGAGCCTACTGAAGAAGAAGTACAAAAACAAGTGCGTGAAACACTTGAGAAACTTCAGGGTAAATCAAGTAAAGGAAAAGGAGCGAAGTACCGTCGTGAGAAAAGGGATCAGCACCGTCAGCGTTCCGAGCAGGAATATGCCAAGCAGGAATCTGAAGAAAAGATCCTTAAAGTTACCGAATTTGTAACAGTAAGTGAGGTGGCTACCATGATGGATGTTCCGGTGACCAAGGTGATCTCAGCCTGTATGTCTCTCGGGATGATGGTAACGATGAACCAGCGTCTGGATGCAGAAACCTTAAGTATTGTTGCGGAAGAATTTGGCTACGAGGTAGAATTCACTACTGCTGATGTAGAAGATGAAAAAGAAGAAGTAGTTGAAAATCCTGAAGATCTTAAGCCAAGAGCGCCGATCGTTACCGTTATGGGTCACGTTGACCACGGTAAAACTTCCTTGCTGGATTACATTCGTGAAGAAAATGTGATCGCCGGTGAAAGTGGTGGAATTACTCAGCACATCGGGGCGTACGGAGTGCAGCTTTCAAGCGGACAAAAAATAACCTTCCTGGATACTCCTGGTCACGAGGCCTTTACGGCGATGCGTGCCCGTGGTGCTCAGGTTACTGATATTGCAATTATTGTTATTGCGGCAGATGACGACGTAATGCCTCAAACAAAAGAGGCTATTTCTCACGCTCAGGCGGCTGGAGTACCGATCGTTTTTGCGATCAACAAATCTGATCTTCCAACGGCGAATCCTGAAAAGATCAAGGAAAAGCTTGCTGCTATGAATCTTCTTGTGGAAGATTGGGGAGGAAAGATTCAGTCGCATGATATTTCGGCAAAAACCGGTAACGGTGTGAAAGAACTGCTTGAAAAAGTACTTCTGGAGGCTGAATTATTAGACCTGAAAGCGAACCCGGATAAATTATCTAATGGTACAGTCGTAGAAGCGTATCTTGACCGCGGTCGTGGATATGTTGCAACGATCCTGGTTCAGGGTGGAACCCTGAAAATTGGGGATTACGTACTGGCAGGTCGTCACAGCGGTAAGATCAAGGCGATGCATGATGAGCGTGGTCACGAAGTGAAGGAAGCTGGGCCGTCAACCCCGGTTTCAATCCTGGGTCTGGATGGTGCGCCTCAGGCTGGTGACAGTTTCAAGGTGATGGAAGATGAAAGAGAAGCTAAAGATATCGCTGCAAGAAGAACACAATTACAACGTGAGCAGAATGTGCGTACGCAACGTCACATTACGCTTGATGAAATTGGTAGACGTATCGCTCTTGGAGACTTTAAAGAATTGAACATTATCCTGAAAGGGGATGTGGATGGTTCTGTGGAAGCGCTTACAGATAGTTTCCAGAAACTTTCTACGGAAGAGATTCAGGTGAATATTATCCATAAAGGAGTGGGTGCCATTACGGAAAGTGATGTGTTGCTGGCTTCTGCTTCCGATGCGATCATTATCGGGTTCAACGTTCGTCCGCAAGGAAATGCGAGACAGGTAGCTGATAAAGAAGAAATCGATATCAGAACCTATTCGATCATCTATGATGCGATCAATGACCTGAAAGATGCGATGGAAGGAATGCTTTCTCCGGAATTGAAAGAAGAGATTACCGGTACAGCTGAAATTCGTGAGACCTTCAAAATTTCGAAGATTGGTACCATTGCAGGTTGTATGGTAACTTCCGGAACTATCTACCGCAGTGCCGGTGTAAGGTTGATTCGCGACGGAGTGGTGGTGTATACTGGTGAACTTGCTTCATTGAAACGTTTTAAAGACGATGTGAAAGAGGTGAAGAAAGGTTACGATTGCGGTATGCAGGTTAAGAATTATAACGACATCAGGGTTGATGATGTGATTGAAGCCTTTAGAGAGGTGGAGGTTAAAAAGACTCTGAAATAAGATAGATTTCCATAAAAGAAAAGGCCGGTGAAAACCGGCCTTTTTTTATGCTGTTATTTTGTCTTATCGTCGTTGAGGTTTAGGAATAAAAGCTGAAGGAAAATTCTCCTTGATCTTTAAAAGTGCGCGATCTGCTTCCATTCTATTTCTGAAGTTGCCTATCCAAACCTTATAATTAGGTGCTTCGTAAGTGATGCGGGAAGGATAGCTGTAGGAGGTTCGATATTTTTGCAAGATATCGTTGGCTTCACCATTATCGCCGTAAAAAAGCTGGATTACGTAACGATCGCCAATTTTCCCGTCTTCATTCAGTTCTTTTTTGACCTCCATCAAGGTCTCTATTTTTTCACTTTGTTTTATGTTAACATTTCCTTGTTGCGCCTGGCTTTTCTGCACGAAAAACAACATAAGAAACAGGTATAATGCGAGTTGGTATAATTTGATTTTTTTCATATCTATTCAGCTTTGTGACAAATGTAAAATATAATAACTTAAACAGCTCCCAATTTATTATTTAGAACTGTTATAAATTAACGATTAACAGTTCTGTAACATTCCTAAAATCGTCTATAAGTATTACTTTTGTGCACGAATTTAAAGGTACCTTTTTAGGTTTTTTGCCCTAAAATACTGAGTGTAAAAACCGTACCAAAGTTTAGACGCTAATCGAACTTACAATATGAAAAAGGTGAATTACCGCCATTCAACTTCGCGACAACTACTTTTCTGTGTAGCATTTTTGTTTTCGTTTACTTTTTTTGGGTTCGCTCAAGAGCAGGCTGCTGATAGTTCTGCGACCGAGCAATCTGGAGGAGGTGATGCTGCTGCCGCTTCTTCTTCTGATGCTTTAGGAGATGCTGCTGCTGGAAAGGAATTATTCAATACGCTATGTGCTTCATGTCACAAGCCGTATTCAGAAAGTATTGGTCCCGCTTTAAATGGTGTGACGAGCAGGCGCAGTATCGACTGGATCCATTCATGGGTGCACAATTCTTCAGCTTTGATTGCTTCTGGTGATGCGGAGGCAAAAGCTATTTTTGAAGAGTATAATCAAACTCAAATGCCGGCATTCCCGCAATTGAGCAATGATGATATCAATAATATTCTTGCTTATGTAGAGCAGCCAAAACCTGAGCCTAAAGCTGCAGCCGCTGGCGCTGCTTCTGGTGAACAGGGTGGAGGTTCTGGAGGTGGAGTTTCTGTGAACGTGATCCTGGGGATTCTTGTTTTTGTTTTAGTGGTGTTGTTGGTGGTGTTGTTCCTGGTGAACAAAACCCTTCGTAATTTCGCTGATGCTTCCGGGATTGTGCTTCCGCAAAAAGAGCAAAGAAAGCCAATCTGGAAAGCCTTTGTGGAGAATCAGTTTTTATTGGTTGTCACTACAATCTTTGTGTTGTTGTCGGTAGGTTATTTCGCTTACGGATTTTTGATGCAGGTTGGGATCGATCAAGGATATCAGCCAATTCAGCCAATTCACTATTCTCACAGAATTCACGCTGGTGATAACCAGATCGAGTGTAAGTACTGCCACTCTTCTGCCAGGGTTTCCAAGCATTCTGGGATTCCTTCGTTGAATGTTTGTATGAACTGTCACAAGGCAATTTCTGAAGTAGCGCCTGAAACAGCTACGGAAGAGTATTCAAAAGAATATTACGATAAAGAGATCGCAAAATTATATGATGCCGTAGGTTGGGATCCTGCAACCAGAACCTATTCCGGGGAAGAAAAGCCGGTTAAGTGGGTGAAGATCCATAACCTGCCAGACTTTGTGTATTTTAACCATTCTCAGCACGTAAGTGTTGCCGGGGTTGAATGTCAGCACTGTCACGGGCAGATCCAGGAAATGGAAATAGTGCATCAGGAAGCTCCTTTAACAATGGGGTGGTGTATCAATTGTCACCGTGAAACCAACGTTAAGATGGAAGGTAATGAGTATTACGAAAAGATCCATGAGGAGTTGTCTAAGAAATATGGTGTGGAAGAACTTACCGCCGCACAGATGGGTGGAATCGAATGTGGTAAGTGTCACTACTAATCTTGTTTTAAGAAGTTAATTTTTATTCTATATGTCATCAAACAAAAAATACTGGAAAAGTGTTGAAGAGCTGAATAACAGTTCTATTGTTGAGACGCTAAAAAATAAGGAATTTGCCGAGGAGATCCCGGTTGATGAGTTTTTAGGAGATAAAAAATCTCTTGAAAGTTCGAAGACTTCGCGTAGGGACTTCCTAAAGTATGTAGGTTTCTCTACTGCTGCAGCTTCGCTTGCTGCCTGTGAAGGGCCGGTGATCAAATCTATTCCTTATGTAGTTCAGCCGGAAAGAATCGTTCCTGGTGTTGCTAACTATTATGCCTCTGCAATTTCTGATGGTTATGATTTCTCACCTGTTTTAGTAAAGACTCGTGAGGGTAGACCAATCAAAATTGAGTCGAATAAACTGGCGACTATTAAGGCTGGTAGCGGTGCGAGAGTGAACGCGTCAGTATTGTCATTGTATGATACCAAGAGGGTGAAGCGCCCGATGATCGAGGGTCGCAACGTTTCTTGGGAAGAATTTGATAAAGAAGTAAAAGGAGCTCTGGAAGGTGCAGATGGTGAAATTGTGTTATTGACGCAAACTTTTGCCAGCCCGTCTACCACAAAGTTGATCCAGGAGTTTTCTTCAAAATACGGAAACGTTCGTCACGTAGTGTACGATGCGGTTTCTGAAGATGCGGCTTTAAATGCTTTCGCTTCCAAATACGGAAAAAGAGCTTTACCGAATTATGACTTTTGTGATGCCGAAGTAATCATTGGTGTTGGAGCTGATTTCCTTGGAGACTGGCAGGGTGGTGGCCACGATGTGAGCTACGCGGAAAGCCGACTTCCGAAGGATGGAAAAATGTCTCGTCACATTCAGTTCGAGGCAAATCTTACTCAAACAGGTGCGAAAGCTGATAAGCGTGTGCCTGTAAAGCCGTCTGACCAGAAGAAAGTTCTGGCGGCGCTTCATGGTTATGTTGCAGGAGGAAGTTCTACCAGTGATCTGCCTTCAGGTTTGGATGATGTAGTGGTGAAAGCTGCAAGTCAGTTAAGAAAAGCCGGAAGTAACGGGGTGGTAGTGTCTGGAATTCCAGATGTAAAAGCTCAACAAATGGTGTTGGAGATCAACGAGGCTCTTGGTAGCAGCGTGATGGATACTGATAACGCCAGAATGACCAGGCAGGGAAATGCTCAGGCTGTAAAACAGCTTGTAGAAGATATGAATGCCGGTAGCGTAGGTGCATTGTTGATAGCGGGTGTAAATCCTGCCTACAGTTTGCCAAACGCTGCTGAATTTAAAGAAGGTTTGAAGCAGGTGGGTATGACCCTTTCTTTTACTGAAAAGGAAGATGAAACTGCCAAGCTTTGTAAATTTGTCGCTGCTGCTCCTCATTACCTGGAGAGCTGGGGTGATGTTCAGTTCACTGCTAAGCAGTTTGCATTGACGCAGCCTACGATCAGGCCTCTTTTTGATACTAAGCAGTTTCAGGAGTGTTTATTGGCATGGACTGATAATGACACTTCTTATCATGATTATTTAAAGGAAACCTGGGCAGGACAACTTTCAGGAAAAGGATGGGCTAGAGCGCTTCATGATGGAGTGTTTGAAGGATCAAGTCCTGTTTCTGTAACTGCTGATATGTCTGCCGGTACAGCTTCAGAAACTGAAAGTTTATCTGAAGGCCAGGGTGGTATGGAAATGGTGCTTTACACCAAGACCTCTATGGGTGACGGGAAGCAATTCAACAACCCTTGGTTGCAGGAGATGCCAGATCCTATCACCAGAACTACCTGGGATAACTATTTAATGATCTCTAAAGCTGATGCTGATGCTTTAGAATTGGAGAATGAAATCGTTTCGAACGGTGCGCTAAACGGTAATTATGTAAATCTTACTGTTGGTGACATTACTTTGAAAAATGTACCTGTAATCGTTCAGCCTGGTCAGGCGAAAGGCTCTGTAGGTCTGGCTTTAGGTTACGGGAAAAAAGAAGGCGTTCAGGAAGAAATGCAGGTTGGTGTAAATGCCTACCCGCTTTACAAAGACTTCAAGTCTTTCCAGAACGTGAAAATTGAAAAAACTGGTGGTGTTCATGAATTTGCTTCCGTGCAGATGCAGAGTACCATGGCGGGTCGTGAAGAAGTGGTGAGAGAAACTACTTTGGAAATCTTTAATACTAAAGATAAACATGCTTTCAATCCGGTTCCGGAGGTAAGCTACAACCACGAAGAAATTCCGACCAGTGATAAAAATGCTGATATCTGGACCTCTTTTGACCGTTCAGTGGGGCATCATTTCAACCTTTCAATAGATCTTAATGCCTGTACTGGTTGCGGTGCCTGTGTGATCTCTTGTCATTCTGAAAACAACGTACCTGTTGTTGGTAAGGAAGAGGTTAGAAAGTTCCGTGATATGCACTGGTTGCGTATTGATAGATACTACTCTGCCGGAGATACTTTCAAGGAAGAGCAGAAGACTCTTGAGGAGCTTCCAGCTTTTGAGAATTATGATGTGATCGAAAATCCTTCATATGATAATCCTGAGGTAGCTTTCCAGCCGGTAATGTGTCAGCATTGTAACCATGCACCATGTGAAACTGTTTGTCCTGTTGCGGCAACTTCACACGGTAGACAGGGTCAGAACCAGATGATTTATAACAGATGCGTTGGAACACGTTACTGTGCTAACAACTGTCCTTATAAAGTACGTCGTTTCAACTGGTTCAACTATGCTCAGAATGATGAATTCGACTACCACATGAATAACGACCTTGGAAGAATGGTATTGAACCCAGATGTGGTTGTACGTTCAAGAGGGGTCATGGAGAAATGTTCTATGTGTATCCAGAGAACTCAGAAAACGATTCTTGATGCTAAGCGCGACGGAAGAGTGATTGAGGATGGTGAATTTAGCACAGCATGTTCTGATGCTTGTGATAAAGGAGCGATCAAGTTTGGAGATGTGAACAATGAAGATGCTGAAATCGTGAAGTTGAAAGAAAATGACAGGAAGTATTATCTGCTGGAATATTTAGGTACTCAGCCAAATGTGATGTACCAGATGAAAGTGAGAAATACTTCAGAAGCATAAAAAACAGAATTAAAAAACTAATTAGTTAATAAATATGTCGTCACATTACGAAGCGCCTATAAGAGAGCCTCTAGTTACCGGGGAAAAATCTTATCACGATGTAAGCGTAGATGTTGCTGCTCCAATTGAAGGAAGAGCTAACAAATCCTGGTGGATTGTTTTCTCTATCTCGTTAGTAGCATTTTTATGGGGATTGGGTTGTATTATTTACACCGTTTCCACTGGTATTGGAGTATGGGGTTTGAATAAAACCATAGGCTGGGCCTGGGATATCACCAACTTCGTTTGGTGGGTAGGTATTGGTCACGCTGGTACACTGATCTCGGCGGTACTCTTGTTATTCCGTCAAAAATGGAGAATGGCTGTAAACCGTTCTGCGGAAGCGATGACTATTTTCGCGGTTGTTCAGGCAGGTTTGTTCCCGATTATTCACATGGGGCGTCCTTGGTTAGCATATTGGGTACTTCCAATCCCAAACCAGTTCGGGTCTTTATGGGTGAACTTTAACTCTCCGCTGCTTTGGGACGTTTTCGCGATCTCGACATATCTTTCGGTTTCTTTGGTGTTCTGGTGGACAGGTTTACTTCCTGATTTCGCGATGATTCGTGACAGAGCAACAAAACCGTTTCAGAAGAAAATATACAGTCTGTTAAGTTTTGGATGGAGTGGACGTGCAAAAGACTGGCAACGTTTCGAAGAAGTTTCTTTGGTTCTTGCAGGTTTGGCGACACCACTGGTACTTTCGGTACACACTATTGTATCGTTTGACTTTGCAACTTCGGTTGTTCCGGGATGGCACTCTACCATTTATCCTCCTTACTTCGTTGCCGGGGCGATCTTTTCTGGATTCGCGATGGTACAGACGTTATTGATCATCATGCGTAAAGTGATCAATCTGGAAAACTACATCACATTGCTTCATATCGAATATATGAACAAGGTGATCCTGCTTACTGGAGGTATCGTTTCGATTGCCTACATCACCGAGTATTTCATTGGATGGTATTCTGGAAGTAGCTATGAGAATTACACCTATCTTTCTTATGGTGCTGCAACCGGACCTTACTGGTGGGCATTCTGGGCATTGATTACCTGCAACTTTATCGTGCCGTTGTCTTTATGGGTGAAAAGTCTAAGAAGAAACATTCTTTGGACGTTCATCGTAGCCCTGATCATTAACATTGGTATGTGGTTCGAGCGTTTCAACATTATCGTGGTGGATCTTAGCCACGGTAGAACACCTTCGTCCTGGGCGATGTTCTCTCCAACCTTTGTGGATATTGGAGTATTTATCGGGACTATCGGTTTCTTCTTTGTGTTGTTCCTTCTTTATGCTCGTACCTTCCCGGTAATTGCACAGGCAGAGGTAAAAACAATTTTGAAATCTTCAGGAGATAAGTATAAGAGATTAAGAGCTGAGCATGGTGATGATGTGAGCCACGTACATGTAGATAATGATCCTACCGCTGTAGAGCCAGAATCAAATATCAATCCTGATTTGACTTCTCAATTTGATGATGAGAAACCACATCACAACGAAACCGTAAATGCTGATGCGCTTACTTTTTCTGAAGTAGATAAAGATGAGCTGGACAATATGCTGGACCGCATCGGGACTTATGATCCAGCTTCTGAAGAAGCTGACGAACTTACGAAATTGAAGGCCGTAGGACCATTAATGCAACAGCGTTTGCATCAGGTAGGAATCTACAAATTCCACCAGGTGGCCAGGTTAGAAGATAGAGATTTTGAATTGCTGGATCGTGTGATTGAGCGTTTCCCAAATGCTGAAAAGCGTGAGGACTGGGTTGCACAGGCAAATAAACAGATTAAAAAGTAATTTAAGAGATGGCTTCAAAGTTAATACACGCTATTTACAAAGACGACGATCTTGTTTTACAGGCCGTAAAGCAAATCAGGGATGCGCGCTATCACATTGGCGAAGTTTATACGCCATTTCCGGTACACGGTATCGATAAAGCGATGGGACTGGCACCTACCAGGCTGGCAATTTGTTCCTTCCTTTATGGTATTACCGGTCTTACCGTAGCCGTTTTGATGATGAACTTTATGATGATCCAGGACTGGCCTCAGGATATTGGTGGGAAACCAAGTTTCCACTTTTACCAGAACATGCCAACCTTTGTCCCGATCATGTTTGAGCTTACGGTATTTTTCGCAGCTCACCTTATGGTAATTACTTTTTACATGCGTTCGAAGTTGTGGCCTTTCAGAAAAGCTGAAAATCCAGATCCAAGAACTACTGATGATCACTTCTTAATTGAAGTAGATGCATCTGATCACAATGTAGATAAGTTAACAGATTTTCTGTACAATACCGGTGCAGCTGAAATTAAACTAATCGAAAATTAAAAAACTAATGACTAGTTTGTTCAATAAATCCATATTTGCTGTTGTCCTTGCAGGCCTGCTGGTTTCCTGTGCAGGTAAGGATGAACCAAATTATCAATATTTCCCGGATATGTATGAGCCGGTACCTTACGAGGCTTACGGAGCATACCCGATCTTTCAGAACGAGCAGGAAGCAAAACTTCCTGTAGATGGTTCAGTTCCAAGAGGCTGGATGCCTTATGAGTATCCAAACACTCCTGAAGGGAAAGCTGATGCCAAGGCAAATCTTCAAAACCCACTTCCGTATACCGAGGATAACCTGAACAAGGGGAAAGCTTTGTATACCATTTACTGTGCAGTTTGTCATGGTGACAAGGGAGACGGAAAAGGGATCCTGGTTCAGAGAGAGAAGATCCTGGGGGTTCCGGCATATAACGATGCTGGACGTGCCATCACCGAAGGGGATGTATATCACGTGATGTATTACGGGATCAACAATATGGGTTCTTATGCCGTGCAGACCAATGAAGAAGAGCGTTGGCAAATTGACTACTACGTGATGAGCCTGAAAGCTCAGCTGGACGGTCAGGCAGAAAGACCTTTTGAAAAAACCAATATGACTAATAAGGAAGCCTTGTTTCCAAAGGTGAAAGCCGGTCAGGACTCTACATCAGTAGACATGGCCAGTGCAGAAACCGCAAGTCAAGAATAAGCAATAATATCTATCTGTTAGTATGTATACGTTTTCAAGCAAATTAAAGTTAAGTGCAATCATCTTAATGGTTGTAGGTGTTATTGGCATTGTATGGGGATTCATGGCTGCACCAGATAATATTGATGATGTAAAGCAAATGATGGCTGAACAGGAAGCCCATCATGGAGCTGAAGCTACTCATGAAGAAGGTGGTGAAACCGCGCACATGGAAGACGCTGAAATGAATGCTGCTGGTCATGCTGAAGCATCCCACGAAACAGCTTCGGAAGAACATGGCGAGGAAGCCCACGGGGAAGCGGCACACGGAGGTGAGCATGGAGATGCACATTATGAGCATTTGCTACACCAGCTGCAAACCAAACCCTGGTCTGCAATCTATGTGGCTGCATTCTTTTTCTTTATGATCGCCCTTGGAGCCATGGTGTTCTATGCGATTCAGTATGCAGCTCAGGCCGGTTGGTCACCCGTATTATTTAAAGTTTTAGAAGGAATCACCTCTTACTTACTACCCGGATCGATCATTGTATTCCTGATCGTTATTTTCGCAGGAACGCATTTCTATCCCTGGCAAAATGAAGAGCTAGTTTCAGAAGATAAGATCCTACAGGCAAAATCAGGATACCTGAACTTCCCGTTCTTCCTGATTAGAGGGATCCTTTATCTTATAGGATGGAACCTATACCGATATTTCGCTTTGAAATTCTCAAGCGAGCAGGCAGAGGTTACCGGGAAAGATTACAGGCCTTACAGAAAAAGTTTCAAGGCAGCTGTTTTCTTCCTGATCTTCTTCATTCTTTCAGAATCAATGATGGCCTGGGACTGGTTCATGAGTATGGATCCACACTGGTATAGCACCCTTTTCGCATGGTATATCTTTGCAAGTATGTTCGTATCTGCGATCACCGTGATCGCGATCGTGACGGTCTTCCTGAGAAGAGCTGGATACCTGCCGTTCGTGAACGACAGCCACCTGCACGATCTGGCAAAGTTCATGTTTGCCTTTAGTGTATTCTGGACGTACCTGTGGTTCGGGCAGTTCATGCTGATCTGGTATGCAAACATTCCGGAAGAGGTTACATACTTCATCATGAGAATTGAAAATTACAACCTGTTCTTCTTCGGAATGCTGATCCTGAACTTTGTGTTCCCGATCCTGCTTTTGATGAACAGCGATTACAAACGTGTGCCGATCTTTATCGTATTGGCCGGATTGGTAATTCTTACAGGGCATTATATTGATATTTTCCTACTGGTAACTCCTTCAACGGTTGGACCAAACTGGAGTATAGGGCCTGCTGAAATTGGAGGGCTGCTGTTCTTCCTTGGGCTATTCGTTCTGGTAGTAGGCAGCGGGTTGAGCAAGATCAACCTGTATCCTAAAGGTAACCCGTTCCTGAAAGAGAGTGAACATTATCATTATTAATAAAAGACTGATTGTTTAAAGAAGAATTTATAAAATGACCGTATTTTTAGTAATCATAGTTCTAGCACTTCTGGCAGTAACAGGTTGGCAGATCTCCAAGATCGTTCAGCTATCTAAAAAACCAGATGCCGATACTTCCCAGGTTGCCAATGATAGTGACAACCGCATGAATGGTAAACTGATGCTGGGATTTGTAATTTTCCTTTATATCCTTACCATCTTCTGTTTCTGGAACTACGGAAAGTTCTACCTTCCGGAAGCAGCTTCTGAGCATGGGTCACAATATGATACCCTGATGTTTGTTTCTATCGCCTTGATCATGGTGGTACAGATCATAACCCAGGGATTGTTGCATATTTTTGCCTTTAAATACAAAGGAAATAAGAACAACCGAGCACTTTTTTATGCTGATAATGATAAATTGGAATTCATCTGGACCATCATCCCGGTGATTGTTCTGGCTGGTTTGATCATCTACGGATTGTTCACCTGGAGTGACATCATGAATGTGAATGAAGATGAAGACCCGATGGTTGTGGAAATTTACGCCTATCAGTTTGCATGGCGAGCCAGATATTCTGGGGAAGATAACACGCTTGGAAAAGCCAACGTTCGTTTTATTGAAGGAGTGAATCAGTTAGGTGTTGATGAATCTGATTCTTACGGAGATGATGATAAGATCACTACCGAATTACACCTTCCGGTGAATAGACCGGTCCTTTTCAAGTTCCGCTCTCAGGATGTTCTGCATTCCGCTTATTTCCCATTTTTCCGGGCACAGATGAACGTGGTTCCGGGAATGATCACCCAATTCAGTTTCACTCCAACCATGACTTCAGACGAGATGCGTTCCAGCAAGTACATGCAGGAAAAGGTGAAGTCTGTCAACGATCTGATCAATGAACAGAACAAAGAATTGGCTGCGCAGGGAGAACCGGCAAAAGATTCTTACGAGTTTGAATATTTCCTGCTGTGTAACAAAATTTGCGGCCAGGGTCACTACAACATGCAGATGAAGATCGTTGTAGAGTCTGAAGAAGACTACCAGGCCTGGTTAGACGAACAGCCAACTTTTGCTTCTACTATGGAAGGGCAAAACCAGTCTGGAACTGAAGACGCTGCAAGCGAAGATCCAAAACCGGCTGATGAAGCTGGCGAAGCTCCTGCAGGAGAAAATGGAAGCGAAAACGGAGAATCAGCTGAAGGGACTCAGGAAGAGACTACTGTGGCTGTTGTAGAAGAAAATTAAAAAAATTAAGATAAAGAATTAGAGATATGTCAGCAATTGCAAACGCAGCACCGGCACACGATCACCACGACGATCACGGACATCATCATCACAAAGAGACTTTTATAACCAAGTATATCTTTAGTACAGATCATAAGATGATCTCTAAGCAATACCTGATCACCGGTTTGATCATGGGTATTATCGGGATCGCGATGTCTATTCTATTCCGTATCCAGCTGGCCTGGCCGGAACAGTCTTTCTGGATATTTAAAGTCTTATTAGGTGAAAAATGGGCTCCAGATGGTGTGATGTCTCCAAGTATTTACCTGGCACTGGTAACGATTCACGGTACTATTATGGTATTCTTCGTATTAACGGCGGGCTTGAGTGGTACGTTTAGTAACCTGCTTATTCCGTTGCAGATCGGTGCACGTGATATGGCCTCAGGATTCCTGAACATGGTTTCATACTGGTTGTTCTTTCTATCGAGTGTGATCATGGTTAGCTCCCTTTTCGTAGAATCGGGACCTGCAATGGCTGGTTGGACGATCTATCCTCCTTTAAGTGCGCTGCCGCAAGCGGTTAGCGGTTCCGGAACAGGGATGACGCTTTGGTTGGTTTCTATGGCCATTTTCATTGCTTCTTCGCTTCTTGGTTCTTTGAACTATATCGTAACTGTATTGAATCTTAGAACGAAGGGAATGTCTATGACCAGACTTCCGCTTACGATCTGGGCATTCTTTGTAACAGCCATTATCGGTGTGGTTTCATTCCCGGTACTTCTTTCTGCAGCTTTGTTGCTGATCATGGATCGTAGCTTCGGAACATCGTTCTTCCTTAGTGATATCTTCATCCAGGGAGAAGTATTAAGTCACCAGGGTGGTTCACCGGTTCTTTTTGAACACCTTTTCTGGTTCCTTGGTCACCCTGAAGTATACATCGTATTGCTTCCGGCACTAGGGATCACTTCAGAAATTATTGCTACCAACTCGCGTAAACCGATCTTCGGTTACCGTGCGATGGTGGCGTCGATCCTGGCGATCGCATTCCTTTCAACAATCGTTTGGGGACACCATATGTTCGTCTCTGGTATGAACCCGTTCCTTGGTTCGGTATTTACCTTTACCACTTTGTTGATCGCAATTCCTTCCGCGGTAAAAGCATTTAACTATATCACCACTTTATGGAAAGGTAACCTGCAGATGAACCCGGCCATGCTGTTTTCAATCGGTTTGGTTTCTACTTTCATCACTGGTGGTCTTACAGGTATCATCCTGGGAGATTCTACCTTAGATATCAACGTTCACGATACGTATTTCGTGGTGGCTCACTTCCACCTGGTAATGGGTATTTCCGCGTTGTACGGATTGTTTGCCGGGGTTTATCACTGGTTCCCAAAAATGTGGGGAAGAATGATGAACAAGAACCTTGGTTACATACACTTCTGGGTGACTGCAGTAGGAGCTTACGGGGTATTTTTCCCAATGCATTTCATAGGTATCGCAGGCCTTCCAAGACGATATTATACCAATACAGCGTTCCCTTATTTTGAGGATTTCGCTGATGTGAATACGATCATTACTGTTTCAGCCATCATCACGGCATTGGTACAATTGGTATTCATTTACAACTTTTTCCACTCCATGTTCTTCGGAAAGAAAGCAACGCAGAATCCATGGAAATCGAACACCCTGGAATGGACCACTCCGGTGGAGCACATCCACGGAAACTGGCCTGGAGCAATTCCTTCAGTTTATCGCTGGCCTTATGACTATTCCAAACAACTGGAAAACGGTGAGTACGTGATCCAGGGTCAGGATTTTGTGCCACAAACGGTGCCGCTTCAGGAAAACGAAGAAGAGCTAAATCACTAAAATTGATTACTTCAATAAACATCAGAGCCTTTCCGGGAAACCGGAGAGGCTTTTTTAATTATCTTTGAGTCATTGCTATTTCTTCGGAATTTGATACGAATTCCATATATTCAAACGAACTAATCTGGTATTTATGAACGAAAACCTCGATCCAAGCGGAGAGAATTTTTCATCGGAAGAATTTGATATTGAAAGAGCTTTACGTCCGCTGAGTTTCGAAGATTTTGCCGGCCAGGAACAGGTCCTGGAAAATCTTCAGGTTTTTGTACAGGCGGCCAATATGCGTGGCGATGCGCTTGATCATACCTTGTTTCATGGCCCTCCCGGATTGGGAAAAACCACGCTTGCTCATATCCTGGCCAATGAACTGAACGTAGGTATTAAGGTTACTTCCGGGCCTGTTCTGGACAAGCCTGGCGATTTGGCAGGGTTGCTCACCAATCTGGACGAAAGAGATATTTTATTTATCGATGAGATTCACAGGCTGAGCCCGATCGTGGAAGAATACCTGTATTCAGCTATGGAAGATTATCGCATCGATATCATGCTGGAAACTGGTCCCAATGCACGTACGGTGCAGATCAATCTGAATCCGTTTACGCTGATTGGAGCGACGACGCGCTCAGGACTATTAACAGCGCCAATGAGGGCACGCTTTGGTATTTCTAGCCGGTTACAATATTATACTACAGAACTGCTTTCAGGGATCGTTGAAAGAAGCGCCGAAATTTTAAAAGTTCCGATTAACCTGGACGCGGCTATTGAAATTGCCGGTAGGAGCAGGGGAACACCCCGAATTGCTAACGCACTCCTGCGTCGCGTACGTGATTTTGCACAGATCAAAGGTAATGGAAGGATCGACCTGGAGATCGCCCGCTATGGTTTGAAAGCGCTGAATGTTGATGCACATGGGCTTGATGAAATGGATAATAAAATTCTGGCGACCATTATCGATAAATTTAAAGGAGGACCGGTTGGTATCACCACACTGGCTACGGCTGTTAGCGAAAGTGCCGAAACGATCGAAGAAGTTTATGAACCATTCTTGATTCAGCAGGGGTTCATTTACCGCACTCCGCGTGGACGGGAAGTCACGGAAGCGGCCTACAAACACCTCGGAAGGATCAAAGGTGGTCCTCAGGGCGGACTCTTTGACCAATAAGCTCAAAATGGGTAAAAACGACCATATTCCTGAAGTATCTCTTTTTCGGTTTCTGAAACATTCTTTGGAAATTCTGAAGAATCCGCTGCCATTTCATCATCAGAATTTTGAGCAGAAAGGCGATACGTTTCGGCTGAACATCGGTCCCGGGAAATCGGTCATTTTTAGCCGCGATCCGGCACTAGCGGAATATGTGCTTCAGAAAAATCAGAAGAATTATTCCAAAACCGAGATTCAGACCAAAGACCTGGCAAAATATATTGGTCGTGGGTTGCTCACTGCCGAAGGTGATCACTGGAAACGACAACGAAAATTGATCCAGCCTGCCTTTCATAAAAAGCAGCTCGCTCAATTGCTGGATTCGGTTCAGCGAGCCATTCAGCAGGAATTAAGGCGGATCGAACCGGAAAAATCGATCGATATTTTTCCAATTTTCAATGATCTGGCGTTTCAAACAGTCGTGAAATCCCTTTTTAAAGATGCGGCCTCCAAGGAAGAGATCAACAGGCTGCAGTTTATTACAGAGGAAGCACAGAAAATGCTGGTTCGCGAATTACGGCAACCCTATCTCGGCTGGTATTTCAAGCTAAGCGGAAAACTGGAATCTTACCTGGCCCTGACCAGGGAATCGCGTGAAATTCTGAAAAAGATCGTACATGATCGGCGGGAATCGGGTAAAAAATATGATGATTTGCTGGATATGTTGCTGGATGCGCGCTATGAGGATGGCAATTTTATGGATGAAGAACAGCTTATAGATGAGATCCTGATCCTTTTTACTGCCGGTCATGAAACCACTTCCAACGCGTTGAGCTTTATTGCGCAGCTGCTGGCTCATCATCCCGAATGGCAGGACAAAATTTTTGCAGAATACGCCAAGCTTTCTTCAGAAAATGACTTAATGAGTTTGGTCACTCAAACTCCCTCGACTCAAATGGTCATCGAAGAATCGATGCGTTTGTATCCCCCGGCATATTTCATTGATAGGGTAAATATAGAAAAGGATGAATTTCAGAATATGAAATTTGAGAAAGGATCGAATTTGCTCTTGTCGATTTATGAAATGCATCGCCATCCTGATTTCTGGGAAGATCCGGATGATTTCAAACCGGA
Organism: Christiangramia flava JLT2011; assembly: GCF_001951155.1. Classification (NCBI taxonomy): domain Bacteria; kingdom Pseudomonadati; phylum Bacteroidota; class Flavobacteriia; order Flavobacteriales; family Flavobacteriaceae; genus Christiangramia; species Christiangramia flava. Next base: position 2,207,326 of record NZ_CP016359.1, read on the forward strand.
ACGTTTTGGGGGAAACAGCATGAAATATAGTTCCCAGTATTTTCCTTTCGGTGCCGGGCCGCGAAAATGTATCGGTAATAATTTTGCAATGTTTGAGATGATCCTGGCGGTTCTGGAGATCATTTCAAAATACAAGATTAAGCCAGTAAAGCCTCAAATTGACATAAAACCCTTGATCACCTTAAAGCCGAAAAATGCTATTCTGAAGTTCGAACAGCGAAGCTAAATTATTTTCCGAAGTACCTTCTTTTACTCAAATCAGGTTCTTCAAATCCCTGTTACGGGTCAATTTTTCATAAATTGGCAGCAAATTTGAAATTTGAACGGCCTGTCTTCAAAATATTCCGAATTGATAAAATCTGAAGCCAAACGTCTCGGATTTTTGTCTTGTGGTATCAGTAAAGCCGAATTTCTGGAAGAGGAAGCACCGAGGCTGGAAAGCTGGCTGGAGCAGAATATGCATGGTGAAATGCGTTATATGGAAAATTATTTCGATAAACGTCTTGATCCCACGAAACTGGTGCCAGGCTCCAAAAGTGTCATTTCTCTTCTCCTGAATTATTATCCTTCAGAACTTCAGAATCAAGATTCGTATAAGATCAGTAAATACGCTTACGGCCGGGATTATCATTTTGTGATCAAGGATAAACTGAAGCAATTATTAAGCGGTCTTCAGGAGCAAATTGGGGATTTTCATGGCCGCGCCTTTGTCGATTCCGCACCAGTTCTGGATAAAGCCTGGGCAGCGAAAAGCGGTCTCGGCTGGATTGGAAAACATTCCAACTTATTATCTAAAAAAACAGGCTCTTTTTATTTTATAGCCGAACTGATCGTTGATCTTGATCTGGAATATGATACGGCGGTTACCGATCACTGCGGAAGTTGTACCGCCTGTATCGACGCCTGCCCAACCAACGCCATTGTGGAACCTTATAAAGTAGACGGGAGCAAATGCATTTCCTATTTCACCATTGAACTGAAAGACGAAATCCCATATTCCATGGCTGGGCAGTTTGATGACTGGATGTTCGGTTGCGACGTTTGCCAGGATGTTTGCCCGTGGAACCGATTTTCAAAAGCCCATCGGGAACCTTTATTTGATCCTCACCCTGCGATTCTGGAGTACGATAAAAAAGACTGGGAAGAGATCACTCGCGAGACATTTAATGAGATTTTCCGGAAGTCGGCTGTCAAAAGAACCAAATTTGAAGGTTTGAGGCGCAATATGGAATTTTTGAAAAAACGTACTTAGCCCGCGATAGGTATTGCGCATAGAAAATGCCAGTTTTCAAAACAGGTTTATTTTGTATCAAAGTCGGCTAAAATCTTTTATATCAAAAATTTTCAATTAGAATAGGAAGCTTCTTAACTTTGTTTCTCCTCTAAAATTAGAACTATGAGTAATTCTTCCAGAAAGCGAAGAGAGGCCCTGGTTTATCACGCCAAGCCGAAACCGGGAAAAATTGAAGTTGTACCAACTAAAAAATACGCGACTCAGCGTGATCTTTCCCTGGCTTATTCGCCCGGTGTGGCCGAGCCCTGCCTGGAGATCGAAAAAGATAAAGAGAATGCCTATAAATATACCACCAAAGGGAACCTGGTAGCTGTAATCTCCAACGGAACAGCTGTGCTGGGTCTGGGTGATATTGGTCCGGAAGCCTCCAAGCCGGTGATGGAAGGAAAAGGCCTGCTGTTTAAGATCTTTGCTGATATTGACGTCTTTGACATCGAGGTAGATACAAAAGACGTAGATAAATTCATTGAAACGGTCAAAAATATCGCGCCCACTTTCGGCGGGATCAACCTGGAGGATATCAAGGCGCCCGAAGCCTTTGAAATAGAACAACGTTTGAAAGCAGAACTGGATATCCCGGTCATGCATGACGACCAGCATGGTACGGCGATCATTTCTGCTGCCGCTTTGCTCAATGCGGTGGAGCTCGCTAAAAAGAAAATGGGAAAAGTAAAGATCGTGGTAAGTGGTGCTGGTGCTGCTGCGGTCTCCTGTACGAAACTCTATAAAGCCTTCGGAGCGAAAGCTGAAAATATTGTCATGCTGGACAGTAAAGGGGTTATCCGGAAAGACCGCGAAAACCTTTCCGAAGAAAAGAAAGAATTTGCGACTTCCAGAAAAATAGATACTCTTGCCGAAGCCATGAAGGATGCCGATGTGTTTATCGGTCTTTCCATTGCTGATATTGTGACGCCTGAAATGCTGAAAAGTATGGCGAAAAGGCCAATCGTGTTCGCAATGGCCAATCCCAACCCGGAGATCGATTATGAACTGGCGATGAAAACCCGAAAAGATGTGATCATGGCGACCGGTCGTAGTGATCATCCTAACCAGGTGAATAATGTGCTCGGTTTCCCGTTCATTTTCAGGGGAGCACTGGATGTTCGTGCCACCAAGATCAATGAGGATATGAAAATGGCCGCGGTCAAAGCCTTGGCTGAACTGGCTAAAGAAGCCGTGCCGGAGCAGGTCAATATTGCCTACGGCGAAACCCGGCTGAATTTTGGACCGGAATATATTATTCCGAAACCATTCGATCCCCGACTCATCGCCAAAGTGCCGCCTGCCGTGGCAAAAGCGGCCATGGAGAGCGGTGTGGCCAGACAGGAAATTACCGACTGGCAGAAGTATGAAGATGAGTTATTGGAGCGAATGGGTAGCGACAACAAGATCACCAGGCTGTTGATGAACCGCGCGAAGACCAATCCTAAAAGGATTGTTTTTGCTGAAGCGGATCACCTGGATGTCCTGAAAGCGGCTCAAATCGTAAATGATGAAGGAATTGGGATTCCAATTTTACTGGGAAGACATGAGATCATCAAGGAATTGATGAACGAGATCGATTTTGATGCGGATGTGGCCATTATCGATCCAAAATCTGACGAAGCCCAGGAACAACTCGACCGGTACGCTCAAAAATATTGGGAAAACAGGCATCGTAACGGCGTGACCAAATACGATGCGGAAAAACTGATGCGCGAACGAAACTATTTCGCCGCGATGATGGTTAACGAGGGCGATGCAGATGCGCTGCTCTCAGGTTATTCAAGAGCCTATCCTACCGTTGTAAAGCCGATGCTGGAATTGATCGGGATGGCCAAAGGCGTTTCACGGGTAGCTGCTACCAACGTGATGAATACTTCCAGAGGACCTATTTTCATCAGTGACACTTCGATTAATATTGATCCACCTGCCAAAGACCTGGCAAAAATTGCCCAAATGACGGCACGTACCGTTCAGTTATTCGGAATGGAGCCGGTCATTGCCATGATCTCGTATGCGAACTTCGGCTCGTCTAAAGATCCGCGTGCGAAAAAGGTAAAAGATGCGGTCTCCTATTTGCACCGTTTTCATCCTGATCTTAGCGTAGACGGGGAATTGCAAACAGATTTTGCGCTCAACCGCGAGATGCTTCAGAGTAAGTTTCCATTTTCGAAACTAGCTGGTAAAAAGGTGAATACATTGATCTATCCAGACCTGGATTCTGCGAACAGCACCTACAAACTTATCAAGGAACTGAATAATGTCGATTCCATTGGTCCCATTATGATGGGGATGAAAAAACCAGTGCACGTACTTCAGCTTGGAGCCAGCGTGGAAGAAATGGTGAACATGGCTGCCGTGGCAGTAGTGGATGCTCAGGAGAAGGAAAAAAGAGCCAAAAAATAAGGTTTTTCAAACTATAGTAGCTGAAGGCGGGAATTACAATTTCTGCCTTTAGTTTATTTTACTACATTTGAGTGCTAACCTAAGTCTTTTTCATGATTCATCACTTAAAGGGGCAATTGATTGAGAAAAACCCAACTTATGTAGTAATAGACTGTAATGGTGTAGGCTACACGGTCAATATTTCCCTTCATACCTATTCGCTGCTGGCAAATTCAGAAGCTATTAGTTTATATACCTATTTACAGGTCAAGGAAGATTCGCACACCCTTTATGGTTTCATGGAGAAATCTGAAAGGGAGATCTTTAAATTGCTAATTTCGGTTTCCGGAGTTGGAACCAGTACGGCCAGGACCATGTTGTCATCGCTGCAGCCACGCGAGGTAACCACCGCTATCGCCCATGGAGATGTCGTGACCATCCAGAGCGTGAAAGGTATTGGAGCCAAAACAGCTCAGCGCGTAATTCTCGATCTCAAAGATAAAGTTCTGAAAGTGATGGCTGAAGGTGATGAAGTTTTAGTCTCGCAAAGCAATACAAACAAGGAAGAAGCGTTATCAGCATTAGAGGTCTTGGGATACAACCGTCGCCAGGCAGGGAAAGTAGTAGATAAGATTTTGAACGACGATCCTGACTCATCCGTAGAATCGATTATAAAACTGGCTCTTAAAAAGCTGTAAATACATTGAGGAACAATTACCTGAAAATGTCTTTGCCGGTAAGGCTGACTTTCCTGATATTACTGGTTTATTGCATGGACGCTGCGGCGCAGGAAACTTCGCAGGATTCCACCAAGACCGGTTTTGTCCTGGGCGAATTGTCCCTTCCCGATCCCGAAAGCATAGAATCTTTTTATGAATATGACCCTATCCTGGACCGTTATTTCTTTAAGGAGAAACTCGGCTCGATGAATCTGGGTCTGCCTTTGGTGCTCACTCCGGAAGAATACGAAGAAATGGTGCTTGACCAGGAGATGCGTAATTATTTTAAATTGAAGAACGATGCACTCACCGGAAGAAAAGAAGGTTCGGAAGATATTCAGCGGGATTTGTTGCCCGACTTTTACGTGAACAACAATTTCTTTGAAAGTATTTTCGGTGGAAGCGAGATCAATATTGTGCCACAGGGTTCAGTTGAAATGGATCTGGGCCTGCTCTATACCAAGCAGGATAATCCCGCTTTTTCACCCCGGAACCGTCGCAATCTGTCTTTTGATTTTGACCAGCGCATCAGTTTAAGCCTGTTGGGCCAGATCGGGGAAAGGCTTCAGGTTACTGCCAATTACGATACCGAATCAACCTTCGATTTTCAGAACCAGCTCAAACTGGAATACACTCCCAATGAGGATGATATCGTTCAGAAGATCGAGGTGGGTAACGTGAACATGCCACTGAACAACGCCCTGATTCAGGGAGCGCAAAGTCTCTTTGGTTTCAAGACCCAGCTTCAGTTTGGAAAAACGACCGTGACTGGAGTCTTTTCAGAACAAAAATCGGAAAGAAGAACAGTGAACGTGGAAGGCGGCGCCACTGTAGAAGATTTTGAAAAATTCATCCTGGATTATGACCAGGATCGCCACTTCTTCCTCGCGCATTACTTCCGTGATCATTATGACGGAGCGCTGCAGGATTACCCGTTCATCGATTCTAATATCCAGATCAAGCGTATCCAGGTATGGATCACGAACAGGACCAATAATATTCAAAACTTAACCGATACCCGCAATATTGTGGCGATCCAGGATCTTGGGGAAACCGATGTTCCGGGGAATATCGGGCTCGCTACCGTTCCCGGCGGATTCTTTAATCAGCCTGCCGGTTCGTTCCCTGACAACCCGAACAACGATTTCAACCCCTTCGGGATTACCGGCGTGGGGGAATCGGTGCTTACACCGGCAATTCGCGATATCGCTACGGTTGATAATGGCTTTGGCGGGGTGACGGTTTCCGAAGGGACCGATTATGTGAAGCTGGAAAATGCCAGGCAGCTGAAACCAAACGAATATACGGTCAATTCTCAGCTAGGATATATTTCCCTGAACCAGCGCCTGAGCAACGACGAGGTGTTGGCGGTAGCCTTTCAGTATACGATTAATGGCGAGGTATACCAGGTGGGAGAATTTGCCAATGATGGTGTAAATTCCACCAGTACCACAGATCAGGAGGAACCGCAGCAGGGTACCAATCCGCGGGCTAACCAGAACCTCGTGGTGAAATTGCTGAAAAGTACAATTACTAATGTGAACGAGCCGGTTTGGGACCTGATGATGAAAAACATTTACAGTCTTGGGGCCTACCAGTTGGAGCGGGAAGATTTCCGAATGAATATTCTCTATACCGATCCGCAACCGCTGAATTATATCAAGCCCGCTGAGGGAACGACCCTGCCAGCTGATGTGGCTGATACTCCGCTTTTACGCGTTTTCAGGTTAGACCAGCTGAATACGAACAATGACCCGATCAAGGGAGGGGATGGTTTCTTTGATTACGTTCCGCAGATAACGATCGATCCACAGAATGGAAATGTGATCTTTACCACGGTGGAACCCTTCGGAAGCTGGCTCTTTCAGAAGCTGGATGACAACCCGAACGGCGGAACCGAAGATTATGATATTCCGGAAACCTGGAACCAGAACCAGCAGAAGTACGTGTTCCGTTCCATGTATGAAACCACCAAAACCCAGGCGGAACAGCTGGATGCTGATAAGAACAAATTTCAGTTAAAAGGCCGGTACAAATCAGCTGAAGTGGAGGGGATTCCAATCGGTTTTAACCTGCCCCCAGGATCAGTCACCGTGACTGCCGGTGGTCGTGTGCTCCAGGAAGGCGTGGATTACGTGGTAAATTATGAGCTGGGCCGTGTCCAGATCCTGGACGAAGCCTTGCTGGCTTCCGATATCCCGATCCAGGTCAATACGGAGAACAATGCGCTGTTCGGCCAGCAAACCAAACGTTTTACCGGGATCAATGTGGAGCATCAGTTCAATGAAAATTTCCTGATTGGCGGTACTTTTATCAACCTGAAGGAGCGGCCCTTAACTCAAAAGGCGAATTACAGTTACGAGCCGATCAATAATACCATTCTTGGTTTCAACCTGAATTACAGTACAGAAGTTCCATTTTTGACCAGGCTGGTCAATAAACTGCCTAATATCGATACCGATGTGCAATCGAACGTTTCCGTGCGTGGGGAATTTGCGTATTTACTGCCCGGACAGCCCAACCTGAGTGATTTTGACGGAAAGGCAACAACTTATATTGATGATTTTGAGGCGGCACAGACCAGTATAGATATTAACAATCCGTTGAGCTGGGAGCTTTCCAGTGCGCCTATTGGTTTCGGGGGAGAGCGTGCCAACGGGGAGCTTGCCGCGGGTTACAAACGTGGAAAACTTTCCTGGTATACCATCGACCCTATTTTTTACAGCAATAGAAGGCCTGCGGGAATTTCAGATTCTGATATCTCCACCTATGCGGCCAGAAGAGTGGCCCTGAGCGAGATTTTCCCGAATACCGATGTAGTGCAGGGGCAACCTCAGGTCGTTTATACGATGGACGTGAATTATGATCCTACCGAACGTGGACCCTACAATTTCAACCCGTCGGCCAACGGCAGCAATTCGATCCCCAATCCGCGTGATAATTTCGGGGGGATCATGCGTTCGATCAATACCACCAATTTTGAACAATCTAACGTCGAGTATATCCAGTTCTGGGTAATGGACCCGTATATTTATGCTGAAAATGCTTCGAACGGGCCCGGAACCATTCACTTCAACCTCGGAAATATTTCCGAAGATGTGCTGAAAGACGGCAGAAAACAATATGAAAACGGACTTCCGGAAGGCGAGGATAATACCAGTGTGATCAGTACGGCTTTCGGGCAGGTCCCGGCAGACCAGTCCCTGGTGTATGCGTTTGATACGGAAGGGCAGGCGAGGGTCAACCAGGATGCCGGTTATGACGGGTTGCTGGATACGGAGGAAGCAGTGCAGTTTCCGAATTTTGGCTCTTTGGAAGACCCTGCCGCTGATAACTATACCTATTTCCTGAATACCGAAGGAAACATCCTCCAGCGCTATCGCAATTATAACGGGACTCAGGGCAACTCGCCAACTGACGTAACCGATACCAATCGTGGAAATACCACCCTTCCCACGGCGGAAGATATTAACCGCGATAATACGATGAATACCATCAATAGTTATTTTGATTACGAAGTGCCATTCTTCCGTGGGATGAATATCGAAAATAACCGGTATATCACCGATGTGAAAGAGATCACCACAACCCTTCGAAATGGGCAGCAGTTGCCGGTGAGATGGATTCAGTTCAAAGTGCCGATTTTCGAACCTACCGATGCGATTGGTGGAATTGCTGATTTTAGATCGATCAGGTTTATCAGGATGTTTTTGACCGATTTTGAGAACCCTATCCTGCTAAGATTTGGAACGATGGACCTGGTTCGTGGAGATTACCGACGCTACACGCAGAGCCTCATCGAAGAAGACGGGCAACAGGAAAACCCGAATACCTTATTTGAAGTGAAGGCGGTGAACATAGAAGAAAATGAGAATCGCCAGCCTATTCCTTATGTGTTGCCTCCGGGTGTTCGCCGCGAGCAGTTGTATGAAAATAACACCAATATTCGGCAGAACGAACAGTCCCTGTCTTTGACGACCTGTGATCTGCAGCCCCAGGATGCACGTGGTGTTTACAAGAATTTCCAGGTAGACATGCGCCAGTACAAAAATCTGGAGATGTTCCTGCATGCCGAATCGCTGCCAAATCGCCAGCCATTGAAAGATGGGCAATTGGTAGCTTTTGTTCGTATGGGAACTGATTTTACCGATAACTATTACCAGATAGAAATTCCGCTTTCGCCAACACAATTTGGGGCAAGCACGGCTGATGAGATCTGGCCTGAAATCAATAACCTGAACCTGGACCTGGATCTGCTTCAGCAGGTCAAAACAAGTGTGTTGGGTGATCCTTCCCTGATCTCTACGGAATTGAATTTCTTTACTGAAGACCTGCTGGAGATCGATGCCGAAGCACCTTACGAAATGGGGAAATTGCGATTGGGTATAAAAGGGAATCCGAGTTTTGGGAATATCAGGCTGCTGATGCTGGGCGTGAAGAACGGAACTTCTACCAACGGGGTAACCGACGTTTGCGGGGAAGTTTGGTTCAATGAATTGCGACTTTCTGATCTCAAGAACGAAGGAGGTTGGGCCGGGGTGGTGAGCGTTGACGGGAATCTGGCTGATTTTGCAAATGTTTCAGCTACCGGAAGAAGGAGTACCGTAGGCTTCGGTAGTATCGAGCAGGGGCCAAACCAGCGTAGTCGGGAGGATCTTCAGCAGTACGATTTTGTGACCAACGTGAATATGGGGCAACTGCTTCCGAAGAAATGGGGGATTAAAGTGCCGGTGAATTATTCCAGGGGCGAAGAACTGATCACGCCTAAATACGACCAGGAATACCTGGATGTGGAACTGGATACCAGGCTGGCGAATATCGAAGATAACACCGAAAGGGAACGCGTTAAAAAGCAATCTCAGTCGTATACGAAACGACAAAGCGTGAACGTGATCGGCTTGCGAAAAGAACGAACCGGAGATAAAAAGCCAATGCCTTATGATGTGGAAAATTTCACGTTCTCTTCCTCATACAACCAGGTGGAACATCGGGATTTTGAGATTGAACAGAGTGTGGATCAAAGCGTAAGATTAGGCGGAACCTACGAATATAGTTTCCCGGAAAAGAAACTCGAACCTCTGCGCAAAATTGCCATTCTGGACAGCAGTGATTACCTGGCGATCTTCAGGGATTTCAATTTCAATTATCTGCCTACAAATATCAATGCCAGTACTAATATTTTCAGGCAGTACAATGAACAGAAATTCCGTTCGCTGGAGCTTTCCACAAACGATATCGGTATCCCAACGCTGTACCAGCGAAATTATCTTTTCGACTGGCAGTATGGGGTGAATTACAACCTCACACGTTCGCTGAGTTTCTCTTTTAACGCCAGCAATAACCGCATCATCCGGAACTATATTGATGAAGATGGTTTTGCTGACAATACGGTGGGTATCTGGAATGATTTCTTCAATATTGGGAATCCTGATATTCATTATCAAACGCTGCAGGTAAACTATGAAGTGCCATTTCAGAAGATACCAGCCTTAAAATTCATCAAGGCTACGTATTCTTACACCGGGGATTTCCAGTGGCAGCGTGGATCGAGGATATACCAGACGCTGGAAAATATCCCGAATATTGGGAACAGTGTACAGAATTCCAATTCTCACCAGGTCAATGCCAGTTTGAACTTGCAGGATTTGTACAATTATGTGGGGCTGGTGGAGAAAAAACCAAAGAAGGTTGGAACCAGTATCCAGGAACGCAGCCGGGGAGTTCCTAGTATTGGTCCACCAGATCAACAACGGCAGCAGGAACAGAAACCTGAAGTCGCTCCAAAATCTGATGCCAACAAAGGTTTCAACACCCTGGTAAAGATCGTTACCGGGGTAAAAACCCTGCAGGTGAATTACCGAAACAGTCGCGGGATCTTTTTGCCTGGGTACTTGCCAAGCGTTGGTTTCATGGGCACTACCAGGCCTACTTTTGGTTTCACGCTTGGTTTCCAGGACGAGATCAGGTATATGGCCGCTGAAAGGGGCTGGCTTACGCTTTTCCAGAATTTCAACCAGCAGTATACTTCCGTGGAAAATGAGCAGCTGGATGCACAGGCCACGATCGATCTGCTTCCAGACTTGACCATTGAAGTGACCGGCAGAAAAAATTATTCCGAGAATTTTTCAGAAAATTACCGCATAGACCCGGTAAGTCTGGAATACCAGGCCTTAACGCCTTATACCTATGGGAATTTCAATATTTCCACCATTTTGATCAAAACCGCGTTTAATCAAACTACGGAAATTTCTTCAGAAACCTTTGAAACCTTCCGGCAGAACAGGCTGGAAATTGCTCGCAGACTGGCTGCAGAAAGAGGCCTGGACCCGAACGAGGTTGATGAGGAAGGTTACCCGGATGGGATTGGAAAAAGCAACCAGGCGGTGCTGCTTCCTGCATTTATTGCGGCCTACACCGGCGCAGATCCCGGTAGTATCAAGCTTGGACCTTTCAGGAACACGCCTTTACCAAACTGGAATGTTAAATATACCGGGCTCATGCGTATCAAATGGTTCCGGGACAATTTCAGAAGATTCTCGATCAACCATGGGTATCGATCAGATTATACGCTGAACCAGTACCAGACGAACCTGGATTACGATCCGCAGAATACCGAAGAGCGCAACCAGGCGGGAGATTTCAAGAACCCTATTCTGTATTCTAACGTGGTACTGACCGAATTATTCACGCCGCTTGCACGCGTGGATTTTGAGACCAAAGATAACATCCAGATACTGGCGCAGATGGAAAAAGACCGCTCCCTGGCCTTCAGTTTCGACAATAACTTATTGACAGAATACTCCGGAAATGAATACACTCTTGGTTTGGGTTACAGGCTGAAAGACCTGAAAATCGTGACAAATTTGGGCGGAAACCGAAGGGTTTTGAGCAGCGATCTGAATTTCAAGGCTGATGTCTCCTATAGAAAGAACAGGACTATTGTTCGCTACCTGGATCTTTCGAATAACCAGACGATATCCGGGCAGGACATCTGGGCCATCAATTTCACGACAGATTATGCACTTACCAGGAACCTGACCGCACGTTTCTACTACGATCACAGTTTCTCGAAATATGCTGTTTCCACGGCCTTCCCGCAAACCACGATTCGCTCTGGCTTTACGCTTATCTATAATTTCGGAAATTAACGCAGGCTTATTTGAACAATTCAGCTAAAAAATTAACTTTGCTTCATATAATTTGAAACGATGAACATTCCACAAGAATTAAAGTACACTAAAGACCACGAGTGGGTTCGTGTAGAAGGTGATGTCGCAACCATTGGTGTGACCGATTTTGCTCAGGGAGAGCTTGGCGATATCGTCTACGTTGAGGTAGAAACCCTGGATGACACCCTCGAAAAAGAAGAGGTTTTCGGTACGGTTGAGGCCGTGAAGACCGTTTCAGACCTTTTTATGCCGGTTTCCGGTGAGATCGTGGAGTTTAACGATAGCCTGGAAGACGAGCCTGAGAAGGTGAACGATGATCCTTACGGTGAAGGCTGGATGATCAAAGTAAAACTTTCAGACCCTTCTGAAGTGGATTCATTACTAACTGCTGAACAATATCAGGAAGTAATTGGTAGCTAGAATTTTTTTTATTCTTGCGGCTGCCTATACTGGTTTGATCACCTGGCTTTCCTTAACGCACCTGGGAAAAATCAGTATAGGCGGATTCAATCCTACCGATAAAATGCTCCACGCCGGAGCATATTTATTTTTGATGCTTTTGTGGAAGTCTTACTTCATCTTCCGAAATGAAAAAAATGAAGCGTACCGGTCTAATTTACTGTGGGTTGGATTAGGCTGTGTTCTTTTTGGTATGTTAATTGAGGTTCTTCAGGGAACGATGACCAGTTACCGGACTCCTGATTGGTGGGATGTGCTCGCCAATTCTACCGGAATTGCCATTGCTGCCCTGTTTTTGATCGTTCTGGCGCCGAAGATCATCAACTGGAAACAGAAGATCGTATAACCTTTATTAACTAATCTTTATTATGAAACCCAAGAAAAACCCGAAAGCCGACCTTAATCGGAGGTGGGTGCTATTCCTTCAAATAGGGCTCATTATTGTTCTTTTCTTAACCCTTCAGGCGATCGAATGGGAAACTTCGGTGGCCAAACCAGCCGATACTTCCGGTCTTACTCCGAAAATAATTATGGAAGAAACCCCGCCTGCTACTATTACTCCAGAAACTACCCCACCACCGCCACCTCCAAAAATGCTGATAGATAAGATCGAGCCTATCGAAGATGATGAGCTAGATAAAGAAGATGCGACCCTTTCTACTGATTTGGAGTTTGATGAAATCTCGGAAGTGATAGACATCGTAGATCCAGACGACCCGGAAGATATTATCTACAATGTCTTGGGTGTGGAAGAAGTGCCGCTTTTCCCAGGTTGCGATGCCTTGGCTTCAAATGAAAAGCGAAAAGCCTGTCTCAATGATAAAGTGAATAGTTTTGTGACTAAAAATTTCAACACAGGGATAGGTGAAGACCTGAATCTTACTGGTACGAATCTTGTGCTGGTTATGTTCACAGTGGATACCCAGGGTAAAATTACCGATATCAAGACCCGTGCTCCCCATCCCAGGCTGGAAGAAGAAGCCAGGCGGGTGATCAACAAATTGCCGAAAATGGAACCCGGCAGGCAGGGAGGAAAAGCGGTGCCGGTACAGTATTCTATTCCGATCAGGTTTCGGATTCAGGACTGAAAATGATCCGCTTAACGAGAGATGTGATGATTAATTACTTATTCTCTTGTGATAAATTTAATTTTTTAGAAAAAATCTTTATTTTAGCAACCCTTAATAATACTAAGCATTATGGAACCGAAGAAAAATCCTAAAGCTGATCTGAACAAAAACCGTGTTCTTTTCCTTCAGCTGGGTCTTATCGTTGTACTGTTCATTACTTGGCAGGCAATCGAGTGGAAGACGTACGATCCCGACCAAATTGATATTGGACAGGTAAATATGGACGCTCTAGATGAAGAGGATGTGCCAATTACTGAAATGCAGAATACGCCTCCACCACCGCCACCGCCACCTCCAGCACCTGAAGTAATTGAAGTTGTTGAAGATGAGGAAGAAGTGGAAGAAGACGAGATCCAGTCTACTGAAACTAACCTGGACGAGATCGTTGAGGTAGAAGAAGTAGTGGAAGCTCCGGTAGAAGAAGAGGTAGAAGACGTTCCTTTTGCGGTTATTGAGGATGTGCCGATCTTCCCTGGTTGTGAGAAATTTTCGAACAACAATGAGCGTAAGAAATGTATGAGTGAGAAAATCTCGAATTACGTGAATAAAGAATTTGATACTGATCTTGGTGCAGAACTTGGTTTAACGGGAATCAACCGTGTAATCGTGCAGTTCCGTATCGATGAGAAAGGTAATATTGGTCAGGTAAGAGCTCGTGCTCCCCACCCAAGACTGGAACAGGAGGCTGCGCGAGTGATCAACAGCCTTCCTAAAATGAAGCCTGGTAAGCAGCGAGGAAAAGCTGTTGGGGTAATGTACTCTTTGCCGATCGCTTTCAAAGTTCAGGACTAAGATCATCCATAATGATATTATCAAATCCCGGTTTTGCCGGGATTTTTTATTTTCGCTTACTTCGCTTTCAGAAAAAATGTATATTACGATCGCTTTGAAATAAAGGCCCCAGAGGATATGAAGCATTTTTTACTACTACTTTTTCTCATTTCCGGTTTATACTTAAGTGCTCAGGAAACCACTAATTTTTCTGAGATCTATCCGAAATTTCCTGAATGTGAAACCGCGGCTTATGAAAGTCAGCAGCAATGCTTCGATCAAACGCTTGTCAACCTGGTGGTATCCGCATTTCAGGTTCCTGAAAAGGTTGCTTCCGAAGATTATCATGGAACGCTTACCGTTATTTTTGAAGTTACCGAAGAAGGTGCATTCGAACTGATTTATCAGGATGCAGCATATGAGGAGCTCAAAGAAGAAATGAAGCGGGTCTTTGGTCAGCTGCCGGTTATCGAGCCGGCTACTTATAACGGCAGGCCAATCCATATGCAGTTCAAAATGCCGATACAAATTCCGTTGTCTCGTAACAGTGTCGTGGATCCCGTGAAGAGGGAGGATGAAATTAGGTTAAAAGAACCAGATTCTTCCGAAGAAGAAGTAGTTAAAAATCCTGTTTCTGACATTCGCGATACAGGCCTGGACGAATATGACCAGATTCGTTCCGGGGAATTTACCAGTCCGCGATATAAAAGTTCGATCAATATTCCATTATCACATGAATTTTATGGTCGGTTCGATGCGGCCTTTAATCAGATTGGCCTTAACACGCATTCCGCTTCCAAACCCTTTCTTTTTAACGAGGTAAATAAGTATTATGATTTTCAGGATGAATTAGGGAAACTCCAGAGATCAACCGCGACCTTGGCCGGTAGAAAATTATGGAATGAACACCTTATTCGCTTTCAAGCCGATGATTACTGGTTCACGATCGACGCCGGTTTTGACCTGGAAATCGGGAAGGATTTTGAAGATGAAGAATTTGATTTCACCTACAACAATACTCGTGCGGCAATTATCCAGGGAGGCCTGGGTAAGAACCTGAATTTTTACACCGTTGTTTACGAGAACCAGGGGCGGTTTGCCGGTTATTACAACCGGTATGCTGAGTCTATAAGTCCGGCTGGCGGTGATCCTGCTATCGTTCCCGGTCGTGGTATTGCCAAGGAATTTATGAACGACGGGTATGATTACCCGGTTGCGGAAGGCTATTTGTCGTTTTCGCCGGGGGATTTCATCAATATTCAGTTTGGCCACGGAAAGAATTTTATCGGGGATGGCTATCGTTCGTTGTTATTGAGCGACAATGCCTCTCCTTACCCTTTTTTTAAGCTGAATACCACTTTCTGGAAATTGAAATATACCAATACCTGGATGTCTTTGCGGGACGTTCGGGATGACGTGGTGAATAGCGGTTCTTACCGAACCAAATATATCGCGAATCATTACCTGAGCTGGAACGCGACCAAGAGATTAAATATTGGTTTCTTTGAGTCGGTCATGTGGGAGAATGATAACGGTCGTGGTTTTGATATCAATTACCTGAATCCGGTGATTTTTTACCGGGCCATTGAATTTTCTACCGGCGCCGACGGCGGAAATGCGATCATCGGCCTTACCGGAAAATACAAATTTACCGATCAGCTTTATGCCTACGGGCAATGGGTGATCGATGAATTTTCCTCCGTAGATGTTTTTGGAGGGGAAGGCAGCTGGAAGAATAAGCTGGGCTTTCAGTTGGGGCTGAAATATTCGAAAGCGTTCGATGTGCCAAATTTGTTCCTGCAGGCAGAATACAACCAGGTGCGACCCTATACTTTTTCCCATAATAGCATTGTGCTGAATTATGGTCACAATAACCAGTCTATGGCACACCAGTGGGGAGCGAACTTCAGGGAGTATATTGCGATCGCGAGATACCGGAAGGATCGCTGGTACGGTGATGCCAAGCTCATCATTGGTAAGCGTGGTTTTGATTTTGTGGATGAAGGATCCAATACCAATTACGGGCAGAATATATATAGGACCGAAGAAGAGCGTGCCCTGGAAACCGGCGTAAAGATAGGTCAGGGAAATACCACGAATTCGATTTTTGGATCGTTGGAAGCAGGTTATATCGTGAATCCCACCACCAATCTGAAACTCTTCGGAAGGTTAATTTACCGCGATTTCAATACGCTGCAAAATACCGTTAGTCATTTTGATAATTCTACCGTCTGGCTGAATTTTGGTGTTCGGACGGATATTTTCAACTGGTACTTCGATTATTAGGAGAAAATCCTTCAGAAAATTAACAGCCTGGCAACCTTGCCAAAACCTTTTTAAGGAGTATCTTTGCGGCAGTTAAAAAATGGCCTTTTTGAGCAGCACCCGCGTACATACTTCGAGCGCTTCCATTCTTTCAGATTTTAAGGAAATTACCAAGATGAGGCTGGCTATCAGCGTGGTTTTTTCATCGGTTGCCGGTTATTTTCTGGGTGCTGAAACGATCGATTTTGTAGTGGTTTTCCTTTTATCGATCGGTGGCTATTTCATGGTCGGCGCTTCCAATGCCTATAACCAGATCATCGAACGAAATCTGGATGCGCTGATGGATCGCACGAAAAACAGGCCACTTCCTGCTGGGAGAATGACCGTTGGAACTGCTTTTACCATTGCTACGATTTTTACCATTCTGGGGCTGATAGTTTTATATATCATCAACCCAAAAACCGCGATGTTCGGTGCGATCAGTATCTTTTTATACGTGAGCATCTATACGCCTTTGAAAACCAAGACGCCGCTTTCGGTTTTTGTTGGAGCTTTTCCAGGTGCCATTCCGTTCATGTTGGGGTGGGTGGCCGCAACTGGTAAATTCAGTATTGAGCCCGGAACCTTATTCATGATCCAGTTTTTCTGGCAGTTCCCACATTTTTGGGCTATTGGCTGGTGGTTGTTTGAAGATTACAAAAAGGGAGGGTTTTTTATGTTGCCCACCGGCAAAAGAGATCGTGGAACCGCTATCCAGGTGATTCTTTATACCTGCTGGACGATCCTGGTGTCGCTGATTCCTGCTTTTGGTGTTACGGGAAAATTGTTCCTCACGCCGGTTTCCGCAGCAATCATTCTTATCCTGGGACTGGGAATGTTGTACTACGCCTTCCAACTATATAAAGAAAAAACGGCAGAGGCTGCCAAAAAATTAATGTTCGCAAGTGTGTCTTACATCACCTTGCTTCAAATTGTATATGTGTTAGATAAATTTATCAGACAATGGATTTAACCGAAGATTCTTTAGAGGTAAAGACCGCCAGATCCAAGAAGATGATGCTCTGGTTTGGGATTATTAGTATGGTGATGACCTTTGCCGGCCTGACCAGCGCGTACGTGGTGAGCAAGAACCGGCCAGACTGGCTGAATGAATTTGAACTTCCGCAGTCTTTTCTGTGGAGTACCATCGTGATCCTGTTGAGTAGTGGCACCTTGTATTTGGCTAAAAAGAGCATTCTTCAGAATAAAAGAAAGAACGCCTCCGCCTTATTAGTTGGAACACTGATCCTGGCTGTGCTTTTCGTGCTGTTCCAGTTTTACAGTTTTTCAGAAATTATTGCCAACGGATACTACTTTACGGGGAGTGAAAGTTCGATCACTACCTCATTTATTTACATTCTGGTAGTCGTGCATCTTATTCACCTTATGGCCGGGATAATCGTGCTTTTGGTGTTAATTTATAACCATTTTAAACAGCGCTACCAGGAGGGTCAAATGCTTGGATTTGAGCTAGGTGCGACTTTCTGGCATTTCGTTGACTTTCTTTGGCTGTACTTGATTTTGTTTTTATATTTCTTTAGATAATAAAAATGCGTATTTTTGCGCAACCTTTAACATTAAACTACTTCTATGGAGGCTACTGTTGTTAGAACAGGCACCGAAGGAAAGACCTGGGGAGGCGGAAATGAGCCGCTAAAATCCAGCTACGGAAAAATGATGATGTGGTTTTTCATCCTTTCCGATGCTTTAACATTTTCAGGATTCCTTGCCGCTTACGGTTTTTCTAGATTTAAATTTATAGACATCTGGCCAATCGCCGATGAAGTGTTCACTCACTTTCCGTTCTTACATGGTGTGGAAGCGCCTATGTATTACGTGGCATTGATGACCTTTATCCTGATTTTTTCTTCTGTAACCATGGTGCTGGCAGTAGATGCCGGTCATCGTATGCAGCAGGGAAAAGTGATCCTGTATATGTTCCTTACCATTATTGGAGGTATTATTTTCGTAGGTTCTCAGGCCTGGGAATGGAGTACTTTCATTAAAGGGGAATACGGAGCAGTGAAAACCCACGGAGGGCAAATCCTTCAGCTGGTGAATACAGAAGGGGAGCGCGTTGCGATCTCTGAAATTGCTGTTCCGGGAGTGAGCGAAAGAGCCCGCCACACAGAAGACCAGGGCATCTGGTTTGAATCTGAAGGAAGTCTTAGTACGTACACGCTGGAAGAAGTAAAGGCTGGTTTTGCTGCAAATGAAGATTTGCTGATCAGAACCATGGACCTGAACGAGAACAGGGACGAAAAAACCATTCTTTCCCGTGAAGAATCGCTGGAAAGGCTAAATAATGATGCAGTAGGAATTGTGGAAGGTGCGAACCTTGTAGAAAACGAATACGGCCCACCATTGTTTGCCGATTTCTTTTTCTTTATCACTGGATTCCACGGTTTCCACGTATTCTCTGGAATCGTGATCAATATCATCATATTCTTTAACGTGGTGATTGGGACTTACGAAAGACGCGGTTCTTATGAGATGGTCGAAAAAGTGGGACTTTACTGGCACTTTGTAGACCTTGTTTGGGTATTCGTATTTACATTCTTCTATCTGGTTTAATTTCTGAAAAATATAGTTATGGCTCACCATACTGAACATACAGGACATCACGAAGGCGCGGTAAAAAGAATTTGGATCGTTTTCGCCATTCTTTCCGCAGTAACAATCGTTGAAGTCGCTTTAGGTATCATAAGACCACATTTCTTAACACATACCTATTTCCTGAACATGAGACTCCTGAACTGGGTATTCATCGTTCTAACACTTTATAAAGCATATTATATTGCCTGGGCATTCATGCATCTGGAACACGAATCAAAAGGTTTGCGAAGATCTATTGTCTGGACAGGAATTTTCCTGATCTCTTACCTGATCTTTATTTTGCTCACGGAAGGTGATTATATTTACGAGGTCTACAAAAATGGCTTTATGGCCTGGGACTTCTAAAAGTTAAAAAAGTAATTGAAGGCGGTTTTCTTAAACCGTCTTTTTATTTTTGTAGCCCTTTGTAAAACAGGTTTTTCAGCTTATGAAAAAGTTTCTGGTTCTCGGGATTCTCTTTGCCCTGCCCATCACTGCCTATTTGTTTTTTGCCTCCGGAAAGAACAACTTCGCGCATCTTCCTGTTCTTACTGAAAATGTGAAGGATATTGACCATTTGCAGACGGAAACTGATAGCAGCCTGAGTTTTCAGGATAAGATCAGTATTGTGGCGTTTTTCGGTTCTCAGCTGGACAGCATCAAGGGCAATACCTTCAACCTCGATAAAAAGATCCTGGAAAAATATTACGATTTTGATGATTTTCAGTTCGTGATCGTCCTTCCGGAAAATGCGCAGAATCAAACGCGTCAATATGTAGAGGAATTCAAAAAGATTTCCGAATCTGAAAAATGGCATTTTGCCTATGGCGCACCCGCTGAAGTTGCAGCGATTTTCAGCAGTTTTCAAACACCCTACCAGCTTGATGAACATTCATATTCTCCTTATGTCTTTATAATTGATAAAGACGGAAGTCTTCGCGGTCGTACCGATGATGAGGATGCAAAAGACGGTAAACTTTACGGCTACGATTCCCGATCGGTGGCTGAGTTGAATAATAAGATGAACGATGACGTGAAAGTGATTCTGGCAGAATACCGCCTGGCACTGAAGAAGTATAATGAAGAAAAGCAAAAATTAACGAAATGAAGAATTACTCCTACGTAGGCGTTAGCCTTATTATCCTGATTTTCGGGATCATCTTCATTCCGAAAATTATCAACCGGGTGCAAAATGGTGATGTAGTGGATGCCGACAGGCTTACTTCCGGTGTTTCTGAAAAACCTTCAGAAAATACCAAACCGCTACGATACATCGAGATCAATGGCGAGCGTAAAAAAGCGCCCAGTTTTGAACTGGTCAACCAGGATGACGATACTATTTCTGATGAATTCTATGATGGAAAAGTTTATTTAGTGGAATTTTTCTTTTCCACCTGCCCAACGATTTGCCCGATCATGAACAGCAACTTGGTGGAAATTCAGGAAGAGTTCAAAAATCAGGAAGACTTTGGGATCGCTTCCATCAGCATTGATCCGCGTCATGATACACCTGCCGTTTTAAAACAATATGCCAAGGATCACGGCATTAATCACCCAAATTGGAATTTATTGACCGGCGATCGCGATACGATCTATAACCTGGCTAATAAGCAATTCGGGATCTATGCCGGGGAAGATGGAGATGCTGCCGGAGGTTTTGCTCATCAGGGATTTTTTGTGCTGATCGATCAGGACGGTTATGTGCGTTCTCGGGAAGACCAGTTCGGAAACCCGATTATTTTTTACAAAGGCTCTGTAAAGCGCAATAAAAGTGTTGCTGAAGGAGAAGAAGAGCCGCAAATCAACATTCTTATTGAAGACATAAAACAACTACTGTGAAAACTATAAATACTTCAGATAAGGTCGCGGTACCTGTGATCATTGGGCTTTCCCTGGCGGTGCCATTAATCGTTTTGATATTGATGCTGCTTCCTGAGCGGTACAATCTTTTCGGAACAGATAGCCTTACCTTTCCAACCTTCCACGGAATTTTGAATTTCCTAACCGCCTTTTTACTCATTTTAGGCTATAATTTCCAATTGAATAAGCAGTTTACAAAACACCGAAATACGATGATCGCTGCGTTCGGGCTTTCCAGTATTTTCCTGGTAAGTTACGTGCTTTCCAAGATCAGCAATGAGCCGGTGCCTTACGGGGGCGATGGCGTGTTGCGCTATATCTATTTCTTTATCCTGATCACCCATATTGTGCTTTCGGCTATCATTGTGCCGTTGGTGTTGTTCACCATGTATCGCGGACTCAGCGGAGATTATGAAAAGCATCGGAAAGTGGCTCGATGGACTTTCCCAATATGGCTGTATGTGGCTGTTACCGGTGTGTTGGTGTTCGTGCTGATGTATCCCTATTACTAATTCTGCCGGAATTTCCTTAACTTTGCAGTCTTACACTTAAGTTGCTGAAGATGAAGAAAGAAATGCTGATTTTACTGGTTTTGATGCTTCTGCTAACGCCGTCTCTTGCCGATGCGCAGTGTGCCATGTGCCGCGCAGTTCTCGAGAGCGAGGCCGATCAAAGCGCTGCCAAAGGCATCAATGACGGGATCCTATACCTTATGGTTTTTCCTTACCTGCTGATTGGCGGTGTGGGGTATGCCGTGTATCGAAGCAGGCGCAAGAAAAAGACGATTTCCGAATAATTTATCTGCAGAAACTCATCGAAATTCTACTCTTTTAAGATTTTATTGTAACAATTTGGTTTTTTGGTAGTCTTATGAGTGAAAGATCATCTCTTTCGCTTAATAACCATCAATCATGATTCAGATTACCAACCTTCACAAATCCTATAAAACGGGTTCTAATTCTTTACATGTACTGAAGGGCATCAACTTCAGTGTCAAAGAAGGTGAACTGGTTTCCATTATGGGATCTTCCGGTTCCGGAAAATCAACGCTTCTGAATATCCTCGGAATGCTGGACGAAGCCGATACTGGTTCGTACGTCCTGGACGGAGTGACCATTAAAAACCTGAATGAAAAGCAGGCAGCTCGCTACCGAAATAAATTCCTGGGATTCATTTTTCAGTCTTTTAACCTGATCAGCTACAAATCGGCTTTGGATAATGTGGCTTTGCCTTTGTACTATCAGGGAATGGCCCGCGGGGAACGTATGGATCGTGCGATGGCCTACCTGGAAAAGGTGGGGCTTGCAGATTGGAGCGGGCATTTGCCCAATCAGCTTTCCGGAGGACAAAAACAACGAGTAGCGATCGCGAGAGCCCTGGCCAGTGATCCAAAAGTTCTGCTCGCAGATGAGCCCACCGGGGCTTTGGATACAAAAACTTCTTACGAGGTAATGGATCTCATCCAGCAGATCAACGACGAGGGACGAACCATCCTGGTGGTGACCCATGAAAATGACATCGCTCATATGACCAAAAGGATCGTAAACCTTAAGGACGGTCTGATAATCGAAGACACCCCGGTTCAACAAGTAAGAGCTCTGGAAAATGTTTGATTTGGAAAGATGGGATGAGATCTTTGAGACCATCCGGAAAAATAAATTACGAACTTTTTTAACCGGCCTTTCGGTTGCTTCCGGAATTTTTATCCTGGTAATTCTTTTAGGTGTTGGCCAGGGGATGCAAAATGGGATTGCCCGGGAGTTTGAACGCGATGCTTCCAACCTGATTTTCGTATTTCCAGGTGTTACTTCCAAAGAATATAAAGGTTTGAATCCCGGCCGAAGGATCCAGTTGAAAAATGAAGATTACAACAAGATACTTTTGCAGCATGCAGATATGCTGGATAAAACTTCTGCTGTGTACCAGTTGCCAACCGGAGATATGGTATATAAAAAGGAAAACGGAAGTTATCGCTCAGACGGGGTTTTTCCCGCCTTTCAGGTGTTGGAGAACATCAGTTTAACCGCAGGGAGGTTTATCAATATGAATGACCTCGAAAACCGTGAGAAAGTAGTGGTGATTGGTCGAAGAATTCAGCTGGACCTTTTCAAAAAAGAAGATCCAATCGGGAAAACGGTTAAAATTGGTGGGGTAGGTTTCAAGGTGATCGGGACGTTTACAGATCCCGGTGGTGAGCGCGAAGAATCACGTTTTGCTATTCCTATTACCACTGCCCAGACCATTTACGGCGGTGGAAATGATATTGCCAGGATGTACATCACTCTGAAACAGGACGATAATTTTGATGAGGCCGTGGCAACTTCTCAATATTTTACAGGCCAACTGGAACAATTTCTGAAGAATCAGCATACCATTGCGCCAGATGACAACAGTGCGATCTATATCAATAATACTCTGGAAAATGCCAAAAGATTCTTTATGCTTATGAAGATGATCAGGCTGTTCTTCTGGGGTGTTGGGATTTTTACCATTATCGCCGGAGTTGTTGGAGTAAGCAATATTATGCTGATCATCGTTAAAGAGCGCACCCGTGAAATCGGGATCAGGAAAGCACTTGGTGCGCAGCCCTGGTCGATTATCGGGATGATCCTGCACGAATCCATTTTCGTAACGGCCATTGCGGGATTTACAGGCCTTATTTTAAGCCTTTTATTACTGGAAGTATTCGGTCCACAGGTGAAAGATATCACCGAATATATTTACAATCCTTCTGTAAACTTTTCCGTGGCTGTAAATACGGTGATCCTACTGGTCATCGCGGGGGCTGTTGCCGGATTTTTCCCGGCCTGGCGCGCGGCCAGAATTAAACCTATTGTAGCATTAAGAGACGAATAATATGTTTAGCAGGGATCGTTGGAACGAAATAATAGAAGCATTGACCTCGAACTGGTTCAGGACATTGCTTACCGCATTCGGCGTGCTTTGGGGAATCTTCATTCTTGTAATTCTCCTGGCTGCCGGAAAAGGACTTGAAAATGGCGTTAAACAGGGGTTTGGCGGAATTGCCACGAATACCATGTTCATGTGGACACAGGTGGCTTCCAAGCCTTATAAAGGGATGCCAAAAGGACGCCGGTATAATTTTGAAGTGGAAGATGTGGCGGCCATTAAAAACGATGTGCCTAATCTTCGGATTGTTTCACCGCGTAATCAGTTAGGAGGCTTTCGCGGGAATAATAATGTCACCAGGGGATTGAATACCGGGGCCTATAATATTTATGGCGATTACCCTGAGATCATTCAGCAGGAACCCATGGATATCCTGGAGGGGCGGTTTATAAATTATTCAGATATCAATGAAAAGCGGAAGGTCGCGGTCATTGGTGGCGGGGTCAAAGCCGGACTTTATGATAAAGAGGAGGAAGTGCTGGGTAGCTATATCAAGATAAACGGGGTGAACTTCATGGTGATTGGTATCTATAAGAAAAAAGGAAATAACGGTGATGCCGAGGAGATGCAAAAGGAGATCTATGTACCGTTTACCTCTTTTTCCCAGGCGTTTAATATGGGCAACCGCGTTGGCTGGATGGCGATCACGGCAGATGATGGTCACCCGATCACCGATCTCAAACAGGACGTGATGGATGTGGTGAAGAAGCGCCATCTTATTCACCCGGAAGATGACCGTGCGGTGGGTAATTTTGATCTTTACCAGGAATTCAATCGCGTGAACCAGCTCTTTATTGCGCTGAAAGGTGTGGCCTATTTTGTGGGAACCCTGGTATTGCTTTCGGGAATTATCGGGATCAGTAATATCATGCTCATCGTGGTCAAGGAACGAACCAATGAAATTGGAGTGCGCAGAGCACTTGGGGCAACACCTTGGTCCATTAGGGGACAGATCCTTTTGGAGTCAATTTTCCTAACAATCATTTCAGGAATGATGGGAATCATTCTGGCTACCGGTCTTATCTGGCTGGTGAATCAACAGCTGGAAGGTGTGGATACTTCAGAAACCATGTTTTTGAATCCTTCCGTAGATCTTTTAGTGGTCTTTACGGCCCTGGCCATTTTGATCATTTCAGGATTGCTGGCAGGACTCATTCCCGCTCAGCAAGCGATAAAAGTTAAACCCGTAGACGCTTTGCGTACCGAATAAATTTAAAGTGTAAACAATCAAAAAATGAAAAAATACGTAACCATCTTAATCCTGGCAGTCATTGCCATTACCTTTGTCGGGGCTCTGTACTATTTGTATGAGAAAAATCAAGAAGACCCTGTTGTTTATCAAACCGAAGAGCCTTTCGAGCAGACCATTGTGAAGAAAACAGTGGCTACCGGGAAGATCGTTCCGAAGGAAGAGGTGCTCATCAAGCCAAATATTTCCGGAGTTATTGACGAGATTTATATTGAGGCCGGAGACCAGGTGAAACAGGGAGATCTGATCGCTAAAATTCGGGTCATTCCGAATGTGTCTTCTCTGCAAAGCGCTAAAGACGCTGTTTCTACTGCGAGGATCAACCTGGATAATGAGAAGAAAAACTACGATCGCCAGAAAGCCTTGTTTGATAAAGGCGTGATCTCTGCCAACGATTTTGATAATGTGGAAGTTTCCTATAAACGAGCGGAACAAAATTATAAATCGGCCCAGCAGAATTACGAGATCGTTCGCACCGGTACGACCAGCGGAATTGGCAGTGCGGCAAATACCTTGATCCGTTCAACTGTGGAAGGCATGGTGCTGGATGTTCCGGTAAAGGCTGGAAACCAGGTGATCGAAAGTAATAATTTCAACGACGGAACAACCATCGCGACCCTGGCCAACGTTAATAATATGATTTTTGAAGGTAAGGTTGATGAAAGTGAAGTGGGGAAGATCAAGGAAGATCTTCCGCTGGAAGTAACAGTAGGAGCGATTGAAAATAAATCTTTTGATGCTGTACTGGATTATATCGCCCCGAAAGGAGTTGAGGAAAATGGCGCTATCCAGTTTGAGATCAAAGGAACTTTAGACAAGGCTGATACAACTTTCATCCGCGCCGGCTTGAGTGCGAACGCCTCGATCATCCTGGCAAAAGCTGAAAATGTGCTGGCTATCAAGGAAGCACTGGTGCAGTTTGATGACGAAACCCAGAAGCCTTATGTGGAAGTCATGACCGGTGACCAGGAATTCAAAAGACAGGACCTGGAACTTGGAGTGAGCGACGGGATCAATGTAGAGGTGATCAGCGGTGTGAAGAAAGGCGACAAGATCAAGGTTTGGAACCAGCTGAAACCGGCACCTAACGAAATCGGCCAAAACTAATTTTTACAATCAGGTGTAACATCCTGCACTTTTTACATACATATCTTACAGAATACAATTATGAGAAATTATAGCTTACTAGCCATTATATTGCTTTTCGGTGGCATTCTTCAGGCACAGGAGAAAAAATGGAGCCTGGAAGAATGTGTGAACTACGCCCTGGAAAACAACATTTCCATCAAACAAAGTGAACTGGACGTGGAGTTGAGCGACATTGAAAAGAAAGATGCGATTGGGAATTTTATTCCAAATCTCAATGCACAGGCTACCAATGCCTGGAATACCGGTCTCACACAGAACGTGACCACGGGTATTCTTCAGAATCAAACCGTACGAAACTTTTCAGCAAACGCGACCGCGAGTCTGACGCTTTTCGACGGCCTAAGAAACTTTAAATCCCTGCAACGAGCCCGTTTGTCCAGACTGGCAAGCCAGTATTCTTTAGATAAGATGAAGGATGATATCGCGCTTTTCGTAGCTGATGCTTACCTGCAGGTATTGTTCAATAAGCAGAATCTGGAAGTGCTGAAAGCTCAGAACGAAGTAACTCAGCAACAACTTGATAGAACCGGGGAACTTGTCGATGCCGGGGTGCTTCCGGAAGGAGATTTACTGGAGATCAGGGCCTCAATGGCTGATGAAAACCAGCAAATGATCATCGCTCAGAACCAGATCAGGATCTCCCTGATCTCGCTGGCGCAGACCCTGGGCATCAAAGATTACGAAACTTTCGATATTGAAGAGCGGGACTATGATATTATTGGAAATGAAATGTTAGACCGCTCGGTTTATGATATTATCGAACGAGCCAAGGAAGAGCGTTCAGAGATTAAGATCGCCGAAGCCAATAAAGACCTGGCAGAGCAGGACGTCGCCATTTCCAAAGGAGCCTATATGCCTTCCCTTGGAGCTTTCTTCAATTACAACACCAGGGAATCTGGGCAGGGAAGGATCACCGGTTTTTCAGCTGATGGAACTTTTAATACCATTGGTTTTGTTCAGGAAACGGAGCAGGCAGTTGTAACGCCCAATACGGTGGCAAGCGTTGGGGCACCGCTCCCATTCTTTGACCAGCTCTCCAGAAACGACGGTTTTTCCTATGGTTTTCAACTAAATATTCCAATTTTAAACGGATTCGCGACCCGAAACCAGGTACGCAGAAATGAAGTTGCCGTAAAACGCGCAGAATTTAACCTGGAGCAGGCTGAACTTGACCTGGAAGCGAACGTTTATCAGGCGTATACAGATGCTAAAGGTGCTTACGAAAGTTATGAAGCGGCCCTCGCCGCTGCGGAAGCACAGGAAAAAGCTTTTCAATATGCCAATGATCGTTATGATGTTGGGCTGACCAATGCATTCGATTTTAACCAGGCAAAAGTGCGCTATGAGAACGCCCAGCGCGAAGTTTTAAGGGCGAAGTATGACTATATTTTCAAATTAAAAGTCGTAGAATTATATTTCGGTGTTCCGGTAAGGGACCTAAAATTTTAAATAAAGAATGAAAAAGAAGACACTTTTCATCATCGTTGCAGTCATCGCTGTACTCATCATTTTATTGATCGTTGGTAAGAAAGCCGGCTGGTTCGGCAATTCCAACAATGTGGAACAGGTTGAAGTTTCAGATATCAAGCCTATGGATATCGTAGAAACGGTTTCGGCAACTGGAAAAATTCAGCCGGAAGTGGAAGTGAAATTGTCTTCGGAAGTTTCCGGAGAAATTATCGAGCTTCCCGTGGTAGAAGGCCAGCAGGTGCAGAAAGGTGATCTTTTGGTTCGCATCAATCCTGATATTTACCAGTCCAACCTGGAGAGGGTTCGTGCCAGTTACCAGAATGCTCGGGCGAATTATTCGCAGGCGCAGGCAACCTTGAAGCAATCTGAAGCGAACTACAACCGTAATAAAACGCTTTTTGAAAGAGGGGTGATCTCCAAATCTGAATGGGACCAGATCACCAGCGATTTTGAGGTATCTCAGGCCAATAAAGAATCGGCTTATTTTAGCATGCAAAGTGCGGCGGCTTCTGTGAACGAAGCCACAGATAACCTGGGTCGTACCAATATTTATGCACCAATGACGGGAACGATTTCCAAACTGGATGCGGAATTAGGAGAGCGTGTGGTTGGAACCCAGCAAATGGCGGGAACCGAAATTTTACGAGTAGCCAACCTGGATAATATGGAGGTTGAGGTAGACGTGAATGAGAACGACATCGTAAAAGTTTCAGTTGGAGATTCTACTGTGGTGGAGGTTGATGCCTACCTGAAAAAGGAATTCAAAGGCGTGGTGACTGAAATATCCAATACGGCTGATAATGAATTGACAACAGACCAGGTAACGAATTTTAAGGTAAAAGTGCGTATTCTGAAAGATTCGTATGGCGATCTTCTGGAAGGAAAACCGGAAAACTTTTCACCGTTCCGTCCGGGAATGACCGCCACTGTTGATATTATCACGGCTCAGGCAAAAGAGGTGATCGCTGTGCCAATCAGTTCTATCGTGATCAAAACCGATACGACCGCTACTAAAAAAGTACTAATCTCAGAACCTGTTGACGAAAATCAGCAAAAATTTGAGTGTGTATTTGTAAAAGACGGAAATAAGGCTAAACTTCGCGTGGTGAAAACAGGTATTCAGGACGATACCTTTATCGAGATCTCCGAAGGCCTTAAAGAAGGTGAGGAAGTGATTACCGGGCCTTACAGTACGGTGACTAAAGAGCTTCAGCCGGGCGATGAGATCGAGGTGAAAAAAGGTGGGCCTCCAAATGCCGACTAATTACTGAATTTTGGCACTAATTCTTTGTCTGGAAACTGCGACGACCAATTGCTCGGTTGCGCTGGCCAGGGATGGCAAACAGATTGCTTTAAGGGAAATCAACAGCAAACAATATTCTCATGCTGAAAAACTGCATGTGTTCATCGATGAGATCCTGAAGGAACAGCAGTTGGAGCCAACGGCTCTGGATGCGCTGGCAATCAGTAAAGGGCCTGGTTCTTACACCGGCCTGAGAATTGGGGTTTCAGCGGCCAAAGGCCTTTGTTTTTCTCTGGATATTCCCCTTATTGCGATTCCAACATTGGACCTGATCAGTCACAGGATTAAGGTCACAGAAGGGTTTATCGTTCCGCTCATGGACGCCCGCAGAATGGAGGTATATTCCGCAGTTTTTAATCCCGAATTTGAGCAGGTAAGAGACACGAAAGCAGAAATTCTGGAGGAAAATTCTTTTGAGGAATATCTGTCCCAGGGGCCTGTTCACTTTATAGGGAACGGGGTTCAGAAATTCCAGGAGGTCTGTAATCACCCAAATGCCAATTTCCATATCCAGGAGTTTCCTTCCGCAACTGAAATGTGTGGGATCGCCGAGGAAATGCACAAAAAAAGCGACACGGTAGATGTCGCTTATTTTGAACCTTATTATCTGAAAGATTTTATAGCGGGTTAACTATTCCGATCTTTTGTCCCTGATCGTTCCCTTCATTTTTGTTTGATCATACAGATACACATCTCTCTGCGGATAAGGAATTGTCATTCCAGCCTCTTCCAGCCTGATCTTACCTTCCTCGATCATATACCAGTGAATATCCCAGAAAACGCTGTTTTTGGCAAAATAACGTACCGAGAAGTTCACGGAACTGTCTCCAAGTTCGGAAACGATAATTTGAGGAGCCGGTTCTTTCTCAATGTCGTCACGCTCCATCACCATATTGGTAAGTACCTCTTTGGCTTTTTTAATGTCATCATCATACGAGATACCGAAAGTGAGGTTTTCACGGCGGGTATCATTAAAACTGTAATTCACGATGTTGTCGTTGCTCAGTTCCCCGTTTGGGATCACGGCACGCTGGTTCCCAAAAGTGTTCAGCTTAGTGTAAAAAAGAGAAATTTCCACAACGCTTCCAGAAACTCCCTGGGCTTCGATCCAGTCACCAACTTTAAAAGGTTTGAGAACGATGATTAGTACACCACCGGCAAGGTTGGATAAGGATCCCTGTAAGGCCAGACCAATCGCCAGACCTGCTGCACCAATGGCTGCTACCAGTGAAGCGCTTTCCACTCCAAGCTGCGTGATAACCAGTACAAAAAGCAGAATTTTCAGTCCCCAGCTCGCAGCGTTCACGGTGAACTTTTCAAGGGTGGGATCGTAATCTTTTTTCTGGAATATTTTTTCAATATACTTTACGATGATCTTGATCACCCAGAGACCAATGAGCAGCAGCGCAATGGCTCCAAGAAGCGTAGGAAGATAATCGATGAATTTTTCGGCATATTCTTTAGCGATATGCCCGTAATCATTCAGCTTGTCCATAGAAATTTTCTTTAATTTTTTGATTTCGGGGTTAATGGTAAAAAAAACTGGGAAAAACTATGTGTAATTTTTGTTAAACTTGCCGTATTTGGGCCATTACACCCGCTTTTGAGTCGGTTGGTCGCTGGCAGCTGCCCTCTTCGCATAGGTAGATCAGGTTTTTTCCAGGTTGGTATCGGTTTTCCAGTAATTTGAGCGAGGAATGCTGATCGCCGGCTATGAGGATCGAATTCGGAATATAACTTTCCTGGATCTCTTCGGAAATTTCAGCAAAATTCTCCCCGCAAATAGCAATTTCGTAAAACGGATGGGTGAAATTCATCAGCAGATCCAACCACCCGGAATAATATTGCGGATATTCGGGAATCTTTTCCAAAAGACATTGAAGCATTTCCGAAGCTTCAGCGATTATGGAATTTTTTGCCGTAAGTTTTCCTAATTTGAACAGGTTTCGAGCCATAACCGAATTGGAGGCAGGAATGACATTATCGGTGAGTTCTTTGGTGCGAGTTACCAGTTTCCGGTCACTGGAGGAGGTGAAAAAGAAAAGTGGGTTGGCTGCGTCTGCAAAATCTATTTTCACAATTTCGGTAAGTTTTTCTGCAAATTCCAGAAATCTTTCTTCGGAAAAGGTTTCAAACAGGCTTATCGCTGCTTCAATCGCAAATGCATAATCTTCCAGATAAGCGTTGATTGAAGACTTTCCGTTTTTATATGAATGCAACAGTCGCCCATTTTCCTGCAACATGTTATTTTCCAGCCAGCTGAAGGTTTCCAGCGCTGCCTGTTGGAATGCAGGATTTTGAACCGCCTGGTAAGCGTGACAAAGGCCCGTGATGGTCATACAGTTCCAGGAAGTAAGGGCTTTGTCGTCTAATCCCGGTTTGTCACGTTTTTTTCGATTTTCTCGCAGTAACTTCAGCCAGTTTGCCTTTTTTTCAATAAACGCAGCTTCTGAAAGTTGGTTCTCTTCAGCAAAAATACGGGAATCAGCTGTTCGGTAAAGTACATAATTGCCATTTTCCCAATGGCCGGTCTGGTCGATATGATAGAATTTGGCAAAAAGGTCAAATTCCTCGTTCAGCAGCTCCTTCAATTCCGCTTTGGTCCAGACGTAATACGCACCTTCTTCATTCTTTCCTTCAGAATTGGGACTATCAGCATCATAGGCAGAATAAAAACAGCCATCGGGCGAACGCATTTCTGAAAGCAAAAAACTGGCCGTTTGTTCCACTACTTCGGCATACCAGTTTTTCTGATATAGTTTATACGCTTTTGAGTAGAGGCTAAGCAATTGGGCATTGTCATAAAGCATTTTTTCGAAATGCGGGACATGCCATCGAGCGTCTACCGAATACCTGGAAAACCCGCCTTCCACGGGGTCATAAGTTCCGCCGAAAGAAATTTTATCCAGGCTCACCTGAACATAATTCGATAATTCCCTGTTTTGATTCTGAAAAGCCCAGCGCATCAGGAAATCGAGATTGCTCGGCATCATGAACTTGGGTGCGCCGCTAGAACCGCCATGCGTAAAATCAAGAAAACGTTTCCATTTTTCCAGCATTGGGATAAACAGTTCTTGTGAGTAATCTTTTTGGTCTTCTGGCAAATCTACGAGGTCCAGCTGTTGCAGGCCCTGTTCGAGTCGGTAAGCATATTCATAAAGCTGCTTCGGTTCTTTTTGAAATAAATTTGCGAGCTGTTGCAGGGCATCCATCCATTGCTTTTTTTGAAAATAGGTTCCTCCCCAAACAGGTCGTCCATCTGGCAGGGCCACCACATTCATGGGCCAGCCGCCGGCGCCGGTCATGACCTGCACGGCATTCATGTAAACCTGGTCTACATCTGGTCGTTCTTCACGATCAACCTTAATATTTACGAAATATTTGTTCATGATGGCGGCGACTTCCGGATCTTCAAAACTTTCGTGCTCCATCACGTGGCACCAGTGGCAGGCTGAATATCCCACACTAATTAATAGCAGCTTTTCATTATCAATTGCCTCGTTTAGCGATTGGTCATTCCAGGCCTTCCAGTTTACTGGGTTGTGCGCGTGTTGCAGGAGGTAGGGACTCGATTCATGAATGAGTTCGTTGGTGTAAGGATGATCTTCAGGATCTGGCATATCGTAAAATATTCGGTGTTCTTTCAAAAGTACCAAATAGCCAATGGCTTAAGGCTGCTTTTATTAATCTTTTAATAACTTTACTTTCCGCCTTAATTAGTAAAAAAGCCAGACTTTTGCTGGTTGTTAACAAAACTGGCTATGGAAGATATTTTTATTGTAATGCTTGTAGCGCTTTTTGCGCTGGCTATTACAGACCTGGTGGTGGGAGTGAGTAACGATGCCATCAATTTCCTTAATTCGGCGATCGGCTCAAAAGCGGTTTCCATGCGAACCATCATGATCACCGCCAGTCTTGGGGTGGCCGTGGGAGCGATATTTTCCAGCGGACTCATGGAAGTTGCCAGGAAAGGAATTTTCATGCCGGGAGAGTTCTATTTTGACGAGATCATGATTATTTTCATGGCGGTAATGATCACCGATGTGCTCCTGCTGGACTTTTTCAATTCCCTGGGATTACCCACCTCTACAACGGTTTCCATTGTTTTTGAATTATTGGGAGCGGCCGTGTGTATTGCCGTGATCAAGATATATAACGAGCAGGGCGGCGACCTTGCCGCACTGGGTGATTTTATCAATACTTCCAAAGCTACGGAGATTATTACCGGGATATTACTGGCCGTGCTCGTGGCTTTTATTACAGGAACGATCATTCAGTATATTTCCCGTCTGGTCTTTTCCTTTCAGTATGAAAAGAAAATGAAATATGTAGGGGCGGCTTTTGGCGGACTTTCCCTTACTTCAATTCTGTATTTTATTCTGATAAAGGGGATAAAAAGTGTCCCGTTCATCGATGAATCAACCTTCGTTTTTATTAATAATCATACCTGGCTGATCGTTCTGATCGGCTTTGTGATCTTCACCGGAATTTCTCAGTTCCTGATGAGCGTGATGAAACTGAATATCCTGAGGATCATCATTGTTATTGGAACTTTTGCCCTTGCTTTAGCCTTTGCCGGGAATGACCTGGTGAACTTCATTGGGGTTCCAATTGCGGCCTGGCAGTCGTTCGGCTTGTGGCAGGCGGCTTATGCCCAAACGGGTGTGCTGCCTTCGGAATTTGCCATGAACGGCCTGGCGGGGAGCGTTCCAACTCCGGAAATCTTATTAATCGGTGCCGGCGGGATTATGGTTGCTACTTTATGGTTTTCCAGCAAGGCTAGATCTGTGGTGGATACCGGGATCAACCTGGCCCGGCAGGGAGATGGCGTGGAGCGATTCGAACCTAATTTCCTTTCTCGCGGGATCGTGCGATATTCGGTGTTGTTGAGCAATGCAATCACCGCGGTACTTCCGGAATCCATGAAAAACAGGATCGATCGGAAATTTGAACATAAGGCCAATACAAAAAGCAAACGCCTCGACGCACCGGCTTTCGATATGGTTCGTGCTTCTGTAAACCTGGTGGTGGCGAGTATTCTGATCTCAATCGGGACCAACCTGAAACTGCCATTATCCACAACTTACGTGACTTTTATGGTGGCGATGGGTTCTTCCCTGGCAGATCGGGCATGGGATCGCGAAAGTGCCGTTTACCGTGTGGCCGGTGTGCTAAACGTGATTGGAGGATGGTTCGTGACCGCCCTGGTCGCATTCACCGCTGCCGCAATTTTTGCCAGTATTATTTATTTCGGCGGAATTATAGCACTTGTAGTCCTGATCCTTCTGGCTCTAACGATTGTGGTGCGTGGAGCAATCCTGCACTCTAAAAAGTCAAAAGACGAAAAGAATAAAAAGCGTTTCAATCGAAGTGATATTATTACGATCAACGAGATCACTTCGGAAACTTCGGAAAATATTTCAAACGTGATTGGCGGCATCAACAAGATGTACACGCGAACCGTTGATAATCTTGGGTATTATGACCTGAGCAAACTGAAGAAATCGCATAAAAAGATCGAGAAACTGGAAGCTGATGTAGATGAGCTGAAAGGCAATATTTTCTATTTTATCAAGTCACTGGAAGAAGATTCAGTGGAAGCCAGTAAATTTTATATACTCACGCTGGATTATCTCCAGGATATGGTGCAATCTATCGGTTTTATAACCAGGAACAGCTATAATCACGTTCACAACAACCATAAGAATCTCAAGTTTAACCAGATACGGGACCTGAAGAAAGTAGATGATCGCATGCAGGTGCTTTTCGATGAGATCAAAGAGACTTTTGATAACCATGAATTTGGCAATATCAACCGACTCCTGACCGAAAAACAGGACCTATTGGAATATGTAAGTGAATTGATCCAGAAACAGATCACCCGTATTCGAACTTCGGAAAGCAGCCCTAAAAACACCAAGCTGTACTTTGGAATCCTCCTGGAAACTAAAGATCTAATCAGTTCCACGATGAGTTTGTTGCAGCTGTTTCAGGAATTTTATAACGAGGCCAGAACTACAGCTTATTAACCAAAAAAAGCGGCATTTTTGATGCCGCTTTTTTTATTTTTCTTGAACTTTCAGTTTTACCCATTTATCGCCTCCACGCGTTCCACGCGATTGGCCAGCATATCACGAAGCATGGTTTCAATACCATTCTTCAGGGTCATAGTGGACGATGGACAGCCGCTACAGGCACCTTGCAGGATCACTTTTACGGTTTTACTTTCCGCATTGTAACTATCGAATAAAATATTTCCTCCGTCACTGGCTACTGCCGGCTTGATATACTCATCGAGGATGGCGACGATCTCTTTAGAAGTTGCGTCAAGATTGTCAAAAGAGTTTGCCTGTTCTTCGGCTTGTTTGGCCACGGCTTCTTCCTTGCTCGCATTGTCAGTTTCGGCAGTGATCACCTCATTCCCTTCCTGGATATAATTCCGGATGAATTCACGCAATTCCATGGTAATATCATTCCAATCGGCCATATCATATTTCTGGATGGAAATATAATTCTGATCGATAAAAATCTCTTTTACGAAAGGGAAATGGAACAATTTTACAGCAAGAGGTGAGGTTTGTGCCTCATCGATATTTTTGAATTCAGCGGCGTTGATCACCAGCTTTTTGTTGGCCACAAACTTCATAACCCCTGGATTTGGCGTGCTTTCCGCATAAACAGTAACCGGGATGTTGCCGGTCTTCTGTTCAACCTGTTTGATCACTTCCCCACCTTTGTTTAGGTAATTAGAGATCTGTTCGGCTACTTCATTCTGTACATCTGGCCATTCTACGATATTGTATTTCTCGATCGCTACAAAGTTCTGAGCGATATAAACCGTCTTCACGAATGGAAGGTAGAATAATTGCTGAGCCAGGGGAGAGGCCTGCGCCTCATCAATATTTTTGAACTCAAAACTTTCATGCTGAGTTAAAAATTTGTTGGCTTCAAATTTGACGATTCCCGGTGTTGCTGTGGGAACTATTTTTATAGAATATTCTTCCATCTCAAAATTTTTGGCAAAAATACTAAAGAAAATCAAGGTATTACCTATATTTATGGGCTTTATGGTAGGGCATCGATCAATCATCCAATTCGTCAAATCTAACAGTGATTTTTCAAATATTTTCAGGTTGTTCATTTTTATGATCACGACCTGTGCGGGACTGAATTCGGTTTCCGCCCAGGAAGTCATTCCAACCTATTCCGATTATCTTACTGATAACCTATACCTCATACATCCTTCCATGGCTGGCGCTTCCAATTACGACCAGATTCGCCTTACCGGGAGGACGCAGTGGTTCGACGTGCAGGATGCGCCCAACTTACAAACGCTTGCGGCGAATTTCAGATTGGGAGATAAAATTGGTGTTGGGGGAATTTTATTTCGGGATGAGAACGGAAATTATTCCAAACTGGGTGCGTATGGCACCTTTGCTTACCACCTGATGTTTTCCCGTAGCAATGCAGATCTCAATCAATTATCCTTTGGTCTCAGCCTGGGAGTTATCCAGCACCGACTCGATCAAAGCGGGTTTACTGGTTTTGATCCCGCACTAGGAAATAATTCTACCGATATTTTTGCCAATATGGACCTCGGAATGTCTTATTTCTATCGGGATTTTTACTTTCACCTGGCAGCTAAGAATTTACTGTCCGTTAACCGGGAACTGTTTTATTCTGATGCTGTGCCCAGCAATATGCGAAAATACCTGGTTTCTGCCGGGTATGTTCTGGACCTGAATCCCAACGATGAATGGAGCTTCGAGCCTTCGATATTGTTCCAGGTGCGGGAAGCTACTGAAGAAATGGCGATAGACGGAAACATCAAAGCCTATTACGAACTTGAAAATTCCACCCTTTGGGGTGGTTTAAGCTATCGCAACAGCTTCGAAGGCGCCGAATATACCACAGATGGGCAGGAGGTAAAATCTCAACAACTACGATACCTTACGCCATTTGTGGGGATAGGCTGGAACAAGTTTATTTTTGGATATACCTTCAGTTACCAGATCAATTCAGTAGTGTTGAGCAAAAGCGGCTTTCACCAGATCACGCTGGGTTACAATCTAGGGCAAAGCAGGCAGCGATATGATTGTCATTGCCCGGCGGTAAATAATTAGAAATCGAGAAAGGCTACCTGGTAGGCAAATTTTTCTGCCTGTATCAAATCAGAAAGAACTTTAGGATCTTTATTGGAGTAGAACTGGGGGATGGGTATGGAATTTTCCATATTCAGCAAATCATTTTTCTCCAGTATCGCACGGGTTTGCCTGGCTACCGCTTCCCCAGAATCGATAATGCTGATATGCTTCGGAAGGATTTTACGCAACTGCGGAATAAGGTAAGGGTAGTGGCTGCAGCCTAAAACCAGGTAATCTATTTGTGCATCCAGCATGGGCTGAAGTAAATGGGTTAAGATTTCAGTCATTTCAGGACTATCCTTTTTCCCATTTTCAATGAGTTCAACCAGGCCCTTTCCTTCCACTTCGAGCACGTTAATGTCTTTGGTATATAATTCCGAAGTTTTAGCAAACAATTCGCTGCTCAGGGTGCCCCGGGTGGCAAGAATTCCCACGGCCTTGTGAGTGCTTTTAAGGGCGGCGGGTTTAATGGCCGGCTCGATACCGATAAATGGCACTTTGTAGCTGTTTCTAAGGATCTTAATAGCATTTGTGGTGGCAGTGTTGCAGGCAACCACGATGATCTTACAGCCGAGTTCCAGGAGCTTTTCCGTATTTTTTATGGACAGACTGATGATTTCTTCCTGCGGCCTGATGCCGTAGGGCGCATTTTTACTGTCGGAAAGATAGATGGTTTGTTCATGAGGCAGCAGCTCATGAATCTCTTTCCAGATAGAGGTGCCACCAACACCAGAATCAAATAACCCAATTGGGGAGGAATCAGCCATGTATCAAAAATAAAAAACTGCGTAGGTCTTACGCAGTTTTTTAAAGAAATCTATGTGAGATTGATTATTGTACTCCTAATTCTTTTTTCACATCAGGCATTAGATCGTAACCATCAGCCAAAAGTACTCCGGTTCCGGTAGTAGAATCTAATACGTAGTCGTAACCTTTAGCGCGAGCTACTTTCTGGATAGCGGTACGTACTTTTTCCAAAATTGGTCTTAGTAAATCCTGCTCTTTTTTGGCAAGATCCTGTCTTGCCTGCTGGCTGTGATCCTGAATTCTTTTCTGGGCAGCCTGAAGTTCAGTAGCTCTCTTTTGGTTCTCTTCATCAGTCTTCGTGTTGGCTTCTGCTTCGTAACGTTGCATGGTGCTTTGAGCTTCAGACAGCATGTCTTTGATCTCGGCATCATAGGTTTTTCCAAGCTTGTCTAACTGATCCATCGCGCTTTTATACTCCGGTAATGATTGTACCAGCTCCTGGGTAGCAATGTGCGCAACTTTAGACTGTGCGTTCGTAAAGGCAGTAGCACCGATCATTAAAGCTAAAGCTATAAAAAGTGTTCTGAATTGTTTCATCGTAATTCTCGTTAAGTTTAATTAGGGTTAAATTATTAATTTATCGTATCATTCTTCTGTTGCCTGGCCTGAACGATAGAGTCCCTTTTTCTCTGTCTTTCTTCCAGTATTCTTTTTCTTCTCGCCTCGAATTCTGCCTGTTTTGCAGATCGAATGGAGTCGTATTCTTTTTTTCTGGCAGCTGCAAGCGAATCTCTTTCCTTCTTGCGCTGCTCGATCATTTGCTCTCTTTCCGTAAGCTGTTCTTCCTGCTCGATGCTGAGTTCTTCTTTCTTCTCCATCTCCTGGATCTCCTCTTTTCCTTCCAGTTGCTTGCGATTAGCGGTACGCTTAATCGTTCTCAGTACAAGATCGCTTACATCGTATTGTTGGTCTGCATATATCATTCCAATTTCTGAAGTGCGGTCAAAAATAAAATCAAAATTTCTCAATTTGGCTATTTCCTGCACCGCGGCAAATACCTGGTCCTGCACCGGTCTTACCAGTTGTTTCTTCTGAATAATATAATCTCCATTGGGGCCGAATCTTTTTTGCTGGTAATCTCTCGCCTGTTGCTCCATATAAGAAATCTCTTCCTCTCGATCCTCAATCAGTTCAGCGGTGAGCAGGGCACGTTCATTATCCAGTTTCTGGCGCATGTCTGTGACCTTCTGTAATTTTTGTTCGGCTTCTTTTTTCCAATCCTGTACGCGATTATCAAGCTGATTCTGTGCTTCCTGATATTCCGGCACATTTTCCAAAATATATTCCATATCAATATATCCCACGCGAATAGACTTTTGTGCGTGTAAGGCGCTTACGCTGAGAAGGATAATCAATATTTTAAATATATTTTTATTCATTTTTTTCGAATATAGAAAATATCATGCCATTTTAAAACTGTTGCCCAATTATAAAGTGTGTTTCCCATCCGTTAGGACCTTGTTGCCCCACAATTGGATCAAATCCGTATCCGAAGTCAATACCTAATAATCCAAATGTTGGCATAAAGATTCTCAAACCAAGACCAGCAGATCTGTTCAACTGAAATGGGTTGTAATCTCTGAAATTGTCAAACGATGCACCAGCTTCCAAAAATGACAGGGCATAGATTGATGCCTGAGGTTTTAAGGTAATTGGGAAACGAAGTTCCAAAGAATATTTATTATAGATCGTCGCACCATCGTCTCTGGCGTCCAGTGCACGGTCTATTGGTACGATAGACTGGTTAGGATACCCTCTCAGCTGAATGGTCTCACGACCATCAAGGCTGTAAGCTCCAAGACCGTCTCCACCTACATAGAAACGTTCGAATGGAACAACGCCCCGATCTTTGTTATAGGCTCCAAGGAAACCGTATTCGGCATGAGTTCTCAGAACCAGGTTGCTACTTGGTCCAAAACTGAAAAGAGTGTTGTACCAGTCTCCTGAAAATTTCACTTTGTAAAACTCCAGCCAGTTATATTTTTTCTGATCTACTTTCTGAGTGTCGGGAACTGAATTTTCAGCGGTCACCCTGTTTCCGTTATTATCGATCAAATTGCCATTATCATCACGTAGCTGGTAGTCGTCTTCATTTTCAAGATTTCCGTAATCTACCCCATTCCATAAAGAGTAAGGAGGTGTAAGCTTTGCGATAACGGAGAATTTGGAACCGGAAGTTGGGAAAATTGGGTTAACAGCGGTGTTATCCCTTGTGATCCCTAGCTGGTAGTACAGGTTATTGGAGAACCCGTCACCAAAAGTAAATAGCCCGGTATTATAATTATTAAGATTGTATCGCTGGAAACCAATCGAATTGGAGATGGTTACGAACTGATCTGGTGAGGTAAGACGTTTTGCTAAACCAACACTCACTCCAAGGATATCAAAGCTTCTAGATTTATCAGCTTCACGGTTTACATAGTCGTATAAGAACTGCCTGGTATAGCTGAAAGAAGTACTCAAACTAACCGGTCTTTTCCCGCCTAACCATGGTTCTCTGAAAGATAGGCTATAAGTCTGGTAAAAAGTACTGGCCTGGGCTCTAAGAGAAAGACTCTGGCCATCTCCCATCGGGATTGGGCGGTAGGCATCTTTATCAAATAATCCCTGTATTGAGAAGTTATTGAACGATAGTCCAAGGGTTCCTATAAAACCTCCACCACCGTAACCACCTTGCAGCTCGATCTGGCTCGCTCCGGCTTCAGTTACCTGGTATTCCAGGTCAACGGTTCCGGCTTGTGGATCAGGATTGATGATTTCCGGACTAAGATTTTCCGCATCAAAGAATCCAAGAGCTCCAAGTTCCCTGATTGTATTCACCACGGCTTCCTGGCTGTATTTTTGTCCTGGCTTGGTACGCATTTCACGATAGATCACATGGTCTTTGGTCTTTGTGTTTCCAACAACCCTGATCTGGTCAAAATAAGTCTCTTTACCTTCGAGGATTCGTACCTCAAAGTCGATAGTGTCATTGTAAACATTTGTTTCCACAAGGTCTACCTGGGAGAACAGATACCCGTTATTCTGATAGGTGTTGGCAATCGAATTCTTATTTGGTTCACGGCTGTTCACGCGCTCATCCATCAGGACGCCATTGTATACGTCACCTTTGTCCAGTCCAAGCGTACGCTCCAGCTGGGCATCAGTAAAGGCTGCATTTCCAAGGAAGTTGATGTCGCCAATATAATATTGATCACCTTCTTCCACTTCAATTTTGATGGCAACATTTTTCTCGTCTTCTTTGATAAGGGTATCTGAAAGTATTCGTGCATCGCGGTAGCCATACTCCTTATAGCGGTCGATCAATTTTTTCTTGTCTTCTTCAAAATCACCCGGAACATACTTTGAGCGCTTCCAGAAACGGATGAGGTTCTTGCGCTTGGTATTTTTCAGGGCACCGCGCAGCTTCTTATCCTTCATTTTTTCGTTCCCCGTAAATTCAATGCTGGAAACTTTTACGCGCTCTCCCTTATCAATATCAACAACCATATTAACCATGTTGCTATTGGCTTGTGCAGTGTCTTCGTATTTTCTGGT
This sequence comes from Christiangramia flava JLT2011, assembly GCF_001951155.1. Taxonomy (NCBI): domain Bacteria; kingdom Pseudomonadati; phylum Bacteroidota; class Flavobacteriia; order Flavobacteriales; family Flavobacteriaceae; genus Christiangramia; species Christiangramia flava. Next base: position 2,248,563 of record NZ_CP016359.1, read on the forward strand.
TCTTATTTCCGCAGAAGCATTCAAAAACCCGTCCTTTCGGTATTTATTGGCGATATAGTTCTGGGTCGTGGTGATGAGGTTTTCAGTGACTTTTGCGCCCGGTTTCAGGTCGTTTTCATCGATGAGCTCCTCTTTTTTACCTTTTTTGATTCCGGTGAACTTCACCTCATGAAGAACGGGAACTTCTACCACTTCAATTTCAATATCGGCAACATTCCCTTCGATATTGGTGATATATAAGTTCACATCGCTGAACAATTTGGTGTTCCAAAGTTTATTAATGATATCACTTGATTTTTGTCCTGGAAGGTAGATTTCGTCTCCCTTCTTCAGCCCCGTAAATGCGATAACGGTATTTTCTGAGTAGGTAGTAACACCTGAAACACTAATATCTCCAATCACATATTTCTGGGAATCACCGAGGGGTAGATCCTGGGCAGTAAGGGATAAAGAAATCAAAAAGAAAAGCGCAAAAAGTGTAATAGTCTTTCTTATCATCAATGCACTAGCTGAGTTGCTCACTGGTTTTTCCAAATCGTCTTTCTCTGTTTTGATAATTGTGAATAGCCTCGAAAAGATCTTCTCTTCGGTAATCTGGCCATAGTTTTTTTGTAAAATACAATTCTGCATAGGCGATTTGCCAAAGCAGGAAATTGCTGATTCGCTGTTCACCGCTGGTCCTGATCAGCAGGTCCACATCGGGTAAATTGCGGGTGTAAAGATGCTCATTTATAAGCTTATCGTCAACATCCTGGGCTGATATTTCCCCATTTTTGACCTTTGAGGCGATCGTCCTGATGCAATGTGTAAGCTCTTCCCTGCTGCCATAACTCAGGGCAAGGCTAAGGGTCATACGTTTGTTGCCGCTGGTTTTTTCGATCACATCGGTTAATTCTTTCTGAGCTTTCTTCGGAAGACTGGCAAGATTACCAATAGAATGAAGTCGAATATCGTTATCCTGAAGGGTTTTGATCTCTTTTTTAAGAGAAGAAACCAGTAAACGCATCAGGGTGTCGACCTCGAGTTTCGGGCGGTTCCAGTTTTCCGTAGAAAAGGCATACAGGGTTAGATTGGGAACTCCCAGTTCTGCGCAGCCTTCCACCACATCACGAACGGCTTTAGTGCCTTCTTCGTGCCCGGACGCTCTTAAAAAACCTTTTTGCTTGGCCCACCTGCCATTGCCATCCATAATGATCGCAATGTGAGCGGGGAGCTTTTGAAGGTCAATGTTTTCTTTATAGTTCATTTAAAAGCAATAACAAGGTTTGCGCCCAAATGTGAACGTAAAACTTACACCGGTAAACACGTACCAGTCATTTGTATTCCGGTTACCGAATTCTATTTTTGGATCACGTCTTCCAAGATACTCTTCCGGCCAGCTGCCGTCCAGGTTATCGGTAAACGTATATCGCGCCCCGATTTCGAGACCGCCAATAATATGTTCGGTAATCGCTTCTTTATAACCTACCACCATCGGGATCGCAAAATCCCAGTTGGTCCCTTCATTAGAAAGTTTTCCATTTCGACCATCCTTGAGATACACATGGTCTGCCCTGAAATAGGTGATCCCGGTGTAAACATATGGCGTGCTTTGCGGCAGTTCGTCGCTCAGGTCAAACTCAAAAAAATTGAATTCTATTCCGAGGGAAGCTTCCGCAATACTATTCTGAAAAGAATAGCCTCGCTGCTGTCTACGGGTATCGTCAGACTTGGCATCATCAGCACTGATCTTCGCGTAATTGAGCGAAAACCGAATGGCATGACGGGGGCTGCGATTCCATTTTGTCAAAAAACCAACTACGGGTTCATTGGGCAAAATATAATATGTTCGACCTACGTCACCTATAAAATTGGAGCCACCGGCAAATGCTCCTAGCTCAAACTGCTGGGAACGCATACTCGTCGTAAAAAATGCCATAACTACAAAAGCAATTAGGTACCTCATAGGTTTTCAAAAGTTTGCAAATATAACAATTCTGTTTGCTCTGCAATAATTTGAGCAGATTTGTACATGACTATAAACAGTTTTTGAAAGTTTTTATTGCTTAATTCCGCTTATCTTCTCCCCATAAAAGTTTTTTTCGGAGAGTATTCAGGAAACTGTCCTGTTGCAGTTCCACGAAATTGACGGTGTAGGGAGCTTTCTTAATGATGATTTCGGTCTCATTTTCAAGCGTGGCAATTCGGGAGTCCATGGAGACCAGGTGGGAGTTTTCCCTTCCGGAAACCTTTAATTTAATCACGGTATGATCTTTAATCACCAGGGGCCGCGCATTCAGGTTATGAGGCGCGATTGGCGTGATCACCAAAGAATCGGTATCAGGTATAATGACCGGCCCGCCGCAACTCAGCGAGTAACCGGTAGAACCTGTTGGCGTGGCAATAATTAGCCCATCAGCCCAGTAAGATGTTAGAAACTGGTCGTCCAGCCAGGTTTCCACGGTGATCATGGAGGTGGTGTTCTTTCGGCTTACGGCAATTTCATTCAACGCGATATTTGAATAGATCTCGTCTTCGCTTTCCGGGTTGGTTGCAATACTTAAGACCGATCTTGGCGATAAAGCGAAATTTTTATTCAGTATTTCGTCGATGGTTTCAGGAATCTGTTCCTTTTGAATGGTCGCCAGGAAACCCAGCCGCCCGGTGTTAATTCCAACGATGGGAATGTCCAGGTTCCTGATGTAATTGATCGATTTCAGGATAGTTCCATCCCCGCCAATGCAAAAAAACAGCTCAAAAGAGTTGTCCAGTTCCTCAAAGGCCTTGAATCTCGGGTAATCTTTGGTAATGGTCTTATTTTCCTGAATGAGTCCCAGGAAATCTTCCTCAATATGAACTTCGATGTTTTTCTGGTCCAGTATTTCCAGCAGCTGCCCGATATATTCAGCTGCGTTGGGATGGTAAAACTGCCCGTAAATGCCGATTTTCATACTTATATATTAAGGTATTTGTCCAGATATTTGGAACGGTCTTTCAGGTTTTTATTGAAGGTGTCTTCCTGGTGTTCTGAAATGATGATGTAACCATATCTTCGGAAGGACTGAATGATCTCATTCATTCCGGAAGGGCTGATCTTCATGGTGATCTGCGCCATATCATTTTCAATTTTGGAAATAAACGATCCCAGAATATGGGCGTTGTTCGATTCCACGATTTGTGAAATTTCACTGAATGAATAGTCTTTAAATGCCTTTTCTATCACTAAAATATTTCCGCTTTCGCTTAAAAATGGTGTTTCATTGAATAAGGTCATGATCTCGCTCAGTTCGAGGTATCCCAGGTAGTGGTTTTCTTCATCCAGCACCGGCATGATATTGCTGCTGTTCTGCGCAAAAGCTTCCAGCGTGTCCAGCCAGTAATTGGTGTCGCGGGTAAAAAAACCTTCCAAAGCGTAACGATAATCATCGATGCTTTTGTTGGCCTCAAAACAGCGAACGTCATTTTCAGAAATACAGCCAAGATAAATACCATCACTTTCCACCGGCAAATGCGTGTAAGTAAGCTCGTTGAAAAGCAGTTTGATCTCGCCGATCTTCATGTGCGGATTTAAGATTTCAACATCGTTCAGTATGTATTCTGTCAGGCTCATAATCTCTCTCCTTTTCTGCAAATTAATCAAAATAATATTCAATCAAGCCGCGGTAGCTTTGTATTTTTGTTAATAAAAACACATTCTAATGACAAAATTAAGCGTCAATATCAATAAGATCGCAACCTTGAGAAATGCCCGTGGCGGGGATGTGCCTAATGTAGTGGAAGCTGCCAGGAAAATCGAATCTTTTGGAGCTCAGGGAATCACGGTTCACCCAAGACCAGATGAGCGTCATATTCGGTACCAGGATGTTCGCGACCTGAAACCGGTTCTTACTACCGAGTTTAATATTGAAGGAAAACCCATACAGCAATTCACCAATTTGGTGCTGGAAGTAAAACCTGCGCAGGTTACCCTGGTTCCAGATGCTGAAGACGCCATTACCTCGAACGCCGGTTGGGATACCATAAAATACGAGAGCTATTTAAAAGAGGTGATTTCAGAGTTTCAAAAACATGGGATTAGAACCTCCATTTTCGTGGATGCTGACAAAAAAATGATCGAGGGTGCGGCAAAAACCGGAACTGACAGGATTGAATTATATACCGAGCAGTTCGCTACCGATTTTGCCAAAGGGAAGGAAGATTCCGCAAAAGCCTATGCTGAATGTGCCGGCCTGGCCCATGAACTTGGACTGGAAATCAATGCCGGGCACGATCTGTCTCTCGATAATATCGAGTATTTCAAGAAAGCTGTTCCGCACTTGGCTGAGGTGAGCATTGGGCACGCACTCATTTCTGAAGCGCTATTCATGGGGCTTGAAAAAACCATTCAGCAATATTTGAAATTTTTGAAATAGATGAAATTACATTCAACGATACTTGGTGAGGGCAAACCTTTTGTGATTTTGCATGGGTTTCTGGGGATGAGTGATAACTGGAAAACGGTAGGAAAACATCTGGCTGAAAAGGGTTTTGAGGTGCACCTGGTCGACCAGCGGAATCATGGTAAAAGTCCGCACAGCGTGGAGTTTTCTTACCAGTTGCTGGCAGAAGATCTCGTGGCTTACTCCCAGGAACACCAGTTGGAAAAGATCATTTTGATGGGACATTCCATGGGAGGTAAAACGGCAATGCTTGCAGCCTGTGAAAATGAAGAGTTGATCGAAAAGCTGATCGTGGTTGATATCGCGCCCAAGTACTACGCACCACACCACCAGCAGATCCTGAAAGGGCTAACGGCGCTCGATGACGCTAAACTCACTTCCCGCGGTGATGCGGAAGATTTTCTTGCAGAATATATTCCGCAAACAGGTGTTCGCTTATTTCTGCTGAAAAATCTTTATTGGAAAACCAAGGAGCAATTGTCTTTAAAATTAAATCTCGATTCGCTCAAGGAGAATATTGAGAATATCGGCGAAGCACTTCCAGAGGGTAACTCCTACAGTGGCCCGGCACTGTTCATCAAAGGAGCAAATTCAGATTATATCGAGAAAACGGATGAATTGAATATCCGCACGATATTTCCGAAGGCCAGTTTTGTGACTATTAAAGATGCTGGTCACTGGGTTCACGCTGAAAAGATGGAGGCCTTTCTGGCTACCATTCTGCAATTTGTTTAAATTCTTTCTAAATTTATTATGTATGCATAATAAAATTGTAGGAATTGTTGCGTAATATCCAATTTATGCTATTTTTGACCGTAGTATTTTAACACATATTAAATCTAATCCTAACAAAATTATGAAAAGACTATTTTTACTTGGCCTTTTGATCCTGGCCACAGCCTCGACCTATGCCGGTGGTTACCGCGTAAGTCTGCAGGGGCAGCGCTCGCTGGCCATGGGGCACACGGGGGTTGCTGTGGTGAACAATGCGGAGCTGGCCTTCTTCAACCCGGCCGGGTTGGTATATCTGGAAAATAAGATAAATGCAGCCGTAGGGGTTAGTGCTGTATTTTCTGATGTTGTATGGCAAAATGAACAGTATGGAGAATTTGCCAGAACAGATAGTCCTGTGGGAACGCCTTTTTATGCGTACTTCTCTTACAAATTGAGCGATAAATTCACCCTTGGTTTTGCGGCGTATACACCTTACGGTAGTAGCGTGGAATGGCCAACCGACTGGGCGGGATCGCACCTTATCAATAACATCGACCTGAAAGCGATTTATGTTCAGGCGCTTGCTTCTTATAAGATCAGCGACAAATTATCTGTGGGAGCAGGGCCAATCTATGTAAACGGTTCAGTAAATTTCAACAGGAACCTGAGCAGAAACCTGACCGATCTGGAAGGGAATCGTTCTAATGTAACCGTGGAAGCCAAAGGGGTACACGCTTTTGGGTGGTCTGCCGGCTTAATGTATAGCCCAATCGACAGCCTGAGAATTGGAGTAAATTACCGTTCAGAAATTACCATGAAAGCAGAAGATGGTTCAGCAGATTTTATGAATGTGCCAAATTCGCCATTAACCCCGTTCAACGATACTACTTTCGATGCGGAGCTTCCGCTGCCAGCTGAATTAACTGTTGGACTTTCTTACCAGCTGAATGAAAAATGGCTTTTTGCCTTTGATTATAACAGGACTTTCTGGGATACTTACGAGTCATTAGACCTTGATTTTGCTGATCCAAATATCCCCGACTCTAAAAACCCGAGAAATTACAAGAATTCTTCGATCTACCGTTTGGGGCTTCAGTACACCGCCAATGAAACGTTCCAGTTGAGAGCAGGTTATTACTTCGATCAGTCGCCTGTACAATCAGGATATTTTGCGCCAGAGACTCCGCGTAATGATTCGAATAACTTTACCGGCGGATTGTCTATTAACGTAACCGATAAGGTTGCGATCGATGCCGCTTTCCTTTACAGCCGTTTTGAAGAAGTAGACGAATCGTATGATTATTACCAGGAAAACGGCCAGAATGTGTCATTCGGTGGAACTTACAAGTCCAGTGCTTTTGTGCCAGGTCTCGGTGTAACCATAAAAATTTAATTTGAAGAAATGATGAAAAAATATTTTATACTATCCGGAATTCTTGCTTTAGGCCTTGTTTCTTGTGAGCCTGAACTCGAAAATTCTATTGAAGACGAAGGTTTTTACAGCAACGGGGAAGCCGATTTTTCCAATTATGTGGCGCTGGGGAACTCGTTGACTGCCGGTTATGCTGATGGAGCTTTGTACCTGAGCGGCCAGAAAAATTCTTATCCGAGCATCCTGGCAGCAAAATTTGCTCTTGCTCAGGATACCGAGGAATTCATGCAACCTTATGTAAGTGACGATTTTGGCGGCTTGTTATACAGTGGCCAGCCGATCGCTGCCACAAGATACGTATTGAGCGTGGATGCTAATGGAAATCCTATGCCGGTGCGCTACAGTGCAACCCCAACTACCGAAGTGACCGCTAAGGTTGAAGGGCCATTCAATAATATGGGAGTGCCCGGAGCAAAATCATATCATTTGGTGGCTCCCGGTTATGGAAGTGTCGCCGGTGTAGCTGCTGGAACAGCCAACCCGTATTTCGCGAGATTCGCTTCTTCTGAAAGTACCACTGTACTGGCAGATGCGCTTGCCCAAAATCCTACTTTTTTCACCTTGTGGATTGGAAATAACGATGTGTTAGGTTTTGCTACTTCTGGAGGTGCTGGAGAATACCAGCTGAATAATACTGATTTTGCAACGTATGGTGAAAATGACATTACAGATCCGAATGCTTTTGCTTTTGTATACGACCAGATAGTTCAAAATCTTGCGGCAAATGCCGAGGGAGTTTTGATCAATATTCCGAATGTGTCAAGCATTCCTTTCTTTAAAGTAGTTCCGGTAAACCCAATTCCTTTGGATGCGGCCACTGCCGGTGCTTTGAATGCGCAGTTTGGAGCTTACAATACCATGATCCTTCCGGGACTTGTGCAGGCAGGTGTTATTACTCAGGCTGAAGCTGACAGCAGAAAGATCACTTTTTCTGAAGGAGCTGGAAACTTCGTGACACTGGTTGATGAAGACCTTACTCCGCTTGCCAGTATCCTGATGGGCGAGCCCTTTAACCTGGATGCCCAAACCGCCGGATTGTTGAGCCAGTTAAGACAGGCAAATTCCGGAGATCTTATTCCGCTTACCGCGGCTTCTTTCATCGGAACAACGGTGAACAATAACCCGATGTTAGTAAACGGGGTGTCTGTTCCGTTAGGAGATCAGTACGTATTGACTTCCGGAGAACAGGAAATGATCGCTGATGCTACTGTAAAATACAACGCGGCAATTGCCGGAGTGGCTCAGGCGTATGGCCTTGGAATGGTAGATGCGAATGCCTTGCTGGATCAGCTTGGAAACAGCGGGATTAGTATGGATGGCGTAAGCGTGAATTCCACCTTTGTAACAGGTGGAGCTTTTTCACTGGACGGGGTTCACTTAACACCAAGAGGCTATGCGGTGATTGCTAATGCGATCATTTCTGAAATCAATGAGACTTACGATGCTTCTGTTCCAAGAGCGAATATTGGAGAATATCCTACAGTGACCCTGGACCAGGGAGTGCAGTAGTATTAAAATTGACATAAATTTTGAATAGCCGGGTAAGACCCGGCTATTTTTTTGCACTTTTACCAATAACAATATTCAGAAATTATGAAATTCATTCTCAAATTATTGCTTACGGCAGTAGCGGTCGTCATTCTTGCGAAGATTCTGCCGGGAGTGACCGTAAATAGTTATTTGACTGCTGTGATCGTAGCGCTGGTGCTGGCGGTGCTCAATTTCCTGGTAAAGCCTCTGTTGGTAATTTTAACCCTGCCGGTGACTATTTTAACACTGGGTCTTTTCCTTTTGATCATCAATGCGATCATCATTTTCATAGCTGATGGTTTTGTGGGTGGGTTTGACGTGGATGGCTGGTTCATGGCGATTGTTTTCAGTTTGTTGCTGTCGTTATTTCAGTCGGTACTCTTTTCACTTCTGGATAAGGATTAAAGCAAACTGAATTTCAGTGATTTGAAACTTTGCAGGCTTTTGAAAAAAATGTAATTTTGCACTCCAATTTTTTATAAAAGATCAAAATGAATATTACCAGAGAGAATATTGATGAACTAAATGCGGTGGTTAAAGTTGATATCGCCAAAGAAGACTATGAAGGTAAAGTAGATAAAATCTTAAACGATTACCGTAAGAATGCCAATATTCCTGGTTTCAGGAAAGGTCACGTTCCAATGGGAATGGTGAAGAAACAATATGGTAAGGCTGTTTTGGTAGATGAGGTGAACAAATTGCTTCAGGAAGGCCTTAATAAATATCTTACCGAAGAGAAACTGGACGTTCTTGGAAACCCAATTCCGAAAGAGCAGAAAGATTTTGACTGGGATAAGGATAACTATAGCTTTGAATTTGAACTTGGACTGGCTCCGGAATTCGAGGTGAACTTGGACGGTCTGGATAAGAAAGTGACCAAGTACAACATCGTTGCTGATGAAAAAATGGTAAATGACCAGGTGGAGCACCTTCAGAAGCAATACGGAAAGATGAAAACCAAGGAAACAGCGGAAGAAGGAGATACAGTTGCCGGGGTTTTCAAAAACGAAGAAGAGGGCATTGAAAATGAAACTTCTTTCGAACTTTCCAAAATCAAAGGGAAAAGAAACCTGAATAAATTCGTTGGTGCCAAGGTTGGAGATACCTTAAGTCTTAAAACCAAGAATTTGTTTGAAGATGACCATGATTTGATCAATCACTTGAGCGTGGATCATGATCGAGCGCATGACCTGGATGTTGAGGTGACTTTCACGATCAATGAAATCAACGAAAGAGAACTGGCTGATCTGGATCAGGAATTTTTTGATAAGCTCTTCGGAAAAGACCAGGTAAAATCGGTTACCGAATTAAAAGACAAGATCAAGGAAGATGCTGCCAAGCAATTTCAGCAGCAAAGCGACCAGCAGTTGATGAACGATATCACTGAAAAGTTGATCGAGCAAACCAATTTTGAGCTTCCGAAAGAATTTCTTCAGAAATGGATCCAGACTGTTGGAGAAAAACCATTGACCGATGAAGAGGCTGTGGAAGAGTACGAAAAGAGTGAAAAAGGACTTCGTTACCAGTTGATCGAAGGAAAAGTGGTGAACGACAACGAGTTGAACGTGAACTTCGATGACCTGAAAGCTTTTACTTCAGAAAAGATCAAGCAGCAAATGGCACAATTTGGCCAAACAGATCCATCACAGAAAGAACTGGATGATATCGCCGCTCGAATCCTGTCTAACCAGGAAGAAGTAAAGCGCCTTTCAGAGCAATTGATGAACGAGAAGCTTCTGGAATTCTACAAGGAGAAAGTAAAATTTGAAGAAAAAGAAGTGACTTACGACGAATTCGTGAAAGCGATTTATAAGTAAGCCTTTTTACGATATATTATCTATCTTTAAGGCGTTAACTCGATTCGGGATAACGCCTTTTTTGGTTTTCCCGAAGCATTTTAAAAGACTTAAATTTTAAAAAATTAATGGACTACGGAAAAGAATTTCGCAAATATGCGACGCTGGATCATGGAGTGAACGGAAATTATTACGATAAGATCGTGAGCAGCATGATGCCGGTAGGAATGACCCCAAATATTATCGAAGAACGACAAATGAACGCGGTGGCGATGGACGTATTTTCGAGGCTGATGATGGACCGTATCATTTTTCTAGGTACGGGTATCAATGATCAGGTAGCAAATATCGTACAGGCACAGTTGCTGTTTTTGGAGAGTACCGATGCTAATAAAGACATCCAGATTTATATTAACTCTCCGGGAGGAAGCGTTTATGCAGGTTTGGGGATTTATGATACCATGCAGTTTATCAAGCCAGATGTGGCGACGATCTGCACCGGGATGGCAGCCTCAATGGGAGCCGTGCTGTTGTGTGCCGGAGAGAAAGGCAAGCGCAGTGGTTTGCCGCATTCCCGTGTCATGATTCATCAGCCTATGGGTGGAGCCCAGGGCCAGGCAAGCGATATCGAAATCACGGCAAGAGAGATCTTAACATTGAAAGAAGAATTGTATAAAATCATTGCCAAGCATTCCGGGCAGACTTATGAAAAAGTGCATGAAGACAGTGATCGTGATTACTGGATGAAAGCTGAAAAAGCGAAAGAGTACGGAATGATTGATGAAGTTTTAAAACGCGAAGACTAATTTTCAAATTACTTTTTTTAACTTCAGGAAACGAGCGAAAAACTAAAAGATGGCGAAAGAAGATTTAGAATGTTCCTTTTGTGGAAGGAAAAAACCCGAGACTAACCTGCTTATAGCCGGGCTGGATGCGCATATCTGTGATCGCTGCATCGAGCAGGCTCATGGCATTGTGGTAGAAGAATCGAAACAGGGTGAAGCCCGTGAACTTTCTTCAGACCTGATGCTGAGCAAGCCAAAATCGATCAAATCTTTTCTGGATGAATATGTGATAGGCCAGGAACAAACTAAGAAAGTGCTTTCGGTGGCGGTTTACAATCATTATAAAAGATTGTTGCAGCCAGATAATGAAGACGATGTAGAGATTCAAAAGAGTAATATCGTGATGGTTGGGGAAACCGGAACCGGTAAAACGCTCATGGCTCGTACCATTGCCAAAATGCTAAATGTGCCACTGGCGATTGTTGATGCTACTGTTCTAACCGAAGCAGGTTACGTAGGAGAAGATGTAGAGGGGATTTTAACCCGGTTATTGCAGGCGGCTGACTATAACACCGAAAAAGCGCAGCGAGGCATTGTTTTTATTGACGAGATCGATAAAATTGCCCGTAAAAGCGATAACCCTTCGATCACGCGTGATGTCTCAGGAGAAGGTGTTCAGCAGGCATTGCTGAAATTGCTCGAGGGAACCGTGGTGAACGTTCCGCCGAAAGGGGGGCGTAAGCATCCCGATCAGAAATTCATCGAGGTGAATACCGAAAATATCCTTTTCATTGCCGGTGGAGCTTTTGATGGAATTGAGCGAATCATCAGCAAGCGCTTGAATATGCAGGCTGTAGGTTTCAGCGCGTCGAAAAGTGAAGACGCTATTGAAAGAACCAATATGCTGAAATACATCATTCCGAAGGATTTGAAAGAATTTGGACTGATTCCTGAGATCATTGGTCGACTTCCGGCGCTTACCTATATGAATCCGCTGGATCGAGACACCTTGAGAGCTATTTTGACCGAGCCAAAGAACGCGATCATCAAGCAGTACAAAAAGCTGTTCGAAATGGATGATATCGATTTTGAGATTACCGACAAAGCTTTGGATTATATCGTGGATAAAGCGGTGGAATACAAGCTGGGTGCCCGGGGATTGCGTTCGCTTTGCGAAGCAATTTTGACCGATGCGATGTTCGAACTTCCGGAAAGCGGGGAGGATGAATTGACCGTTGATAGGGAATATGCAGAAGATAAACTGAATAAATCTACGATGAGCAAGCTGAAAGCAGTATCGTAGAAATTGATGATAATACGAAAAAAGCCGCTATCTGATGATAGCGGCTTTTTTTATTATTCGATCGTTAACTGGTATTTCTGAAGTAGCCCTGCCAGGTTGTCTTTTGAAAATTTCGCCTGAAAAACCTGGTTTCTTTCCGGGTCTATCAGGAAATTTTGAGCATTGCGAAAATCACATTTCTCCAGTTGTGTTCGGTCAAAAATGGCATTCAGGAAATCGCATTCCTGGAAATTGGAATAGGTAAAAATAGCTTCTGTGAAATCTGCACCCTCAAATTTGCAACCAATAAATATGGATTTTGGAAGGCTTAATTGGTAAAAAGTGCAATGCGTTAAAATCGAATTTTTGGCGCCGATGGAAAAGCCAAATTTTTCGCAGTTTTCGAAATTCAGCCCAATCATTTTGCAACCTGTAAACGTGCAATTCTGAAAAGATGTTCCCTTTAGCCTGGCATTGCTTAAGTCACATTCCGTAAAATCACAATCAATAAAACGGAAGGAAGAAAGATCTGCTTCCGGGAACTGGCAATTGCTGAAGCTACAGGCCTCATATTCGCCAGTTTTCAGGTCATTCTTGGTAAGTTGCGAGAAATGTTCGTCGGTAAAAAAATCGGCTGTCATAATTGCTTTCTGAAGTTACCAGCTACCACCGGCACCGCCGCCGCCGAAGCCTCCGCCACCGAAGCCTCCACCAAATCCGCCCCCTCCGAAACCTCCACCAGAGCTTCCGCTGCCAAAACTACCGCCGCCCATGCTTCCGCGGCCAAGAGAACTTAAAATAATCGCGTCCCACAGCAAACTTCTTCCGCCACCACGGCCACCACCGCGACCGCCACGTTTATTGAACATGGAGATAATAATGATGATAAAGATGATAAAGACGATGATGGCCCGAAAGGGTATCCCACTATTGCCATTCTGAGGTGTTCCTGTAAAAGTTCCGTTCAGAACTTCAAAAATCGCCGTGGTCCCTTTATCTAGGCCGCTGTAGATATTCCCATTCCGGAATTCCGGAAGAATGATATCTTCAATGATCTGCTTGGTGCGATAATCGGTTAAATATTCCTCGAGTCCATAACCTGTAGTAATCCAGATCTTGCGATCCTGCTTTGCCACAAGAATCAGCAAACCATTGTCTTCTTTGCTTTGTCCAATTCCCCATTTCTGCGCCCAGTGAGCGGCGTACGTACCTTCGTATTCACCGTTCAGTGAAGGTATGGTCACCACAACTATTTGCGTGGAAGTGGTATCGGCGTAATTGATCAGTTTTTGTTCAAGTTGCCTGGCTTCAGTGGTGTTCATCATGCCGGCACTATCGTACACGCTGGTCTCTTTCCCCGGTTTTTGCGGGATGTCGAGTTGAGCCTGTACCGCAAAACCTGCGATCAATAGAAGAAATGTGAGAAAATTTTTGATAGGTTTAGCCTTTTGAAATTTGATCAGATAATTCATTGATATCCCCTTGATCGTACGGGAAATGTTTCTGAAGCTGTTCGCCGGCCATCAGGATCCCGTCTACAAGGCCTTGCTTAAAATGGCCTTTTTTAAAATGTGAAACGATCACATCTTTGGTGCTTTCCCAGAAATCATCAGCTACTTTATCGTTGATGCCCTGGTCGCCATAGATCACAAAATTGCGATCTTCCACCGCCACGTAGATCAACACTCCGTTGCTTTGCTTGGTATTATCCATTTTTAGCAGATGAAAAACTTCCATGGCTCGTTCAAAAATATCGGTTTTTCCGGAAGTTGGTTCCAGGTGTACCCTGATCTCGCCGGAGGTTTGCAGCTCTGCCTTGCGAATGGCATCCACGATCGCTTCTTCTTCCGCTTTGGTCAGGAAATCTTCGGTCTTGCTCATCTTAAAAATCGAATTCTACTTCCGGAGCATTCTCTGCACCTGCATCAGCCTGGAAGCCTTCCATTTCGTCAAAACCAAAAAGCATGGCAGTGATATTGCTTGGGAAACTACGGCGTTTCTTTTCGTAATTGGCCACGTCTTCGTTAAAACGGTCACGAGCCACATTGATGCGGTTTTCAGTTCCTTCCAGTTGAGATTGTAGCTGAAGGAAATTCTGATTGGCTTTCAACTCAGGATAGCGTTCCACGGTGACCAATAATCTGGATAAAGCCGAAGAAACTCCCTGTTGTGCCTCCTGATACTGCCGGATTTGTTCTGCGCTGAGGTTGCTGGCATCCACCTTTACCGAAGTAGCTTTAGAGCGGGCTTCAATGACATCGGTCAGGGTACCGCGTTCAAAATCAGCAGCTCCCTGAACGGTTTTTACGAGATTACCAATCAGGTCATTTCTTCTCTGATAGGATGACTCTACGTTATTCCAGGATTTTTCAGCATCTTCCTGAAGGTTTACTAGGGAATTGAATGGAGATGCGATCAGGATCACCAGTAATACGATGATTCCTATAGGTATTAGCCACTTTTTCATTTTTATAATTGATTTTTTAGGTTGATTAGTTCTGATTTAATGCCTTCCAGCTTTCTGATGATCTCAAAATTGCTGAGGGTCTTGTGTTTTTCTTCTTTTAAATGGGTTTTCGCTCCTTCTAATGTAAAGCCGCGTTCTTTCACCAGGTGATAGATCAGCTCGAGGTTTTTAATATCTTCCGGAGTGAATTTGCGGTTTCCCTTGGCATTTTTCTTCGGTTTGATGGCGTCGAACTCTTTCTCCCAAAATCGAATAAGAGAAGTGTTCACCTTAAAAGCTTCGGCAACCTCGCCAATGCTGTAATAGCGTTTTTCAGGAAGATCAATATGCATTAATCAAGAGATTGGTTCTCACGTTGAGCTTTTTCCAGAACTTCGCTGAATTCCTCCGGAGAAAGGTTTCCATAATAGAAATTGATCGGGTTGATCTTTTCATCGTCCTTGAAGATTTCATAGTGCAGGTGAGGAGCTTCTGATCTCCCGGTACTACCTACAAAACCTATCACATCACCGCGCTTTACTTGTTGGCCACGGCGCACGTTGTATTTGTATAAATGCCCGTAAAGACTGGTATATCCGTAACCATGGTCGATGCGGATGTGGTTTCCGTAACCGGTGGAACGGTTATCGGCTCTGATCACACGCCCATCGCCGGTCGCGTAAACCGGTGTTCCGCGGGGAGCCGTAAAATCCATTCCGTAGTGGAATTTTCTAACTTTCGTAAACGGATCGGTTCTCCAGCCATAACCGGAAGCAATCCTGCTCAGGTCCTCATTGGCCACCGGCTGAATGGCGGGAATGGCCGCCAGTAGGCTTTCTTTTTCTTTCGCCAGTTTGGCGATCTCATCCAGAGATTTTGACTGTACAACCAGGCGTTTGGTAAGCACATCCATTCTTTTGGAAGTCTCTGTGATGAGTTTGCTGTTTTCAAAACCTTCAAGGTCTTTATAGCGGTTAATTCCTCCAAAACCGGCTTTGCGTTGTTCTTCCGGGATCGGGTTCGCTTCAAAATACAACCGGTAGATATTGTTGTCCCGATCTTCAATATTCGCCATGACATCCTGGATCTGGTCCATTTTCTTATTCAACAGCCCGTATTGGAGTTTCATATTCTGTAGCTCGCGTTTCAGGGCCTTTTCTTTAGGCGTTTCGATCTGCGGAATATTCAGGTAGATAATTAATAGGATAAAACCGGCCAGAAAGGAACCGGTAACACTAAGCAGGGCAATGCCAAGCCTGCGGCCTTTTTTCTGCTCGATTTTCTTATAAGAAAGCGTCTCGCTATCGTAATAATATTTAACCTTCGACATGAGTTAAAATTATGCTATTTTTGCGTTGCAAAACGGCGCAAATACCGTGCAATTTATAACGGTAAACGAACAAATATATGAATTGTTTTGCCGTTGTCACAATTTAATGAAATTTGCAAGAAAATAGCTGCATGAAGTCACAGGAGATCCGCAAACAGTTTCTAGAATTTTTTAAGTCGAAATCGCACCAAATCGTTCCTTCGGCACCCATGGTCATTAAGGATGATCCCACTTTGATGTTTACCAATGCCGGGATGAACCAGTTCAAAGAATACTTTTTGGGTAATAGTACCCCTAAAAGCAAACGTGTTACTGATACTCAGAAATGTTTGAGAGTAAGCGGAAAGCATAACGATCTGGAAGAGGTAGGGCACGATACCTACCACCATACCATGTTCGAAATGCTTGGGAACTGGAGTTTTGGTGATTATTTCAAGAAAGAAGCGATTAACTGGGCCTGGGAACTGCTTACCGAGGTGTTTCAAATCGATCCGGAAATGCTCTATGTTTCCGTTTTTGAAGGAACTGATGATGCTGATAATCTCTCACTGGATACCGAAGCCTTGGACATCTGGAAAAAGATCGTTCCGGAAGACCGGATCATCTACGGAAATAAAAAGGATAATTTTTGGGAAATGGGAGACCAGGGGCCATGTGGCCCATGTTCGGAAATTCATATCGATATTCGATCTGCTGAAGAAAAAGAGAAAACTCCCGGGCGTGAGCTGGTAAATAAAGATCACCCGCAGGTAGTGGAAATCTGGAACCTGGTTTTCATGCAATATAATCGTAAAGCCAACGGCTCTCTGGAAGAATTGCCGGCGAAGCATATTGATACCGGGATGGGATTTGAACGCCTGTGCATGGTATTGCAGAAGAAGACCTCGAATTACGATACCGATGTTTTTACTCCAATTATTTCGGAAATTGAACGTCTTACCGGAAAAAAATACGGCGTTTCTATTACTGATGATATTGCTATGCGCGTAATTGCCGATCATGTTCGGGCCGTTGCCTTTTCAATTGCTGATGGACAGTTACCAAGCAATACCGGGGCCGGTTATGTGATCAGGAGGATTTTGAGAAGAGCGATTCGTTATGGTTTCACCTTTTTAAATACTAAAGAGGCCTTCATTTTTGAGCTCATCGATGTCCTGAGCAGGCAAATGGGAAGTGCCTTCCCGGAGCTGATCGCTCAGAAAGGATTGATGGAGAATGTGATCCGCGAGGAGGAGAACAGTTTCCTTCGAACACTGGAACAGGGCTTGGTTTTGCTGGAAAAGCTTATGCAGGAGGCTTCGGAAAAGCAAATTTCGGGAGAAAAGGCCTTTGAGCTGTATGATACCTATGGTTTCCCAATAGATCTTACTGCGCTGATAGCGCGGGAAAACGGATTTCAGCTGGATCAGGCAGGCTTCGAAAAGGAATTACAGAAGCAAAAAGATCGTTCCCGTGCCGCAACACAGGTGACTGCCGGCGACTGGATCGAGCAAGCAGATATCGAAGAACAGGCTTTCGTGGGTTATGACGAATTGGAAACCGAGGTGAAAATTGCCAAATTCCGAAAAGTGCAAACCAAAAAAGGAGAATTGTTCCAGATCGTACTGAACAAAACACCTTTTTACCCGGAAGGTGGAGGCCAGGTGGGTGATAAGGGAATTTTAATGTCTCCGGAGGGAGTGGTGATCAAGATCAAAGACACCAAAAAAGAGAACAACCTGATCATTCATTTTACCGATAAACTTCCGCAGAATCCAGATCAAAGCTTTAAGGCAATCGTTTCTTCCGAAGAAAGGAGCAGAACGGCTTCTAACCATACCGCAACGCACCTGCTGCACCAGGCACTGCGAAAGGTTCTTGGTACACATGTGGAACAAAAGGGTTCGTTGGTTAAAAGCGATTATCTGCGATTCGATTTTTCTCATTTTGGTAAGGTTACCCCAGAAGAACTGGAAAAAGTAGAAAATTTTGTGAATGCCAGGATCCGCGAACAGCTGCAGCTGGAAGAGCAAAGAAATATGGCTTACCAGGACGCGATCGACCAGGGAGCTATTGCACTTTTCGGAGAGAAATATGGCGATGATGTGCGTGCGATCCGGTTTGGAGAATCTATGGAGCTTTGTGGGGGGACGCATGTGAAAAATACTGCGGAAATCTGGTATTTTAAGATCATGGGAGAATCATCTGTCGCTTCGGGAATTCGGAGAATTGAAGCGATCACGGGAAAGGCAGCAATGGAATATTTCGAATCTCAGGAGCAAATGCTAAAGGAGATTCGGGAGAATTTGAAAAATGCCAAGGATCCTCTGAAAGCAGTAACAAGTTTGCAGGAAGAAAATGCGGCTCTGAAAGCGGAAGTGGCCGAATTGTTAAGCGCTAAAGCGAAAAACCTAAAGACAGATCTTAAGGCAGAAGTTGATAATATTAATGGATTAAACTTCCTGAGCAAAAAAGTAGATCTTGATGCCGCTGGGATGAAAGATTTGGCATACCAGTTAGGTGACGAGATCGAGCAGCTTTTTGTGTTGTTAGGCTCGGAAAAAGACGGAAAAGCCCTGCTTTGTTGCTATATTTCTAAAGATCTGGCGGCAACTAAGAATCTTAACGCGGGCCAAATCGTGCGCGAACTGGGTAAATATATCCAGGGAGGTGGAGGAGGTCAGGCCTTTTTCGCAACTGCCGGAGGGAAAAATCCTGCCGGAATTGACCAGGCGCTTCAGGAAGCTAAAAAATATATCGACTAATATAAAGATCCCGGTTTAGCCGGGATTTTGCTTTTTAAAATGAATTTCAGGATACAATTTCAGATACCGGAAGGCCAACCGAAGATGGATCACCATTCTTTGATTTTCCTTATAGGTTCTTGTTTCGTGGAAAATATTGGGCATAAACTGGATTGGTTCCGTTTCCGAAATTTGCAAAATCCTACCGGTATTCTCTTTCATCCCCATGTAATTGGGAAATTTCTTTATCGCGTTGAGGCAAAGCGGAACTATACTGCGGAAGATATCTTTAAATTCCAGGGGAGATGGCAGTCTTATGAGTCGCACTCGCGTGTAAGTGGAGCCACTATGGAAGAATGTTTACTGCGGTTAAATTCTGGGCTTGAAAAAACTGAAAAATTTCTATCTGCAGCGACCCACGTAGTAGTGACCCTGGGGTCTGCATGGTATTACCGCCATTTAGCGACTGGTTCGGTTGTGGCCAATTGCCATAAAGTCCCACAAAAGGAATTTCAAAAGCAACTTTCATCGGTTAAGGAACTTCAGGATGATCTGCAGTTTTGTATGAAAAATATCAGGAGAATAAATCCGGACTGTAGTGTGATCTTTACGGTTTCACCGGTTCGGCATATCAAAGATGGAGTGGTGGAAAACAGTTTGGGCAAAGCACAACTTCTTACCGCGGTTCATCAAATCGTTAGACAAAATTCCTACAATTTTTACTTTCCGGCTTATGAGATAATGATGGATGAATTACGCGATTATCGTTTTTATTCTCAAGACATGATTCATCCTTCCAATATGGCTATTGAGTATATCTGGAATCGGTTTACAGATGCCTGGCTGGCTCCGGAAAGCATTAGTATTTTGCGAGAAATCGATTCTATTCAAAAAGCCCGCCACCACCGACTTCCGGAAGAATTAAGCGGTAGTCATAAGAAATTTCTTACGAAATTACAATCGAAAATCGAGGAAATTCAAAAAAAACACCCTGAAATATCTTTTTCTGAACCCGCGTAAATTCTCATAATTCTTAATTTTTAAGAATTCAGCAACATTAATTTTATATATCTGTTCGAATAATTCGTATTTTTACAAAGTAGATCGAAAGTATTTCCGTTCTCTATCTGTAAGGTTAAGCTTGAAGATAATCAGGAAGTTACAGGAGATCTACTTCTAAAATTTGTTGGGGTAGATTTTAGAATTATACTAAAGGACGGGTGGGGCCGTCCTTTAGTTTTTTATAGAGCTTTTATATTTTCTTTAGCATTCCTTTCCGGCATTTTTCCTACAAATTTTCTACTTTCAATATCGCAACAAAATGCATTACATGAAAAACCTGCTTGTAGGCGTCCTGGCTATCGGAATTGTAATTCTTGGTTTCCTTTATTATAAGGAAAAGAAACAGGAGCGTGAAAGTTTTGAAGAACGTACCGCACTGATACAGGAACAGATCAGGAATGTAGGGAAACTCGTTGTGACCGAAGGTACTTTTTCACAGGTCTACTCCTATAAAAACTCCAAGAGTTTTTACCTGGATATCTTTTCAGCAAGAAAAAAGGCGCTTATCGTGGTCAATGCCGAGGTTAGTGTTTCTTATGACCTCAGCAAACTGGAAACTGAAATCGATGCGGAGAACCAGCGAGTGATCATTAGGAAAATTCCTTTGGAAGAAATCAATATCAATCCCAATATCAAATATTACGATGTAACGCAGGATTACTTGAACCAGTTCGATGCCGAAGATTACAATAAGATCAAATCCAGAATTGAAAAAGGGCTGAGAGAAAAGATCGAGCAATCAACATTGAAGAGCAACGCGCAAAACAGGCTCATCAGTGAGCTCCAAAAGATCTATATCCTTACGAACAGTATGGGTTGGACTTTGGAATACCAGAATACTCCCATAGATTCCGAAAGTGACCTGAACAGCTTAAAACTTTAACTGGAAGCGACCGGTTGTTTGGCCATTTCGAGGCCATCAGTAATCAAATGAGCTATTTCAGGCCTGCGTTGACGTAGGGCTTCCAGGTGGTTTCTCACTTCCGCTTGCAGCCTGTGATCATCTTCCGCGGCGAGTTCATAGATTTCCACAGCAAGTAACCAGTCTTTCGGGTGGTACTTTTTCAAAATATCAAAAGCTGCTTCCAGTGAATATTTGGTGTTTTCCCCATTCCTGATATTCCTAACCGACTCATAGAGTGATTCCAGTTCAGCCTTTTCTTGCGTTTTTTTGCTTTTGATGGTCGTGCTGGAAGGCTGGTGGGTGATGAAGTCAAAAGATTGATGATCTGCCGGGCCTGCAAAAGCCGAAACAACTTCTTTACCAACCGCCATATCATATCGTCCCCATTCTGGTTGGAACAGCATTTCCCCGTCATAGGTAACGCTACAATCTTTAAAACTGATGAGGATGATCTTGCCCTGGAGATTTCTGGTGCCGGTAATGATCTCGCCTTCAATGAAGATCCCGCCTTCAAATTCCAGCGTAACCCGCTTGCCTTCATAGATATCATAAGCCTTCAGATCCCGCGGACTCATATCTTCGATTGCAAGATTGATCCCCTTTAACTTCCCAACAGGAGAACCAAAACCCTCTGGATGTGATTGTACCCCATGCCCCACAAGTTCCTTTTCGCGATAGGAAAGGGCAGTTTTTCCGGTAGTTTGAAAATAGGCCGGACGATCTTCAAATTCAATCACTCGGCTGAAATTTCCTGAAACCTGCAGCCCGGTGCTGAGTTCTATGCTTCCCAGGTGGCGGGAATCAATGAGTTTTTTAATGCCTGAGAGTCCGCCACGGCGAAGCGCCATATTATTGGCAAATTCTTCGAGAACCAGGCTGAGATGTGCGAAATCTGGAGTGACATATAGCTGAGGTTGTGGTTTGGTAATATCAAATTCCTGTTTGGCGGCTTCAATGGTATATGGTCGTTTTTCCACGGCATCTGTAAGGCAGGATTTGCTTTCCCCGATAGAAGAAAGTAGTCCCGCTCCGTAAATCTTCGGGTTTTCGAGCGTTCCGATGAGTCCGTATTCCACGGTCCACCAGTGAAGATTCCGGATCTGCGACATTTCGCTTGGCTTCACATCTTTGCTCTGCAACTCATCGACCTTTTTTTCAACTTCCGCTATTTTTTCCGCGGGAGTGTCTTCGGCTTCTTTTAAAATGGATAGCTCACGAATAGCCTCATATATATCATAATCATGAGAACTGGAGATCGCTTTACAGCCAATTTCCCCAAAACGCCTGAGGTATTCAGCATATTCTGGATTGGCAATGATCGGCGCATGACCGGCTCCTTCATGAATGATGTCGGGTGCGGGAGTGTATTCTATATGTTCCAGCTGGCGAATATCACTGGCGATCACCAACACATTATAGGCCTGAAATTCCATAAAAGCTGCCGGGGGAATGAATCCGTCTACCGCTACTGCTGCCCAGCCAATTTCTTTGAGGATGCGATTCATCCCGTACATATTGGGGATGCTGTCTATAGAAATGCCGGTTTGCTTCAAACCTTTGGTATACGATTCATGCGCGACTCTGCTCAGGTATGCCACGTTCTTTCGCATAACATAACGCCACACCGCCTGGTTTATAGGGGTGTAATCATCATAATTCTGTGGTTTGATATATTGTTTTAAATGAGCAGGAAGTTTCTCCAGGATCTCATTTGATTCAATTTTTTCCAACATGTTCTGTTCACTATAACGTTTGCGATAAATGTACAAAATTTGAATCAGAACCATTCTGAAAACACCTGAAGAATGCCCATAAAAAAAGCCCCAATTTGGGGCTTCTAATATTATTTTGTTCCCATTTCAGGCGGGTACTTTTCCATGATCTTCGAAACGATTTCGTTAATACGTTCCTGCTTCTTGTTAACCTCCTTGGCAAGTGCGGCGGTTCCCATACCCTGCCATACCAGTTCTTTATCGTTGGAATCGATGAGGTCTATATACAATGTGCCTTCACTGGTACGGTTTACCGTGTTAAAACCAGAACCCCAGTACCAGGGATTCCATCCCCATCCATAACCATAGAAAGGATAGGAATTGTTGTAAATATTGATATTTTCGTTCGTTTTAGTGAATATGCTTACCAGAATATCTGGGTTTTCAGATTTAGTGAAGCCTTTGGCATTCATCTCTGTTTCGATCGCTCGCAGGATCCTTTTTTTATCCAGGTCAGAAATTTCAGCTTTATCAATTCCAGGCTTGAAAAAAGCATAGGTCTTATAATTGCTGAAATTGGCTTCCCGATCGTAGTCAGAAGCTACCTGAACGCTGCTACAGGAAGTGAAAACCAAAGCAAAAAGCAGCAGTAGCGGAGTAAATTTTAGAACTTTCATAGGTGTTCGATTTAAATTTGTACAAATTCGTTAATCGAAAAGCGTTGGATCTACCAGGTTAGGAATCGTGATCTTGAGCTGCGGATTACTTTCCATTGCGCGTTTGGCAGTAAAAATAGCTCCTTCGTTTCTTGCCCAGTTTCTGCGGGCAATTCCGTTGTTCACATCCCAGAATAACATGGATTTCAAACGATCTTCAGATGCTTTATTTCCTTCAAGAATCATGCCGAAGCCTCCATTGATCACTTCGCCCCATCCAACTCCACCACCATTATGAATGCTTACCCAGGTCGCTCCACGAAAGCTGTCTCCAATAACATTTTGTATGGCCATGTCAGCGGTGAAGCGAGATCCATCATAGATATTTGAAGTTTCACGGAAAGGAGAATCTGTTCCTGATACATCATGATGATCGCGTCCCAGGATCACAGGCCCTATTTCACCTTTGCCAATGGCATCATTAAATGCTTTAGCAATTTCCATGCGGCCTTCAGCATCGGCATAAAGGATCCTGGCTTTGGAACCAACAACCAGTTTATTTTCACGCGCTCCCTGGATCCATTGAATATTATCCTGCATTTGCTGCTGAATTTCAGCGGGAGATCTTTCCATGATTTGCTTTAAGATAGTTGCGGCAATTTCATCAGTTTTCTGAAGATCTTCCTCTTTTCCGGAAGCACACACCCATCGGAAAGGTCCGAAACCATAATCAAAGCACATGGGTCCCATGATATCCTGAACGTAACTTAGGTAAATGAAGTCCTTGCCATTTTCAGCCATAATATCGGCACCGGCGCGAGAAGCCTCCAGTAAAAAGGCATTTCCATAATCAAAGAAATAGGTTCCTTTTGAAGTGTGCTTGTTGATCGCATCAGCCTGGCGTCGCAAACTTTCCTGAACTTCTTTTTTGAACTGATCGGGATCTTCAGCCATCATCTTTTGAGCTTCCTCAAAACTCAGGGTTACTGGATAGTAACCGCCAGCCCAGGGATTATGCAGAGACGTTTGATCACTTCCCAGGTCGATATAGATATTATTTTCAGCAAAATATTCCCAGATATCAACAATGTTTCCGTGGAAGGCGATAGAAACCACTTCTTTTTTATCTTTTGCTTTTTGAACTCTTTCAGCAAGCTCCTCCACGTCATCAATAACTTCATCCACCCAAGCCTGTTTATGTCGGGTCTCAATAGCTTTCGGATTCACTTCCGCACAAACGGTAATGCAACCGGCAATATTTCCTGCCTTAGGCTGCGCGCCGCTCATTCCGCCAAGTCCGCTGGTTACAAAAAGTTTTCCTGCAAGACCTTCACCATCTTTCGAGATTTTTCTTCCTGCGTTTAAAACGGTAATGGTTGTACCATGAACAATTCCCTGCGGGCCGATGTACATATAACTTCCCGCGGTCATTTGGCCGTACTGTGTTACACCAAGCGCATTGAATTTTTCCCAGTCATCGGGTTGTGAATAGTTCGGGATCATCATTCCGTTTGTAACCACTACTCTTGGAGCTTTTTCGTGGGAGGGAAAAAGCCCCATCGGGTGCCCGGAATACATCACCAGTGTTTGAGTATCGTCCATATTGGCCAGGTACTGCATCGTCAATAAATACTGTGCCCAATTCTGAAAAACCGCTCCATTGCCTCCATAAGTAATCAGTTCATCTGGATGCTGCGCCACTTCCGGGTCCAGGTTATTCTGGATCATCAGCATAATTCCTTTCGCCTGGAGACTTTTTCCTGGATATTCGTCTATCGAACGAGCATAAAACTCATAATCAGGCTTAAAACGGTACATGTAAATCCTTCCGTATTTTTCCAGTTCTTCCCTGAATTCCGGCAGCAGTTCTTTATGATGCCTTTTATCAAAATATCTTAAGGCATTTTCCAGCGCCAGTTTGTTTTCCTCATCATCAAGAATTGCTTTTCGTTTTGGTGCATGATTTACATTTTTATCATACTTTTTCTTTGCAGGTAGTTCATTTGGAATTCCCTGTATCAGCTGTTCCTTGAATGTCATATTAAGATTCTTGTCTATTCGTATTTTTATTATACCCGTATGGGCAATGGCGGCAACCACTTTCACAGCAGTATCCTCGTTTCAAGTGGTATTGCTCGGTAAAGCACCGGTAACCTTCAGGCGTAAGGTAATAATCGCCATCTTCCAGAGGGATTCTTTTCTTCTGAAAACTCATGCCGCTAAGTTACAATTTCTTATCTTGAAAGCATGATTCTGATCGTGAACAAAAGGCTGCTTTCAAGCAGGTTCAAAGGCATTACCCTTTGGCCTTTCGTGATCCTTAAAAACCAGAATCTTAAGAATGATAAGTTTTTCCTGAATCATGAGCGCATTCACCTTCGGCAGCAGTTGGAAATGCTGGTGATCTTCTTCTACATCTGGTATCTGGCAGAGTACCTGTGGCGTTACCTGAAATCTGGAAATTCGTTGAAAGCCTATAAAAATATCAGCCTGGAGCGTGAGGCGTACCGACGTGAAAATGACCTAACCTATCTTAAAAACAGGCCTTTTTGGGCATTTCTGAAATTTCTTTGACCCAGTCTCTGAAATCGATTTTATCTTTGTGCTATGGAAGATTTCTTCGGAAGTGATTTTTCAAAAAAGGTACCCAGTGAATTCATTCAGAAGTTCCCGGGAAACGTAGAACTTTGGCTGAAACGAGAGGATTTGCTGCATCCGCGGATCTCCGGAAACAAATTCCGAAAACTGAAATATAATCTTTCAGAGGCTCGTAAAAAATCTCTTAGTAAACTGCTCACTTTTGGCGGGGCACATTCCAATCACATCGCGGCGGTGGCGGCGGCCGGGAAAAAGTTCGATTTTAAAACGATCGGGATCATTCGCGGAGAGGAATTAGCCGAAAATCCTGAAAAATGGAGCCCAAGCTTGCGGTATGCTTCGGAAAGTGGTATGAAACTGGAGTTTATTTCGCGAGAGGAATACCGGGTAAAAGATTCCGTAGCATATCGTGAAAAACTGAAGCAAGGTTTTGGTGATTTTTACCTGATCCCGGAAGGTGGAACCAACGAATTTGCCATTCGGGGCTGTGCTGAAATCTTAACGAAAACTGATTCGGAATTTGATTATATCTGCACATCAGTAGGAACCGGTGGAACAATGGCCGGGATTCTCCATGCTTCTGAAGAACACCAGCAAATTTTAGGTTTTTCGGCCCTGAAATCTGATTACCTCCTCGAAGAGATCCAAAAAATGACCGGGAAAACCAACTGGGAACTGATACTAAACTATCATTTTGGCGGTTATGCTAAAGTAAATGCTGATTTAATTGATTTTATCAATAATTTTTATAGAATGTACCAGATTGCCCTCGATCCTGTTTACACCGGGAAAATGCTTTTTGGTATTTTTGAGCTGGCAACACAGCAATTTTTTCCGGAGAATTCCAGGATATTAGCCATTCACACCGGCGGAATCCAGGGAATTGAAGGAATGAACGAATTTTTAAGGAAGAAAAACTGGCCTCAAATTATAGGAGTATGAAAAAATTTTACCGGTTCCTGAGCCTGCTGCTTGTCGCAACCCTACTGGTTGCCTGTGGCGGCCGTAAGAAAGTGGTGACAAAGAAGAAGAATGAAGACCGGAGAGAGGTTTACCAGCCACGACCAGATCAGCCGGCCGCGACTCCGCCAAAACAAGAAAAGTCAGCTCCTGTTTACGGTACTTATACTGAAAGTGTGGAAGGTTACATCCAAACCTATGCATCCATCGCGCAGGAAGAAATGAAATTATACCACATTCCTGCCAGTATCACGCTGGCGCAGGGAATACTGGAATCAGGTGCCGGCAGAGGAACGCTGGTGCGACAGGCGAATAATCACTTCGGAATAAAATGTCACGATTGGACCGGTGAAAAGGTTTATCACGATGACGATCGCAGGGGAGAATGTTTTCGGAAGTATAAGCAGGCGAAATACAGTTTTCGCGATCATTCCCTGTTCCTGGCAAATCGTTCGCGGTACGCCTTCCTCTTCGATCTGGATACAGACGATTACAAAGGTTGGGCAAAAGGTCTTCGGAAAGCTGGTTACGCGACTGACAGGAGGTATCCGGATAAACTGATCGATCTAATAGAGCGTTACGAACTATACCGGTATGACGCCGATCTTCCCGATAGCAGCCGCTACTCTGATGCAGCCATCGTGGAGCGCAAGATCGAAAGTCGCAGTATTCCTGCCGCAGAGACCCATACGGTCCGGAAAGGTGATACCCTGTATTCCATTGCGAAGCGTTACAATACAACCGTGGAAAATATTAAGAAAACCAATGGTCTGGACAGCAACAATATCAGTATTGGCCAGGTCTTGAATATCAAATAAAAAGATTTTATGATTTATAAGAGAAGCAGTGAACTATTTCAGCAGGCTCAAAAAGTAATTCCCGGCGGTGTCAATTCACCGGTTCGGGCATTTAAAGCGGTTGGCGGTGAACCGCTGTTCATTAAAAACGCTAAGGGGCCTTATTTATATGATGAAGACGGAAATAAACTGATCGATTATATCAATTCCTGGGGGCCAATGATTTTGGGTCATGCTCACCAGCCGGTGGTAGATGCGATCATCGAAAAGACAAAAAGCGGAACTTCTTTTGGAACTCCTACCGAAATTGAAACCAAAATTGCTGAATTAGCAGTAAAGATGGTTCCGAATATCGATAAGATCAGAATGGTTAATTCTGGTACGGAAGCCTGTATGAGTGCGGTTCGTCTCGCCCGTGGTTTTACCGGGAAGGATAAGATCATCAAATTTGCAGGTTGTTATCACGGGCATAGCGATTCTTTCCTGATCCAGGCGGGTAGTGGAGCAATGACCTTTGGAACACCCAATAGTCCTGGCGTGACCGAAGGGACCGCGAAGGATACTTTGCTGGCCAATTATAATGACCTTGATAATGTAAATGAATTGGTAGAAGCCAACAGAGATTCGATTGCCTGTATCATTTTAGAACCTGTTGCCGGTAATATGGGGTGTATCCCGCCAAAAGAAGGTTTTTTGGAAGGACTGAGAGAGATTTGTGATGAAACCGGAATTTTGCTCGTTTTTGATGAGGTTATGACTGGTTTTAGATTAGCGGAAGGAGGTGTCCAGGAACGCCTTGGTATTAATGCTGATATTTTGTGCTTCGGAAAAGTAATTGGAGGAGGTATGCCGGTAGGAGCTTTTGCAGCCCGAAATGAAATTATGGATTACCTGGCACCTGTTGGTCCGGTTTACCAGGCTGGAACTTTGAGCGGGAATCCGCTGGCGATGGCAGCTGGACTCGCAATGTTAACCGAGCTGCATGAAAATCCTGAAATCTTCAAAAGTATTGATGAAAAGACCGAATACTTGCATAAAGGTCTCGCCAGGGTGATGAATGATCACGATATCAAACATACGATCAACCGCGTTGGTTCGATGATCTCTATTCATTTTGGAGATAAACCGGTATACGATTTTGCCACTTCGGCAGCATCAGCTTCTCTCGGAGTATTCAATAAATTCTTCCACGGAATGCTGGATAACGGGGTGTATATTGCGCCAAGTGCCTATGAAACCTGGTTTATTTCCGAAGCATTGAGCTATGAAGACCTGGACGCGACGATCAACGCGGCCAATAAAGTGGCTAAGACACTTTAAGGGAATTCATTTCCAGTAATTCTTCGAGATACGATCTGGAATTGGACAGGCGGGGGACTTTATGTTGCCCGCCTACTTTATCATGTTTTTTTAGCCAATCGTAAAACAAGCATGGGCGAGCTCTATGAATGGTTGGCTTCCGCAGCGTCATATCATTAAAACGTTTCGCCTCGTAATCACTGTTCACTTCCTGAAGTGCAAGGTCTAATTGTTTCTGAAATTTTTCAAAATCCTTTGGCGGAGTTTTAAATTCGATCATCCATTCATGAGCACCTTTTTCACGTCCTTCCATGAAAACAGGTGCGACAGTATAATCCAGAATTTCGCAACTGGTCACCAGCGATACTTTCTTCAAAGCGGTTTCGGCATTTTCAATGATCAATTCTTCTCCAAATACATTAATGTGGTGTTTGGTTCTTCCTGAAACTTTAATGCGGTAAGGATCGATACTGGTAAATCGAACCGTATCACCAATTTTATAGCGCCATAACCCGGCATTGGTGGTAATCACCACTGCGTAATTCTTTCCAATTTCGACTTCGCTTAAAGGAATAGCCTGTTCTTTTTCTTTTCCATAGATGTCCATTGGAATGAACTCATAGAAAATTCCGTAGTCTAAAAGCAGCAACATATCCTTTTGGTCGTTTTGATCCTGGCAGGCAAAGAATCCTTCCGAAGCATTATAAATTTCATAGAATCTAAAATTCTCCTGCGGAATGATCTTCTGGTATTGCGGTGCATAAGGCTCAAAGCTCACGCCGCCGTGAAAATAGACCTCCAGGTTCGGCCAGACTTCAAATAAATTATCATGACCGGTCGTATCCAGTACGTTATTCAGCAAAACAAGCATCCAGCTTGGAACCCCGGCTAGACTGGTCACATTTTCGTGAATCGTTTCATTGACGATCGCTGGCATTTTAATTTCCCAGTCGTGCATTAAAGAAACTTCATTGCTCGGCGTACTGCTGAATTCTGCCCAAAAAGGCATATTATCGATCAATATGGCTGAAAGATCTCCGTAAGATGTCCCGTTTTCCCGATAGATTTCCTTGCTGCCACCCAAACGCAGACTTTTTCCTGTAAATAATTGTGATTGCGGATTATTGTTGAGGTAAATACACAGCAAATCCTTTCCAGCCGCGTAGTGGCAATCCAGCAGCGAATCGTGGCTTACGGGAATAAATTTACTTTTGGAATTGGTGGTTCCACTGGATTTGGCAAACCATTTTATAGGCGTTGGCCAGAAAATATTATTCTCCCCTCTTCGGCTTCTTTCAATACTTGGTTCGATATCCTCGTATTTCTGGATCGGGACCCGCTCACGAAAAGTCTCGTAATTTTCAATTTCTGAAAAGGAGTATTGCTGACCAATTTCCGTGTTTTTAGCCTTGGAAATGAGATTTTTAAGCAACTCCTGCTGAACCTCGTTGGGGTATTTTACGAACAATTCCATTTGATGAATACGTTTCTTCAGAAACCACGAAGCGACCGAATTTACTAATGGAATTGGCATTATTTCTTGTATCTTTAAGCCACGCTTTTGTAAGCCTGGTTGGTTATTCAGTTAAAAATAATCGAAACTTTCAAGCCTGCAAAAAAATTCAGTAAGCCTAAATAAAATTACATGCAATACGAAGGAGTTCTTACGAAAATGCAAACCGAAATTGTTGACGAGGTTCAGTACTACCTTGTTTGGAAAAAAGACTTTGTGAACCTGAATCAGTTGATCGGGAAAAAGATCAGTATCAATTTCTTGAAATTTGAGTGTTTGAACTGCGGGCTGGAGAAAAAGATCTTCCGCCAGGGTTATTGTTATGATTGCTGGAGCAGTATTCCCTCTGCCGGTGACTGGATCATGCGACCGGAATTAAGTAAAGCGCATTTAGATGAAGAAGATCGTGACCTAGAATTTGAAAAGCGTGCACAGTTGCAGCCACACGTGGTCTACTTAGCAAATTCCAGCGATGTGAAAGTTGGTGTGACCAGGAAATCCCAGATCCCGACGCGATGGATCGACCAGGGAGCCCATGAAGCTATTGAAATCGTGGAAGTTCCTAATCGTTACCTGGCCGGGATTACGGAAGTTGCCTTGAAGGATCATGTAAGTGATAAGACCAACTGGCGCAAAATGCTCACAAACGAGATCGTTGATCTGAACCTGGCCGAAGAGCGCGAGAAACTCAAAGATTTTATCCCGGAAGAAGTACAGCAATATTACCTCCGAAATCAAACCGAACTGGAGATCAAGTTTCCGGTCAAGGAATTTCCGAAGAAGATCAAAACCCTGAACCTGGCTAAAAATCCGTTCTTCGAAGGTGTCTTATCGGGAATTAAAGGTCAGTACCTTATTTTTGAGAACGGGACTGTTTTCAACGTTAGGGGGCATGAGGGTTTTGTAGTAGATCTGAAAGTCTTGTCTTAAAACCGGGTTTCGAAATTAGAAAAAACCGGTAGCTCAATTTCCGAAATTAATAAATTAACCCCTTCATTTTTAAATTATTAGGATAGGATTCTGCGGTGCTTCTGCCTAACTTTAAGGCACTAGAAAACCACCAGAAATGCAAAATCTATCAAATACCCGTCGGGACTGGATCAAGAAAAGCTTATTGTCAATAGGAGCGGTTGCTGTTGCTCCGCAAGTAGTATGGTCAAATCGCGTAGAAAATGCTTTAACGACCAAAAGCAAGTTTCTTTTTCACAATAACCACTTTAACGAATATACTCCGCCGAAATTTCCTGATCTGGATAATCTGAAAGCAAGACTCATGTGGAATGAGAATCCATATGGTCCTTCCGAAATGGCTGCGGAAGCTTTTCAGAAGGAGGTCTTTAATGGCAATCATTATAACTGGAAAAGCTTAGGACAACTTACCTCCAAAATTGCCAAAATGGAAGGAGTGAAGCCGGAACAGGTCATGATGGGACCGGGTTCTTCCGATCTACTGGAGAAAACCGCCTTAGTATTTTTCCAGCATGGCGGGAATGTAGTAAGTGCTGATCCCAGCTATATGTCTTTAGTAGCCGTTGCTGAAGCTGCCGGTGGAAGCTGGAAAAGCGTAAAGCTAACTTCAGATTATCAGCATGACCTCGATGCGATGGAGGCTGCAATCGATGCAGATACCAAGCTAGTATATATTACCAATCCTAACAATCCAACGGCTACCATCACCGATACGGAGAAAATGAAAGACTTCTGCAGGCGTGTTTCCAAGAAGGTTCCGGTTTTTATCGATGAAGCCTATATCGAATTATCCGACGGCGGAATGGCGAACAGTATGGCGCCACTGGTTGTCGATAATGAGAATATTCTCGTTTCAAGAACATTTTCAAAGATCCACGGAATGGCTGGTTTGCGAATTGGCTACACGATTGGGAAAGCGGAAACACTGGAGATGATCAACCAGATCACTCGCGGCGGAATGGGGATCACAGGGCCTTCAATCGCTGCGGCTTCAGCCAGTATGGACGATACCGAATTCCTGGCCTACTGCAGAACAAAACTCGTGGATGCGCGAAAGTATTTCACCAGCTATCTGGATAGCCGAAACATCAGCTATATGCCTTCACAAACCAATTTCGTGATCTTCCCAATTGAGGTTGCCGGCGACGAATTTCTCAGTAAGGTTTACGAAAGGGATATGGCGGTTCGTGCTTTTAAATTCTGGGATCAGGACTGGTGCCGTGTGAGTATGGGAAAAATGGAAGAAATGGAACTGTTTACCGGAGCGCTGAACGAGATACTGGTTTAACTCGTAATCGTAATTTATGGATGTAAGCCTTCAAAAAACAGTTGGATTTCTAGTATTCATCGGGATTGGGCTGCTTTTAAAAGTTAAATTCCGACAAAAAGAGGAAACGACGGGGATCAAAAAGATCATTTTGAACCTGGCACTTCCGGCCACCATCTTTATTGCACTTCTCAGCGTAGAGTTGAAGAAAGAACTTTTTCTATTGCCTTTTCTTGCCCTTATTTTAAACCTGTTATTATTCTTTATTTTTCCATTTTTATTGCCTTTGTGCGGAATCAAAAAAGACACTTCGGAATACCGAACGGCCTCTCTTTTGATTCCTTCACTGGCCCCCGGTTTATCGGCTTTTCCCTTCATCCTGGAATATTTAGGTGATGGGGCGCTTGCGAAAGCGGCAATGGCCGATCTGGGAAACAAGGTATTCGTGTTGATCATTCTTTATATCGTGGCAATGAACTGGTTCTATAAGGTTCATGGCGCCAGTTCCAGTCTGCATATTTCAAAGATCAGGGATCTTCTGAAGGTGTTGATAGCAGAACCTGTCAATCTTTTTATCATCGCCGCATTGATCTTGCTGGGTTTTGGTTACCATCTGGAAAATCTGCCGGTTGTTTTTTCAGAAACATTAAAAAGATTAAGCCTGCTCATGACGCCACTGGTCCTCTTGTTTATCGGTCTGGCTGTGTCGATCAAAAAAGGGCAGTTTCAGAAGATCTTTAGTATGCTGATGCTCCGCGCCGGCGTGGTAATCCTGATCAGCACCCTATTCATTAGCCTGGGGAATATTAGTTTTGGGACAGACCGGTTGATCGTCCTGGCATTTTCTTTAAGTGCCTGCAGTTTCTGGCCGTTTGCGCACATTGCGGCTATAGGTTCGAGAGAGCAGCAGGAAGGCAGGAAATTCAAAACCTTCAGCAATACGCTTGCGATCAATATCCTCGCGCTTTCCTTTCCGATGTCTATTATCCTGATCCTGGGAATGTTCAGCTTTGGAAATACGATCACCAAATTGCCCGTTTTGGTACTGATTTCCGTCAGTCTTATTTTCTTCGGAATCGCTCCCGGACTTTTTCAGAAATGGAGATATTCCAACAAAAAAAATCTGGTCGAGAAAAAATACCGACCAGATTTTAAAAACGCGAATGCCGAAGCTTAATTCTTATTGATTGTTCTTCGTCGTATCTGTTTTCTTTTTAGAATTTTTCAAAATGCCTCCAAGTATATTTTTCGCCGCATTTTGAACCTGTTCCTGCTGAGATCGATTAATGGAATCCCGTTTCGTCGTACTCTTAGGTTGCGTTCCGGTAGAATCCTGTTTTACGATCGTCGTATCGCCTGATTTATTCTGAGTTTGTTTGTTAATGGCACCGCTAATAATGTTGCCCAAGGCATCCTTGCCTTTTTCTTTTAACTCCTCTTTTTGCTCGGCAACGATCTTTTGCGTTAAGCTATTAACTGCCTGCTGCATATTCAGGTTGATCTGCGGATTCTGAAAGGTACCGGTCAAACCAATAGGTAATTCCACTTCCATTTGCTGAAGGTCGCTACCACTTAGTTTGCTCAAAGTGCCACCAACCTGTGAACCAAGATATTTTGCTGGCACGTCCAGGTTGAGGTTGTAATTCATCGTGTTGTCAAAACCATGCGAGCCGCCAATCTGGATATTAATATCTTTAATATTGAAATCGAAAGGAGCAATGTTCACCTTTCCGTTCTCGAAAGTGAGCTGTGTTTTTAAATTATTGAGATCAATATCGTTTAGATTAATGAAATTTAATTTACTGTCTAAATTGGCCAATAAAGGAGATTTCGAGACATCGATATCTGCTGTGAGTAATTGGGCCAGCGCATTCCCGGCCAGGCTGGTTAGTTGCGGAGTTAGATCCTCGTTGAGATTTCCTTTCAGGTTCAACGTAGATTGTAGCTTACCCTGAAGCGCCTTGGCAATTGGAGCCATTCCTTGTAGCATTTCCATTCCGTTAAATGAGGATGCAATATCAAGAGCATTGAGATCCAGTTTCATTTCAAATGTTGGGGTCTGATTTTTGGTAGAAACCATTCCATCAAGTCCAATGCTTCCGTTGAAGATATTGGTGCTGATGTTTTTCAGGCTTGCCGTTTCATCTCGAATAACTAGGACGCCTTTCGCATTGTCTAGTTCCAGGTTATCGTAATACACTTTCCTGGCGTTGAATGCCAGTTCCATATCCAGGAATGATGGGATTTTTACAGCCTCTTTACCGGTGGGCTGAGAAACGGTTTTTTCTTCACCACCTTCCGTAGTTTTTACTTCTTTGGTTTCGGCAACCATAAAATCGTTGACTGCGAAAGTATTCGATTGAACCTTGAAATTACCTTTCAATTGCTGATCGGTGAACAGAAAACCCATCAAATTCTGAAGGCTACCCGATGCTTGTATATCAGTTCTGCCAGTAGTCAATTTTAGGTCAGGTACCTGGGCATTTCCCTGGTTAAAGTTCATATTCGCATTGGCGATCTTTACTTCATTTGGAATTTCAGGAGACTTATAGCTGAAATTTTTGATAGAAGCTGTACCACTACTGTTCACATTCTGATATTGTTCTTTTTCAATGGAATTCATATCAAAACTGGTCTGAACATCAGCAGTCAGGATTCCGTTGAGGTCCTGTTCCAGTTCTAATGGATAAGCCTGGCTCAAATTGGCAAGGTTGATCGTTCCATTCACATCCAGGTTCACCAGCATATTATCAGTTAGATTACTGATCTTTCCTTTGGTATTAAAGCGATCCTGCTCGATTCTGAAAGTGGCGTTGTTGATATTGACGTAAGTGCCTTCGGCTAAACCAGATTCATTGACGATTTGCATGTCCAGGTTGATATCCTGTACGCTTTTTGGCAAATCCGGATATTTAAAAGAGGCATTACTGGAAGTGATCTCCACATCCATTTTTGGAATGTAAGTATCATCAACTACCCCGAAAAGTCTACCATTCACCACGAAATCGCCATTAGTATCCACATTTTCGATATTCTTGGCATAGGTTTCCGGAATAACCGCCAGGAAATTCTTGAAATCTGAAGAAGGGGTTTTAAAGCTCAGGTCCAGCTCGTTATTCTCTTCATTGACCTGCACGTATCCATCAAAAGTGAGCGGTAATTGGTTGATTTTAGCTTCATTTTTCAGAAAAGTATAGCGCATTTTGTCCAAATCCATATCAAGAACTGCATCAAGACTGACTTTGTGGTTGTTCAGATAGTTCACACCATCATAATCCAGCGCTACATTGGCTTCAGAATGAGTGTCTAATTCTGATTGATCCAGGGAAAAATCCCCAGTTCCATCATGATTCAGATTGGTGACATCAAGCGCGATCTTTCCTTTTTCATCTATATATTTCACGCGGGAATTATTGATCTCATAATGTTTCAGATCCAGGCTAAATCCGGCACTCGCGGTATCTGAAGCTACCGTAGTCGTATCTTGTTTCGCGATGTCGTAATTTGCTCTTCCGAGGGAATCAACATGAATATTGACGTAGGCATTATTGAATTTTAACTGATCGATCTTTTTAGGTTCATCAGCGCTTTTGAATAATTCTTTTACTGACATTTCCAGGATCACCTCGTCGCTCGTGGCCAGCGTATCGCCTTTAAACGGTTCGTTGTTCACAATGCTCAGATCGTCTATGACCAGAGTTGCCTGGGGAAAACTTCGGAACATCGAAAGATCAACATCGGCAAATGCTACCTGTGCATTTACATTGTTATTGATGGTCTTCCGCAGAAGATCCTTCAGTTGAGATTCAAATACAAATGGTGCGGAAACCAGTAATATGATGATTACCAGAATCGCAAAACCTACAATTTTTAAAGCCTTTTTCATAGTTAGTCAAACTTTAATTCTTCCGCGGGTTTTAGTCCGAAGACCTTTCGGAATACATACACCGCGAGATATAAAAAGGGAGTATCACAAATGGCGATCAGCACTTTGAATAGAAATCCGCTCAGTAGCAGTCCGCCAAATAACTCCCAATCGATCTTTCCGAAACTACAGAGCAAAAACAGGACCGAAAAGGTATCCACGAACTGGGACAGGAACGTGGAAAAATTATTCCTGATCCATAAATGTTTCCCCTTGGTGATATTTTTCCAGAAATGAAATAGCTGAATATCGATGTATTGCGCCAGTAAATAGGCGGCCATAGATGCGAACACGGCGATCGCGGTCGCGCCAAACACCTTCCTGAAAAGCTCGTCTCCAATTGGAGACCACTCGGTTGCCGGTACAGCTTCTGAAGTATAAACGATCAATAATGAAAAGAACGACGCGAAAATTCCTGTTGTTACGACCTGGTTTGCCTTTTTCTTTCCGTAGATCTCGCTGATGATATCAGTAATGAGAAAGGTCACGGGATAGGGCAGAATTCCAACCGAAATCTCAAAAGTGTAGATTCCGAAGAAATCCCAGTAAAAAAACTTTTGAAAGATCAGGTTCGAAACGACCAGAGATGTAATGAACAGCGCGCTGAGGATCATATAAACGTTCTGAGCCCAGCCCTTTTTTTTCAGGTAATTTTCCGCCAAATTTTTTTATTAAAGTCTGTTAACAAAATTACGGGTATGTGCTTTTGTTTTGCTTAATTTGCTGTGAAATTATGGAATACTCCCTATTAAAATTTTCTTAAATCAGCTTGGAAAACCCGAAAACAGTACAATTGGCGCTCGGCAGTAACCTGGGTGACCGTATGGAGAATTTGCAAAATGCCATCCAGCAAATCCATGAGCAGGTTGGCTGGATCACGGCAGTTTCAAAAGTCTATGAAACGCCGGCCTGGGGTTTCGAGGGAGCTGCATTTTTGAATGCCTGTATCGAAGTAGAAACCCGAAAAACACCCTGGCAGCTGCTGGTTTTATTGCTGGAGATTGAAAAGGAGCAGGGGAGAAAACGCACTGAGAATGCTAGCTACCAGAACAGGCCTATCGATATCGATATTTTATTTGTAGACAAAGAGATCATCCAGGAGAAAGACCTGCAGATTCCGCATCCGGGCATCCCTGGACGGCGCTTTGTTTTGCAGCCTTTGAATGATATTGCCCCCAGTTTGCAACACCCGGAATTGAATCGAAAGGTGAGTGAATTATTGAATTTTTGCGATGATGCTTCAGAAATTACGGTTTTTGATGAGGAACTGAAGATCCCCTCCAAAAAGTATATTTTCAATACCTGCAATTATATCGCGGTCGAAGGAAATATTGGGGCCGGGAAAACGAGTTTTTCAACGATGGTTTCCGAAGACTTTAATGCGAAACTGATTCTGGAACGTTTTAAAGACAATCCCTTTCTTCCTAAATTCTATGAAAACCAGGAGCGTTACGCGTTCCCGCTGGAAATGTCTTTTCTGGCCGATCGTTACCAGCAATTATCTGATGATCTTGCACAGTACGACCTTTTCAAAGATTTCGTGATCTCTGATTACGACGTGTTCAAATCTCTTATTTTTGCGAAGATCACCCTGCATGAAGATGAGTATTTGCTCTACCACAAGTTGTTTCACCTCATGTACAAAGAGCTGGTGAAGCCGGAACTGTACATCTACTTATATCAAAATACCGAGCGATTACTGGAAAATATTAAGAAGCGGGGGCGCGATTACGAGCAGAATATCCAGCCAGATTACCTGATCAACATCAACAAAAGCTACCTGAATTTTATTAAATCCCAGCGGAATATGAAAGTGCAGGTGATTGATATTTCCGGTTTGGATTTTGTGAATCGCCGGGCAGATTACCTTTGGCTGCTGGACCAGATTGATGACGCCGTTAAAAAGTCAGTTTAGCATAAAGATCCCAGAGCACCACTCCCGCGCTGACTGAAATATTGAGAGAATGTTTGCTTCCCGCCTGCGGGATCTCGATCACCCCGTCACTTAGAGTGACAACGCTTTGCTGCACGCCTTTCACCTCATTGCCGAAAACTACGGCGATTTTTCCGTCAGGAAGCTGAAATTCATTCAAAGAAATTGAATTCTCAGCCTGTTCAATACTGTAGACTTTGATCTCCTCTTGCTGAAGCTGTTTTACCAGGTCTGTGGTGTTTTCCACATATTCCCAGTTCACGGTATCGGTCGCCCCAAGAGCGGTCTTGTGTATGTCTTTATGAGGTGGT
Organism: Christiangramia flava JLT2011; assembly: GCF_001951155.1. NCBI lineage: Bacteria > Pseudomonadati > Bacteroidota > Flavobacteriia > Flavobacteriales > Flavobacteriaceae > Christiangramia > Christiangramia flava. Next base: position 2,286,925 of record NZ_CP016359.1, read on the forward strand.
GTGGCGGTAATGCCGCAGAGATAGATCTTTTCGATTAGAAAAGCATCTGCCGTACGAAACACCGAACCGATGTTATTCAGGCTTCGAACATTATCCAGGACCACGATCATAGGCGTTTTTTCAGCATTTTTGAATTCTTCCACGCTTTTGCGATCCAACTCGGCATTTTTCAATTTCCTGTTTTGCATAGGGCAAAAATACTATTCTGATGTGAAATCTGAATCATGTAAGGGTTTTACCGTAATTTTTGTCATAATTCACTTATTCTGAGGTTGATAGGTTTAATTTAGTTAATTTCAGGACAACTACTTGACTTTTAGAAAGTCACATTCAATTAACCAAAAAACCAATCAAAATGAAACAATTCAAAATGTTCTTGTTCAGCCTGTGCTTTGTTCTTTCGGGAATGGCGTTCGGGCAGGAAGTCACAGCCAAAAAGTATGACAACCCGCACTGGGTAAGTGTGGGCATGATCAAGTTCAAACCGATGGGCAAAAGCAAGGCTATGAAAATCGTGGAAGATTATTTTGCGAAGGCTGATGAAGCTGCTGGTATCAAACCACCAACCATTTACCACCTCGTTGGTGGCGATTATGATATGATGGTGGTTTGGGAGATGACCGAAGGTCTCGAGGCTATGAATTATGAAACGTCTCCTGAGGACGTGAAATGGCTTGGCGAGATGGCCAAACTTACCGGCGGGCAGGAACAAACCATGGCAAAACTGGAAGAATTCTACGGGTATGTAGATAATTTTAAATCTACCCTCGCCCGGAAAGAATGAAATTTTTCCCGGTTGAAAAATGATGATAGCAGGCTTCGGCCTGCTTTTTTTATGCGATACTGTTGAATTAACCAGCTTTTTAAGATCGTCTTTGTAACTTTGAGAAGCAACCTTCAACCGCACTTATGAAACGAATACTTTTGTTAATGCTTCTTGTAAGCAGTTTCGCTGTCGCACAGGACTTAGAACTGGCATTATGGCCAGATGAAATTCCAAACAGTCGGCCTTCTGACGAAAAAGAAATCCAGGATAAAAATGGAATTCTCTGGATAAGGCAGGTGCAGATTCCTGGAATCGAGGTGTATTTGCCCGTACCGCAGATCGCGACGGGCCAGGCGGTTCTGATCTGCCCTGGCGGTGGTTACCAGGGACTGGCATTCGACTGGGAAGGCAGGCAGATAGCGAAATGGCTGAATTCAAAAGGGATTGCCGGGATCGTTCTGAAATACCGGCTTCCAAATTCCAGATCAATAGAGACCAGTTACAAGGCGCCACTTCAGGATGCCCGGCGAGCGATGCGCCTAATCCGTTCTCGTGCAGAAGAATGGAAACTGGATGAAAACAAGATTGGCGTGATGGGTTTTTCCGCGGGGGGTCACCTGGCTTCAACTCTGGGAACGCATCTGGAAATGGAAGAAAATCTGAGAGGGGATGAGATCAATAAACTGAAGGCCAAACCAGATTTTATGGTCCTGGTATACCCGGTGATCACCATGAATTCAGAATACACACACCAGGGTTCCAGGAATTCCCTGCTTGGCCAAAATCCAGGGGAAGAGCTCGTTAAGAAATTTTCCAATGAATTGCAGGTAACTTCTGAAACTCCACCAACTTTTCTAGTGGGCACTTCTGATGATGAGGTCGTACCGGTCCAGAACAGCCTGCGCTTTTATGAAGCTCTGGTGAATTCCAAGGTGCCGGCTGAAATGCATATTTACCCCAAAGGAGGCCACGGTTTTGCTTTCGGAACTGGCCAATATTATCTTCAGGACTGGAATGAAATTCTTGCCAGCTGGCTGCAAAACTTACAGGAATGACAAATCACCTGGGAATTGACACTTCGGGAATTGCGGATGTCTCTTGGCTGAAAAAGCGCTTTTCTGAAGGAGATCTTCCAGAAAATTTCAAAGGAAAAAACATTCTCGAATTTTCTGAAAGTGTACTGCAGCATTACCTTTTAGAAGATCGCCGCCACGGAAACTCCATTCTGACTCCTGATAATTTACGAACGTTTTCCAGTTATTCCAGCGGGGAACGCCGTAAAATGCTGCTTGATCATTTGCTGAAACAGCGTCCGGGCGTTCTAATCCTGGATGAAGTTTTTGATTGCCTGGACAAAGAGTCGATTCCGGTTTATATTCAGAAGTTTATAAATGTGAAGGAGGAGATCAGTTTTATACAGTTCTTTCGGAAAAAAGAAGATCGCTTAGCTTTTATCGAACAGGTAAAGTATGCGGAGGAGTTTGTAGATCCTCGAGCAGAAAATCAGTTGTCAAAAGCTTCAGAAAAGCCTGCCCATTTCGAACTGCCTCCGCCTATCAATCAAATTACAGCACCGGAAGTTTTAGTCGATTTTAAAAATGTGAATCTTCATTATTCCGGAAAGGATATTCTTCGAAACATCAGCTGGCAGGTTCGCAAAAACGAATTCTGGCAGATCTCCGGACCTAACGGAGCAGGGAAATCCACGCTTTTAGACATGATCTACGGGAATAATCCCAAGGCGTATGGCACCGACCTGGAAATTTTCGGAAACCGAAAAGGCAGTGGGGAAACCATCTGGGAACTTCGGGAGAAAATGGGTTTCTTCTCACCTTCCATGATCGATCTTTTCACGAGGCGAAATACGGTCTTGGAAATGCTTGTTTCGGGCATGGTGGATAGCGTAGGGCTTTACCAGCAACCTAGCGGCACCCAATTGCGTTGTGCAGGAGAGTGGTTGAAGATTCTGGGCTTTTCCAGGCTTTCAAGCCAGGTCTTTATCGAGCTTCCGGAGACCGAAAAAAGGCTGATCCTGATTGCCCGGGCCATGATCAAACATCCCCCGCTATTGATCCTTGATGAGCCAACCGCCGGCCTGGACGCCATGGGTATTGAAAAGCTGGTGTATTTCGTCAATTCTATTGCTGCAAACAGCGAGACTACCATTCTCTATGTGTCTCATCGCCCGGAAAAAGAACTTCAACCAGATGCCGAACTCAGGCTGGTTCCATCTTCAGAAGGTTCTACAGGGGAGGTGCTTCGATTCCAAGATTGATTCTGTAAGTGTCTAATATTTAGCGGTTAAACCTTGCATTCGATCAAAAAATCGATTACATTTAGGTTTTAAGACTTGCCCTGAAACCGGAGCCCTATTCCCGGTAATTGATCGAATTACAATCTTTTAATCTCAACATTATGGAAACACCCGTGACAAGATGGTCGAAGGCAGAATTGCAGGTCTACATACTTCTTTTATGTGCCAATGCGGATGCCGATTTGCAGGAACAGGAATTGAATGTTATCAGGTCCAAAGTGGATGCTGATTGTTTTGGAAGGATTTATGAGGAGTTTCTGAAAGATTCCGAAGAAGTGAGCTTTTCAAAGCTCGAGCGTAACATTGCGCTGCATGAATATTCCTGGCGGGAACTCAACCAGCTGAAACTGGATATGAAAGCCGTTTTTGCTTCAGACAGGAAGTACATGATGCTGGAGCAGAACATGGAGCGCATCCTGAACAATATGTTGTATTAAGCCGCTCCCGGTATGGCTAAATTCGACAAATTGCGCCCCGAAAAGATTCGTGCGGCCCATTCCGAAGAACTGGTAGATCATTATTGGGGCAGTATCAATTACGTCTTCAGTCTTATCAAGGCTTCGGAATTGAAAGCCGGTCTTATTTTGTCTTTTTACGGGATCCTGCTGAACTTTATTTTTCAGCATGTTTCCGTGGCACTGGATAAAGATGCCAGCCTGGCATTTTTCCTTTTCTCAGCCGGTTGGTTCATCTGTACGGCACTCTCCATTTACTTCAGTATTCGATGCTTTATGCCGCGGATCGAATCCCGGTATGACCGAAATATGTTCTTTTTTGGTGATATCGTAACGAAATTTGGAGATATCAGGCAGTTTTCCAAAACTTTCTATGAAACCAGCCTTGATGAGGAAGAACTTTTTGACCAGCTGGGACAGCAGATCTATATTATTTCTAAAATCGCTTCCTATAAATTCCGAAATGTGAACCGCTCGCTAAGTTTTCTGGCTATCGGACTTTTACTCCTGCTCGGCGCGGTGGTAAGTTTTCTTCTGGTGAACTTCTGAAGAAGGCCGATTCAAATAGTACATTTTCAGGATTCCCCGGTTTTTCACTTCAATTTCCCCGCGGTAATGGCATTCAAAGAAATCTTTAACCATCATGCAGGTATTTTCAGAAACATTGATCTTTCCGGCTTCCGAAGCCGTTTGCAGCCGGGAAGCAATATTCACGGTATCACCCCAGATGTCGTACGCGAATTTTTTGTGACCCACGACGCCCGCCACTACCGGCCCGGTGTGAATGCCAATACGAACTTCCAAACTGGCATCAGGCAGGTTCTGATCGCGCTTGGTACTATTCACAAAATCCATGATCTCGAACGAAGCGGCGACAATTTTCCTGGGGTGGTCATCGTCTGGAAACGGTAATCCGCCGGCGATCATGTAACAATCGCCCAGCGTTTTGATCTTTTCGAGATTGTATTTGTCTACGATCTTATCAAATTCTGAAAAATAGTAGTCCAGGTTCTGAAGCAGTCGTTCCGGTTCCATATGCTCGGCATACCTGGAGAAATCTTTAAAATCAGCAAAAAGGACGCTTACTTTTTCAAATTTCTTGGCACGCACATGGCCATTTTCTTTCAGTTCCATGGCGGTTTCCTCCGGAAGAATATTCAGCAACAACCGCTCTGAGCGATTCTTCTCCCGTTCGATAATTGCGCTGGTCTTTTTGATATAGCGATTGCGGCGATGCAGCATGAAAGCGAGGAAGGCCACCACGGTCATGATACCGATAACCAGAATATTAATAAGCCGCTGATTACGCCGCTGCTGATTGAGCAGGTCTACTTCTATTTGTTTTTGGGCCACCTCGTAATCTGCCCGGAGATTGGCCATTTCCTGGGTTGCCGCAAGATTCCGCACACTGTCACGGTATACGATATGCTCTTTGTAATTCTGAAAGGCCCTGGGCAGATCTCCCGAATTCTCGTAAAGCTGGGAAACCTTCAGGCTGCTTTCGCTAATTTCATCCTTGAGTCCGTACGACCTCGCCAGGTCGAGACTTTGAAGCGCGAAGCCCATAGCCAGAGAATCCTGTCCTTTTTCCAGGTACACGTCTGCCATATAGCGCAAATACACGCATACCGGGTAAAAATCGCCATTTCGTTCCAGGATCTGGACGGCCCGATGCATATTATCCTCAGCTTTTTTATTTTCCCCCATCGCCGCATAAACGAGCCCCATATTCCCGAGATTGTAACCCAGGCCGGTCTCGTAGTTCAGTTTGCGGAAAATGATGCCTGATTTGTTGAAATAATACAGCGCTGAATCCAGATTTTGATGCTGAAAATATTCGTCACCCAGGTTAAGCATGGCTGAAGCAAGCGAAGCAGAATCGTTCAAAGTCTGCAGCTCTTCAATAGCTTCATGGTAATAATTGACCGCCCGTTTGTGGCTGCCCATCAGGGAATACACATCGGCAATCGTGATGTTGACGATGGCCTTTTCATTCTGCAGTTCATTTTTTGAAGCGATGGAAGCGGCTATAAAATTTTCCTTCAGGGCTTCATTGAAATCTCCTTTAAGCCGAAAGGCATTCGCCTTTTGAAGATGTCCTGAAAACAGGAAACTGGCCGAATCTACTTCGGAACTCATTTTTATGAGTCGGTTCGCATAAGCGATCTTTTTCTCCGGTTCCAGCTGTTCTTCGGCGATCTGTTTCAGGATCTCCAGTTTTTCCGAGGGTTTCAAGGAATTCTTCAGGTATATTTTTTCCAGACTGTCTGCTTTTGCCTGATTTTGCGACAGGCAACTTGCAAAAGCGCCAAAAATCAATATTAAAGTGAAGATTCCCTTTTTCATTGGCCTGTTACCTTCTTTAATTTTTCACCATGATCTTCGGGTCGATATTAAACGTGCCATTTCTCCTGGAGCCGTTATTTCGAACTTTGAAGGAGATCATGTACTTGGTTTCGGTGCCATCTGGATGGTCGCCTACCACACCAATCACCACTCCAGGATTCTGGGAAGTATCTTTTAAGGTGTTTTGCCCGAAAACGTTGGTTCCGCCCTGGTAATTGATGGCCGAGATCAGTACTTCATCATCTTCAGAACTACTGGACACACCCTGCCAAACCACAATGTCGCCAGATTTGACAGTTATCGTATATTCTTCGTTGGTCACGCCGCTTTCCTGCCCGAAGCTGCTCACTTCATCAATGTTGGAACTATTGATAGCGGAGGTATCGACCGTTAAAGTAATGAGGTGAGTGTCGTTGGAATTTGCTGAAACCAGCACCAGGAATAAGGAACAGATCCCTAAAACGCGAAAGATTTTTTTCATAATGTGTGATTTTTGGTTGGTAATAGAAGGAAGTTCAAGGGAGACAGCGGATTATGAACTCAAGGTACTTCTTTTTTGTGATTTTAAGCTACAAACTAGCTGAAAATTAATGCTTTACAGGATGTTCGGTTTGGCGATGAGATTGGTTTTTTGGCTGATTTCAGTATGGAGGAAATTAAAAATAAGTCAGTCGAAACGTACAATTTCAGGATCACCGGGATTTTTGAGATATGGAACGGGAGTATTTCCGCAGCTTTAAGACCTATTAAAAGGCGATTTACTATATTTAGTTTTCAGAAAATCAAAGAATTACATGAAACAGCTACTATTGCTTTCGTTGCTTGGAATAGCACTGAATAGTTTTGCTCAAACCGATAAGGAACTGGCTGAAAATACGGTTGACAGTAATATTGTGAAAGGCCATATTTACTTTCTTGCAGATGACCTGTTGATGGGACGTGAAACCGGAACTCCCGGCAACAAAATTGCGGCCAGTTACCTGGCTAATATGCTTCGGAGTTACGGCGCCAAGCCTAACCCGGAAACCAATACCTATTACCAGCCTTTCGAACTGGTGGAAACGACCGCCCCGGAAGTGGAATTTTCAGCAAATGATAAGACGTATTCCGAGGTGATGCCGATCAATGCGAATAACCTGGACCTTTCCGGCAAGGCGATCTATCTGGATTACGGAAGCGATACAGAGCTAAAAAAAGCCGATCTCCAAGGGAAAATCGTGATTTTCAAAGGCGGAACTTCAGATGGTCAGGCGCCGCGATCGGTTTACCGAAGAGGAATGGAAAAGGCTGAAATCCTGAAGGAAAAAGGAGCTGCCGGAATGGTCGAATTTGTGTCCATAGACAGTCAGACCTGGAGTTCCATAGCGCATTCCTTTCATAAGTCAGTTCGTTTTACGGAAGATTCGACGGCTCATTCAGAATTTCTTCAGCTATGGGTAAATGATAGCCTGCCTCCGAAATTTGAAAAAGGAAAACAGGTAGATTTTAGAATTTCCGCAACAGGAAAAAAGGAAAAAAAGCTAGCCACTCAAAATGTGGTTGGGTACATGGAAGGGACTGATCCGGAACTGAAAAATGAATACATCATCTATTCCGCGCATTACGATCATGTGGGAATTGGCCGCCCGAATGCCGAAGGGGACTCGATCTACAACGGCGCCCGGGATAATGCGATTGGAACCACGGCGGTTCTTTCTATGGCTGAAAATATCGGGAACTATCCCACCAAGCGCTCTGCTTTGTTCATTCTTTTTACTGGAGAAGAGAAAGGCTTGCTGGGGAGCCAGTATTACGTGAAACACCCCATAATTCCGCTGGAAAAAATGGTCTATTGTTTTAATACCGACGGCGGGGGGTACAATAACACGGAACTGGCCACGATCATTGGCCTGGAACGAACTACTGCTGCAAAACACATTAAAAACGGAGCGGAAACTTTTGGACTCCGAGCTATTGATGACCCAGCGAAGGAACAGGGGCTTTTTGACCGTAGTGATAATGTGAGCTTTGCGAAAATGGGAATTCCCGCGCCCACTTATTCAACCGGTTTTGATGCCTTTGATGCCGAAATCTTTAAATATTACCACCAGCCTTCTGATGAAGCAAATTCGCTGGATTATCAGTATTTGCTGAAATTTTACCAGGGCTATGTCTATTCCGGAAGACTGATCGCCAATGATGCCGAAACGCCTTTCTGGGTCCAGGGCGATAAATATGAAGAAGCCGGAAAGAAATTGTACCATATGCCAGCAGCCTTGAAAGACTGAAAACTGTTAAAAACGATTGATAACTGAACGCGAATTTCCTTCAGAGAAAAATAGAGAATAGTTACTTTAGCGAGCATAAAAATTTGAAGTTTTGACAGCTAAAAAGTCCGCTAAGGTTACTCCGCTTATGAAGCAGTATAACAGTATCAAGGAAAAATATCCTGATGCCCTGCTGCTATTTCGTGTAGGCGATTTTTATGAAACTTTTGGCGAGGATGCAGTCAAAGCCGCACGTATTCTGAACATTGTTCTAACCAACCGAAACAACGGTAGCGAGCGAACCGAGCTGGCAGGATTTCCACACCATTCCCTGAACACGTATCTTCCCAAACTGGTAAAGGCCGGGCAGCGTGTGGCGATATGTGACCAGCTGGAAGATCCTAAAATGACCAAAACCATCGTAAAACGGGGAGTTACCGAGCTGGTTACCCCGGGTGTGGCGATGAATGACGACATCCTTCAGAGCAAATCCAACAACTTTTTATGTGCCGTTCATTTTTCCAAAAAACAGCTGGGAGTTTCTTTCCTGGACGTTTCCACGGGAGAATTCCTTTGTGCGCAGGGAACGGTTGAGTATATAGACAAATTGCTTCAGAATTTCGGACCGAGCGAGATCCTTGTTCAGAAGAAGTTCAAAAAAGAGTTTCAGGAGTCTTTTGGAAAAGACCTGCACTGCTTTTACCTCGACGACTGGGTTTTCAAAAATGATTACGCGGAAGAAACGCTGAATGCCCATTTCCAGACCAAGTCACTGAAAGGTTTTGGTATTGATCACCTGGAAAATGGGGTGATCGCAGCAGGCGCGGTGCTGTATTACCTTGCAGAGACCCGTCATCACCGCCTGCAGCATATCACGGCGATTACGAGAATTCCTGAAGAAGAATATGTGTGGATGGACAGGTTTACTATCCGGAATCTTGAATTATACCATTCCACAGCGGCCAACGCGGTGACCCTGCTCGATGTGATAGACAAAACTATTTCGCCTATGGGCGGAAGATTGCTGAAGCGATGGCTGGCTTTGCCGCTTAAAAACATGGACGCCATCAGGCAGCGGCACGATGTGGTGGAATATTTGCTGAAGCATCCTGAAGACCTGAACGGGATCCAGGAGCAGATCAGGGAGATCAGTGATCTTGAAAGGCTCATTTCCAAAGTGGCCACTGCGAGGATCAGTCCGCGGGAAGTAAATCAGCTGAAGCATTCGCTAGACGCTATCGAGCCGGTGAAATCACTTGCCGCTTCCTGTAATAATGAGGCTTTGAAAGTGATTGGCGACAATTTGCATTCTTGTGAACTGCTTCGGAAAAAGATCGCCGAAAGTATTTCAGAAGAAGCCCCGGTAAATGTTCAGAAAGGCAATGTGATTGCCAAAGGCTTTTCCGAAGAACTGGATAATTTGCGGAATATTGCGTTTTCCGGTAAGGATTACCTGGATGAAATGATTCGGCGGGAGACCGAAAGTACCGGTATCAGTTCGCTGAAGATTGGTAATAATAACGTGTACGGTTACTATATCGAAGTTCGCAATTCTCATAAAGATAAGGTTCCGGAGAGCTGGACCCGTAAGCAAACGCTGGTAAATGCCGAGCGCTATATTACAGAGGAACTGAAGGAATACGAATCAAAAATTCTGGGAGCGGAGGAAAAAATTCTGCAATTGGAACAGGAACTTTTCGGGAAATTAATCGCCTGGATGCAGGATTATATTGACCCTGTTCAGCGAAACGCCCGCCTGATTGCCCGCCTGGATTGCCTATGTTCGTTTGCCCAGCATGCCCAGCAGGAAAATTACAGCAGGCCTGAAATGAGCCAGGATTTTAGCCTGGGTATTACTGATGGCCGCCATCCTGTTATTGAAAAGCAATTGCCGGCAGGAGAAATGTATGTCACCAACAGTGTGCATCTGGATAGGGAAGAGCAGCAGATCGTGATGATCACCGGGCCAAATATGAGTGGTAAATCGGCTATTTTAAGGCAAACCGCTTTAATCGTACTAATGGCTCAAATGGGAAGTTTTGTTCCTGCTCAGGCGGCAGAAATCGGGATCGTGGACAAAATATTTACAAGGGTTGGGGCCAGTGATAATATTTCGATGGGCGAATCTACCTTCATGGTGGAAATGAATGAAACTGCGAGTATCCTGAATAATATTTCGGAAAGAAGCCTGGTGCTTTTGGATGAAATTGGGCGGGGAACCAGTACATATGACGGAATTTCGATCGCCTGGGCGATCAGTGAATACCTGCACGAACATCCGGCGAGGGCCAAAACCCTTTTCGCTACGCATTATCACGAATTGAACGAGATGTGCGAGACCTTTGACCGTATTAAGAATTACAACGTTTCTGTGAAAGAATTGAAGGATAAGGTTCTTTTTCTTCGGAAGCTGGTACCAGGGGGCAGCGAGCATAGTTTCGGAATTCATGTCGCGAAGATGGCGGGTATGCCTCAAATGGTGATCCAGCGTGCCAATAAGATCCTGAAAAAGCTGGAGGCCTCCCATGCTATGGAAGATTCGGGCGATATTTTGAGGAAATCAGCAGAAGAAGAGATGCAATTGAGTTTTTTCAATCTGGATGATCCGTTACTGGAAGATTTGAAGCAGGAACTGCTCGGGATTGATATTGATACACTTACGCCGGTGGAAGCCTTGATGAAATTAAATGAGATCAAGCGAATGCTGGGAAGTAAGGAAAAGAAGACTGGAAAATAGCCTATATTTTTGAAAAAAATCTTTGCTATATTGAGATTTGTATTAAATTTGCATCCGCAACGGAAGTAGTGAGGATTACGAGTTGCGATGTTCTTAAACTTGCGAAAATAGCTCAGTTGGTAGAGCGCCACCTTGCCAAGGTGGAGGTCGCGGGTTCGAATCCCGTTTTTCGCTCAGAAAATTGAAATCAGACCCCGGTTGAACGGGGTTTTGTTTTTCGCTCGGATGGTGGAATTGGTAGACACGTTGGACTTAAAATCCAATGGACAAATGCGTCCGTGCGGGTTCAAGTCCCGCTCCGAGTACTGAAAGCCTTTGCAATTGCAGGGGCTTTTTTGTTTTAATGATCTTCCTTTTTATAATATAAATACTACTCTATTTTGCCCTTCTAAAGAATATTAAGAAGAAAATGGAAATAATATTTTGAGTGAAATCCTCCTCTTTTCTATAGATGTTTAGATTTAAAGTACTCCCTTATCCATCTCAATTAGCATGGAATTTGGGGATTTAACTCTTATAAATTTTACTCGATTTCTGCAAAGACAAGACTGCTTTAAATTCCTAATATTTTCCGAGTCTATGTTTATAAATATCGCCCTAGTCAGCAGTAGTTCATCATAGGATAGTCTTGAGTTTGATAATCCAAGAATTTGTGAAATACTAAGTGAAAGATATCCATGCAGGGACTTTTTAAGAACTTACTAGTGATAATGATATTTGAGCCGACAGTTGTTAAAACGATTTCCTAACGATCCCTCCTTTATAAGGTTCAGAGGTGTTTTTAATTTCAAAATCCACAATCCCAAGTATCAATTCCTCTTCGGTGATTACTTCAACCTTCCACTGGCCTTCTTTCAGGTTATTTTTATAAGTATATCCACGGAAACCACTGTCACGCCCACCGGAAACTTCAAAATCAATGTCATCTGTTACTTCCCATTTCCTGGTGTCAGCATTGTACCATTTCCACCTATGAAAAACGGACTTTTTTAAATTGGTAGGCGCGAAAACAGAAGTGAACACATAAACTCTTTCACCTGCCTGTCGATGAAAAGTGACGTGATGTTTACGCCAAAAGACATACCATGGATTCTTTTCGTACGTGACAATATATTCATTGTTTAATTTCCTTACGTCATGAGCTACCAATCCGGTATCCATAGCCAGGGGGACGGGCGGAATAAGATTGAAATAGTAAAAAACATTAATCGTTATGTAGATGGAAAGAATTAAACTGATCAGTTTTTTAAGACTTATTTCAACTCTAGTATTTGTACTGGAACCGTAAATAATCGTGATAAGTGCGAGTGTACATCCTAAACTGATAAGTCCCGAAACGATAAAAATGAAGGTATTCATTTCCTTGATCAGCGTAGGGATCATAAAAGCGAAAAAGGTAAAGCTGATAAAGAAGTAAATGCTAAACTGAAGGTATTTATTGGATATTTTCTTTTTTAGAAACTCGTTCGCGAATAAGAGTAGCACCAGTAGAATGAAAAAAAACAAGGTTTTGGACATTGATACACTTCTGAAAAAATAGATCACAAAAGCACTTGAAAGAGCCCCAAAAAAGAATTGTATGGCTAACGGAAAATATTCGGAATAGCGAGCTATTAAAGAACCTTTCCACTTGTCCTCATCCACCGTATTGAATAAATAAAGTGTTATGGATAATAAGGTCATATGCATGCAAAGTACCACCGTGTCATAAACACGGTCTACGCGTCCTAAAGTAAGAGTGTCAAAAATAAAACCGCCCATAAAAAAAAGAATGGGAGCATACTTCTGATTGCGATAAATGAACCTTCCGAATGCAGAATTTCTATATTTAACCAAAGTTCTTTTCATACTGTATTTAGTGGGGTCAAATTTATAATAAATACTTCACCCTAATATTCAGTAAGTTTAATACAGGTTGGCTTCTGAAGAATACAAATTAGAATTTTCCCAGGTTTTTGGCGGAAGATTTGTTGCCCTTTGTTTGACATGAATACCTTAACGCATTTAAATATCTAATATCGGAAAGGAAACTGTTAGAATTTCTTCGAAACTGGTAATAATTTGAATATTCATCCTGCTGGATTTACATCATATAAGAACCGCAGAGTTTGAATATCGGATGGATCTGCTATATCGAAAATTTAACCAGGAAAATAAAATGTTCAGCCTTTTGATTCAAATGTTCCGGCAAATGAACTTATAGGCAATGACCAATTATGATGCTATTAAAATATGAGTTTTGAATTAGGAAAAATATGAGAAGAGTAAACTGTTTTCAGATCATTGTTAAAAACAGAGTAGTGACTGCTATCATCTGCAAATGATCCAAGTCCCTACCCAAAGATCAATTACATAAACAAGCCGCCACTACATCTAATTTAGGGTTCAAAAATAAATTGAATCTCTAGAGTAGAGTGATTGGATTAGTTAACGTATTGATTTTGGAAGTTATCGTTGCGATTATAATATCAAAATCACCAAAGTACCTTTTCCTTTATTAGAACTAATCTGCAAACTTTGATTATTGTATCCCATAAATGCCAGCCTTTCCCTAGCCAAGCTTGTACCTTTAGACTGATGGGATGAATTTTCGGAAGCATTTTCATATCCAATACCATTGTCCTGGATTCTGCATTCTATACTTCCGGAGTCAAGTTCATTGAATGAAATGTTTAAAGTCGGATTCTTAATTTTAGGCGGAAAAGCGTGTACAAATACATTTTCAATAAAAGTCTGCATGAGCATAGAAGGGACCTCTACTTCGTAAGTGTCGATATCTGGATCTACATGAAAATTTACTTTTACCGAATCGTTAAATCTCGTATTTTCAACTTTAATATACGATTTCAGGTATAGGATTTCCTCTTCCAGGGAGATCTTTGGTTTCGTACAGTATTCAAGATTCAATCTTATCAACTTTGCAAAATCCCCTAAAAATTCAGAAGCTTTTTCCACATTATTCTCCAGGATGAAATTCTGAATGGAGTTCATCGCATTGAAAATAAAATGAGGGTTCATCTGGGCTAATAAAGCCTCCATTTTGGTCTCCTCAAAGCGTTTTTGTATCAGACTTTTCTGCGATTCAAATCTTTTATTTTTCCGAATTTCATACCGGTATATACTCAGAATAAGCAACGTAATCCCAGCTATAATCAACAAATAAAACCACCATGTCTTCCAAAAAGGTGGTTTGATAGCAAGGTTTAATAATTTTTGATGGTATTTTGTACCCGTACTATAATCGGTAACTTTTACTTGAATATCGTATGTTGAAGAACTTAAGAAGGGAAGGAAGATTTCAGATTTTGAAAACGGTAAACTCCATTTTTCTTTTGGATGAAGTTTGTATTGATACCTTAATTTATCTGGAAATGGATGTGCATTTGTAGCGAATTTAATGAGAACTGTATTTTCGTCATGATCGAATTCCAATTCATTTTTGGATGATAAATTCTTTAAGGATTTTTCATTATTATTGATGCGAATCTCCGTAAGTTTAAGTTCATTAATTTTTCTTTCTGCCTCTAAAATCCTGTCCAGTTCAAGAATATAAAACCCACCTTCACTACCTACGAATAAATGATTTTTAAATAATTCAGTGGCCAATAAAGGTTGATTTAAGCCTTGCTCTTTATCCAGGAAAATTTGTTTCTCGTTGTTTAAAAATGTGAGTCCTTTTTCCGTAGCAATGATCAGGTATTCCTTATATGAACTTAGGAATGATATCGTGTTTCCCTGAATTTTTGCTCTCGGAATTTTCTTCAGGATTTCAAAAGACTTATGGTCATTTACGATGTAGATGTCTCCAAATTCAGTTGAAATGGCCAGTTTGTCACCTATGGGAGAAATATGCCTTAGCTGTTTTTCAGGCCATATATCACTATTTAAATATGAAATAAAACGATCATTTCTCCATTTATAAAGTCCTGAAAACACAGATAAGAAATAAGTTTCTTCTTCATTTCTGAAACTATTTACGATCATGGTAGGGGTAGCGGGATCTTCAGGACTGTAATAGTGATAATCAAAGGCATTCAGGTCTGTGTAAACTCTTACTCCGCCATATGGGTGTGTTTCGATTAGCTTTCCATCCTGGGTAAAATTAATTTCTTCAGAATGTATAGGGATGTAACGCTTAAGTTTACCAGAATTGCCAACAGCAAAAATTCCAATATTTGTATTTATCCAGTAATTTTCTTCAAATACCTTTATGTCATAAAATCTAATCTCTTCAGCCGGTGTTTCATAGTCCAGTTCGTAAAACGAATCTTCATGCTTGGGTAAATTCAAAGAATTTTTACTTACATAATTTTCCTGCCATTCTTTGAAACGTTTTAATGAGATGGTATTCGAGGTTTTGCCTATTATTTGCAATCCCTGGCTTGATAAGGTAGCCGAGGAAAATTTTGTGCGTGTGAAACCTAGAACCTTTCCGGGTAGCGGATGAAAGCTAACATCCTGACTAAGATTGATCTCATGTAGACCTTCGTCCAGAGTTCCAATGTAAAGTTTATCCAATTCAGGGTCATATTCTAACGAGTAAACCTGGTTGCTATTTACATTAAAATCTGCTGCCCTGGAAACGAATTTTTCTCCATCTATCTCAAAGATGCCACCACTGGTATCATAAATACCCCAGGCCCCCGCGAACATTTTATCATTTTTTGTTTGAACCTGTTGCCAGATTATAGATTTACCAAGTTGTTCAGTATTTTCCGAAGCATTTTGCTGTAGATATTTTGCTAAATGTTCCTTGGTGGAATAACCTTTCTGGTTACTATAGATACTATCATTTTTAACAAAAACAGAATATATAGGTTTGCGATCGTTTATTTTTTTTAAACGAAGCGTGTTTTCATCTTCTGCAACCGAATAAACTCCGGTTTTGTAAGTGGTTAGATATAGCTGGTCTTTATATTCAAAAAATCCGCTCACCCGGAACAGGTCATCAGTTTCTGAATAATCCCAGGAACTTACCTTATAGTTCTTAATATTGATCCTGGATACACCATCACTGGTGCCTACATACATAAAATCTCCATATGGAAACAGTTTAGTGATCTCATTATGTACCAGTCCGTCATTTTCGGAAATTATTCTGAATTCTGTGCCGTTATAAATGCTTATTCCGGCTCCGTAGCTTCCAAACCACATGTTCTGAAAAATGTCTTCTGAAATAGCCCAGCAACTATTCAGAGCAAGCCCATCTTCTTCAAAATAACTTTCAAAAACACCATTCTTTTTGCTTACTATTCCATTATCGGTTCCAATCCATAGTGTGTTTGTGCTATCCACAAACAACGATCTTATCGTATTATTGGGTAAGACGTTGCTAGCATTATAAACCTTTCCCGGGTATTTTTGAGAAAATACACTCCAGCTAATTAATAAAACGAGTAAGAGAAGTCTATTGATTTTGGAGAACAGCATTTAAAAATTCTTCTTCTTTTCTGAATGATACCGGCAATTTTTCTCCATTGGTTACTTCAACTTCTTTGTTAGACTTGTTGTACCTAACAACGAAATTAAGATTCAAAACATAGCTTTTGTGAATTCTTATAAAATGAGGAGGTAGAATCTCTTCTACGAATTTCAGGGTTCTGGCAGTGAGTTTTTCAATTCCATCTATGCGTTTCACCTTGCAGTAATTGCTTTCAGCTTTACAATAAAGGATCTGGTTGGAATGAATAAATTCAAATCCTTCCGTAGTAGGGAACGCGATTTTACTGGTATTTTGATCATTAACATTTAAATTCTCCAGCAATAAGGAAAGTTTCTTTTGAGCAAAACTGTGTTCGCTTTTCGATTCAAACCTTTTAATAGCCTGGGCAAGATCAACGTGGTTGATGGGTTTTAGAATATAATCCAGAGCACTCCGTCTTATTGCATCAATAGCATACTTGCTGTATGCCGTGATAAAGATGGTTTCAAAATTCACTTTATCGAAATAGCGGAAAAGCTCAAATCCATTTTTCTCGGGCATCTGAATATCCAGAAACACTAAATCTGGCTCATATGTTTGAATGGCAATTACCCCTGCGTCTACCGATCTGCACTTGGCGGTAATATTGAATTTATGCGGAAAGTACTTGTGCAACGTTTTTTCCAATAAATTCTGAGCATTGACTTCGTCATCAATTATAACTGTTTTGATCATACTGGGATATTCTTAAAGAAAGCACTAATCTAATAGAAAATATAGAATAGGTCGTTTTTACTATGTTTTTGTAATTCTATTTCTTTAAACATGAGTACTCTTTAATAATTTAACTCAGTTGTCGGGAATTTAGAACTATTCAAAAAACAAACAAATTAGAAGTCACGTAAAAATGGCCTTTCTTCAAATTGACTATTTTTTATGTTCCCACCGACCCGTACCTTTGATTTATTTGAGAAATAAATTCATTAAATCTTTCTTAGTTACTGGTTTATTGTCTTATTGAGTTAAAACTGATCTTGTTAAATTCATTAGACCATCTCCAAACTGTTTTTTCTAAACCTTTTTTCTGATTTTTCATTGGATAAGCACGGTGGAGTTGCATTTTCAAATTTTCGTTTCAGTAGATGTAATCGAACCCGGCAGCGACCAGAGCATTTTCGACTTCAAATTGCTTATTAAAGATGCTCTTTCCAATATCACGTTTCTTCAAAATTCCTGGTTTGGTCCAATAATGGAGGCTTGATCAATCTGTTTCAAAATTTGGCTGACGATTTAGTAGCTTTAATTCTTTAGAATTTTCATTTCCCCTTCACAAATCTCAATCTGATTTTTGTTTCTTTTAATTCTGTAAAAATTTTATCTAATTCTCATTCTTTCATGGATGGGGCTTTTTTCTTCTCATTACTATCTTCTATCATACTCAAAGCTATTTCAATTTCTTTATCTACATCAAATCAAAAACGTTTATTATAATTGGAAAAAGATTAATCAATTTCGAATTCTCGAACGAAAATTGCTACATGAAATTCTACTATTCCACAACTGTTCCTGATGAACATGGCAGTATCATCATTCATCGGGACAATTGTCTTAGTCTGCCACAGGTGGACGAGAGACTGTATCTCGGGATTTTCGCCAACGGTAACCTTGCGGTAGAGAAAGCCAGGCTTGCCTATCAAATCCAGAAATTGCGCATTTGTGATTGCTGTGGGGATGAAGCATTATAATTTTAGAGCCGGAAAGTGATTTCCGGTTTTTTATTTCTGTCACATCCCGTAACTTTAGGCAGTATTTCAACTTATGGAAGATATCAGCAGCATTCTTAAAAAGCACGACATCCGCCCAACCGCAATGCGTTTGCTGATCTATCAGTTTCTTAAGGATAAAGATGTCGCACTGGCCTTGAACGATATCGAAATCGCTTTTGATAATTCTGAAAGAACCACTCTTTATCGTACCATCAAAACCTTTGAAAAAAACGGTATCGTGCATCAGATCGATGATGGTACTGGGGTCATGAAATATGCACTGGATGAAGAAAATGCCGGGAAAGCCGCCCTCCACTTACATTTTCATTGTAATCGCTGCAACGAGACTGTTTGCTTGACCGATCATAAAATTCCTCATATCAATCTTCCCTCCGGTTACCGGGCAGAAGATATGAACCTGGTGCTCAAAGGCCTTTGCGATAAATGCACTTAGATTGCACGTTTTTGAAGCTATCTTCGTAAATAAAAAAGATGGCTTGTAGTAATTGCAATGGAAAATCACATTCACACGATCATTCTGCTGGATTTTTAGGAGAAAAAACGGAGTTGTATTTCGCTATCCTCAGCGGAATTTTTCTGATTGGTGGATACCTTTTACATACTTTTACCGATCTTTCTGAAATCACCATTATCGTCATTTACGCGATATCCTACATTTTCGGTGGATTCTTCACGCTGAAGGAGGCCATCCAGGAAATTTCCCATGGTCGCTTCGAAATTGATTTTTTAATGCTGGTCGCCGCAATTGGCGCGGCATTTCTGAATAAGTGGGCAGAAGGTGCGCTATTGTTGTTCCTTTTTAGTCTGGGACACGCTCTCGAGCATATGGCAATGGAAAAAGCCAGAAAATCTATCGAATCCCTTACCAATCTTTCACCAAAGACTGCACTGAAGAAAGTAAATGGGAATTTTGAGGAAGTCGCGGTTGAAGATCTTCAGGTTGGGGATATCATCCGCGTGAAACCCAATTCCGCAGTGAGTGCTGATGGTGTGGTAGTTTCAGGTAAATCCAGTGTCAATCAGGCGCCCATAACCGGGGAGAGTATTCCGGTTGATAAAGAAGCTCATCCGGAAGCATCCAAAGAATTTTCCGCAGATGAGGATATTAACGAGAAAAACCGTGTTTTTGCCGGTTCCATTAATGGTGATAATGTGCTGGAGATCTACGTGATCCGTGAATATCAGGATTCTACCTTACAGCGTTTGGTGAATATGGTCCAGGAAGCCCAGGAGAAGAAATCTCCCACACAGTTGCTGGCCGATAAATTTGAAAAATATTACGTGCCAGCTGTGCTGATCCTGATCGTATTGCTGAATTTTGCTTTTCTGGTGATCGATGAAACTTGGTCGGAAAGTTTTTATCGGTCTATGGCCGCATTAGTGGCGGCAAGCCCTTGTGCGCTGGCGATTTCCACTCCTTCCGCAGTGTTAAGCGGAATTGCCCGCGCGGGAAAAGGAGGGGTGCTCATCAAGGGAGGAAAACCTCTGGAAGATCTTGGCACACTACGCGCCATTGCTTTTGATAAAACGGGGACGCTTACGGAAGGTAAGCCGAAACTCACCGATTTTATATTGCTGAATGATGCTGAAAAAGAGCAGGTTTATGCCGAGATCATAGCTCTGGAAAATACCAGCAACCACCCTTTGGCACGAGCTATTGTACGGGATGGGAAAAAGGAATTTTCAGGAAACCTTCGTTTGCCGGAAGTGCAAAATGTGGAAGCGGTCCAGGGGAAGGGGATTACCGGAGAAGTTTCAGGTGAGATGATCAAAATCGGAAATCTGGAGCTGTTTGAAAATGTTCCGCAGGACACTTCTGAAAGGATCAATGCATTGGAAAAAGAAGGGAAGACAGTGATGCTGGCGAAATCAGGTTCAGATTTCGTCGCAATTCTTGCTCTGATGGATGTGCCAAGAGAGGCGGCCAAAGAAACTCTTTCCAGGCTTCAGAAAATTGGGATCCGAAAAATGATCATGCTTACCGGCGATAACCAGGAAGTGGCCCAGGCAGTTGCAAAAGAAATTGGGCTGACTGATGCTTACGGAAGTTTGCTTCCGCAGGAAAAGGTGGATAAAATCAAAGAACTTAAAAAAAGCGAATCCAAAATTGCCATGGTAGGCGATGGGGTTAACGATGCGCCAGCAATAGCCAATTCTACCGTAGGAATTGCCATGGGAGCCGCGGGGAGTGACGTGGCACTCGAGACCGCTGATGTTGCGCTGATGGCAGATAAATTGGAAATTTTACCCTTTGCGATCGCCTTAAGTCGCAAATCCAGGCAAATCATTAAACAGAACCTATGGATCAGCCTGGGAGTTGTGGCCCTGCTACTTCCATCTACAATCTTCGGGCTGGCTAATATTGGTATCGCAGTGGTTTTTCATGAGGGCTCGACCATTGTAGTAGTACTCAATGCGCTTCGTTTATTAGGATTTAATTATCGCTCGTAAATAAATCGGAAATATTCCGATAATTTATTTAAATTTGGAAATATTCCTAAAATTACGATTATGGGTACACCGGGAAGCATCGAAGTAAAACATTTTAAAGAAGTTCGGGAAGAACACAATTATACCCAGGCTGAATTTGCAGTGCTGCTGGGAATTAACAATTCCACCGCAGATATTGAACGCGGAAAGACCAAGCTCTCCGGAAAAGTGGTTGCGGAATTGCTTCGCCAATTTGGAATTAATCCCTTATGGCTGTTTGGGGATAGTGGGCAGAAATACCTGAAAATTTCCAAAGGTGATGTAAGTCCAAAAGTTGTGACCGTTGATAATTCAGACAATGAAAACATTGTTTTGGTTAACCAAAAGGCCGCTGCCGGTTATCCTCATAATATCGGCGATGTGGAATGGTACCATCAACTGCCGGCTTTTGATTTTCCGTTACCGGAATTCCGTAATGCGACTTATCGTGGCTTCCAGATAGAAGGTGACAGTATGTTGCCCGATTATCGTCCCGGTGAATGGGTAATGGGAAAGGCTGTTGCAAGTATTGATGAAGCCACTAATAACCGCGTGTATGTAATTGTGATGTACGATTCGGTTTTGGTAAAGAAACTTCAAAAGCTGCCTGATCCTACAAAAGTTTTGCTGATTTCCTTAAATGAAGAATATCTTCCGCTGGAGATCAGTATTGGGGAAATCCAGGAAATCTGGCAGGTAAATTCGAAATTAACTTTCAATCTGGACAATCCTTCTAATAGTGGTTTGTTTCAGGAATTACAACGTTCCATGAATGAATTGAAAAAAGAGCTTCAGTCTTTTAAAAGAGCATAAAAAAAGCCCTTTTTTTTCAAAAAGGGCTTTTAGTGTTGGTCAGTTTTGCCTTAAAAGGCTTTTTTCATAATCGGTATTAGCCAGATTAATAATCGTCGTTACCGTCAACTTCGTCAGCAGCGTCATTTACAGCGTCGCTGGTTTCGTTAGCTGCTTTTTTCACTGCGTCTCCAGTTTCGTTGGCAGCATTTTCAACAGCGTCACCAACGTCCTGTCCGGCTTCCTGAAGGTCGTCTGCCACATCATCGGCATCATCGTTTACATCATCCATGTCGTCAGACATTTCTGTGTCATCTGAATTATTATTAGCGGTATCTCTACAGGAAGTAAAGAAAATTCCCATGGTAAATACCATTGCTAACATTAAAATTGGCTTTTTCATCTTTATTAGTTTTTTGGTTTTGTTCAACAAATGTAAAAGGCTAAGCCTAGCAAAAGTTTAAATTGCTGCTAAACTTTTCATAAAACAACTTGATTTAGTTGTCGTCGCCAATATTGTCAATTTGTTTGTCAATTTCTTTATTGACCTCTTTGTCAACTTCTTTGGCGGTTCTTTCCAGGATTCCTTCACGCTCTTTCACGACGGTATCCGGAGCTTTTTCAACTTCTACCTCACGAACTATCGTTTTGGTTTCCTTTTCTTCCGTATCTCTACAAGAAGTAAAACCAGCTGCGATCGCGAGACCTAGGCTAATACTTAATAAAGTACGTTTCATAGTTTCAGTATTATGATTGAATTGACGAATTTAAAACCAAATCCGATCGGTTCAGTTTATTTTTACTGAATTTTAGCAATAAATGTTAAAAAACAATAAATTTTATAAGGAAATATACTCCTGGAAAATCCTGGTAGCTCCGGTATTGGAATTGATAAAATGACCGCTAATCATTCCTGTTTTTTGACGAAACTCAATATCTGTTAGCAGTTTTCCAGCAATTTTTTCAAACTCCGAAGCGGTTGAAACTTTAAAAAGTCCAGCCAGTTTTTCAAGCTGAAGCGCTTCCGGGAATTTTTGAATATGTTCCCCGGTAATAATCGGGATGCCGAAAGTGGCGGGTTCCAAAACATTATGAAGTCCGGTGTTGCCAGCTGCACCACCTACATAGGCGATATCTGCATAACTGTAGGATTTGCCTAAATAACCAATAGTGTCAAGGATAAAAACCTGACTTTTTGCCAAATATTCTGGTTTCATTTCCGAATACTTCACCGTTTGAAGTTTCAGTCGAGATTCCAGTCTGGCTATTTTTTCTGCATGAATCTCATGCGGAGCAATGAGGAACTTCGTTGAGGGATTTTTATTGATATAATCAATATATAGCGCTTCATCAGCAGGCCAGGAACTTCCGAAAACGAAAAGGGTCTTGTCATTTTTAAAAGTTTCGATGAAATCTATGGAATTACTGCCCTCTAACTGCGCCGCCACTCTATCAAAGCGATTGTCACCGGCAACCGTGCAGTTCGTAAAACCGATCTGCTTCAATAATTCTGCAGACCGTTTATCCTGCACAAAAAAATGTTCAAAAGCCTGAAGCGATTTTTGCATCCATTTTCCATAGGACTGAAAAAAAAGCTGACTGCTTTTAAATACGCCGGAAATCAAAAAACTCCTGATCTTTCGTCGCTTTAATTCCAGCAAAAAGTTGGGCCAGAAATCATACTTTACAAAAATGGCCATTTCGGGAGCTAAGATTTCTAGAAATTGTTGGGCATTATGAGGTGTGTCAAGCGGCAGATAAGTGAAAAAATCAACATATTGATGTTTCTTTTTGTTTTCATAGCCGGAAGGGGAAAAAAAGCTTACCACAATTTGATGATCGGGAAATTCCTCCTTCAGAACTTTTAAAACCGGAACTGCCATCTCAAATTCTCCCAGTGATGCGGCATGCACCCAAATACGTTTCTGATCATGTGTACAGAAATTTTCCAGTTTCGGGAAAAGTTCCTTCCTGCCTTCAGTGAATTTTTGAAGCTTACCGCTGAAGAATCCAGCCGATTTCAGCACGATTCCGCTTAAATTAATGAGGGCGTTGTAAACAGTTTGCATGGGGAGCTTTTACAAACGCTAAAATAAGCCTTTCAGCAGAAATGCATTGGTAGCCGGCTGTATATTTGCTATTTTTGTACTCCCAAAAAAAGTTTCATGAAAAAGATTCAGATGGTTGACCTGAAAGGTCAATATGAAGGAATTAAGGATGAAGTGAATGCTTCCATGCAGGAAATCCTGGAAAGCACGGCCTTTATTAACGGCCCGCAGGTTCATGATTTTCAAAAGGAGCTGCAGGAATATCTTGGTGTGAAACATGTGATTCCCTGCGCCAACGGAACAGATGCCCTGCAAATAGCCATGATGGGACTCGGGCTCAAACCAGGTGACGAGGTGATTACTGCCGATTTTACCTTTGCGGCAACTGTGGAAGTGATTGCATTATTGCAACTAACTCCGGTGCTCGTAGATGTTGACCCTAAAACCTTTAATATCGATACGGAAGCCATTAAAAGAGCGATCACGCCCAATACGAAGGCTATTGTGCCAGTTCATCTTTTCGGTCAAACCGCCAATATGGATGAGATCATGAAAATTGCCAGGGAACATGATCTGTTCGTGATTGAAGATAATGCACAGGCAATTGGGGCCAATTACCATTCCGCCAACGGAAACTCTCAAAAAGCAGGAACTATAGGCGATGTAGCGGCAACCTCTTTTTTTCCCTCTAAAAATTTAGGATGTTATGGTGATGGTGGCGCCATTTTCACCAATAACGATGAGTTAGCCCATGACATTCGCGGGATCGTAAACCATGGAATGTACGAACGTTACCATCATGATGTGGTGGGTGTTAATTCCAGGTTGGATAGTTTCCAGGCTGGAGTTTTGAGGGCCAAACTGCCAAAACTGGATCATTATAATTCCCAGAGACAGCAGGCTGCGGAAAAATATACCAGTGCTTTGAAGAATGTGGAGGGGATAGAAACCCCGTTCTTAGAAGGTAAGGAAGATACCCATGTTTACCATCAGTATACGCTGAAGATCAAAGACGGAAAGCGTGATGCGCTTGCCAAACATCTTCAGGAAAAAGGAATCCCGTTTGGGATCTATTATCCAATTCCGCTTCATCGACAGAAGGCTTACTTGGATGAGCGGTATAATGAGGCCGATTTCCCGGTTACCAATATGCTTGTACAAGAGGTAATTTCCTTGCCGATGCATACCGAGCTGGATGATGAGCAGATAAATTTTATCACCAGTGCGATTAAGGAGTTTCTAGCTTAAGAATAAACAAAGCCCGGAATTTCCGGGCTTTTTGTTGACTATAAGTCTATTTCAACTTTTCGGGAGATCAATTTTCCAGACATTGTAAAACCTTCAATAAATAGAATGCAGGAATCCTGGGCGGTATTCTGTATTTTATGAATAACTTCTTCACCATTCTGTATAATTAGATCCGGAATCCAATCGATGACTCCAAAATCTTTATAAAGATCAGCTGAATAAGATTTGTATTTGGGGGCATAAAATTTCTTATATGCTTGGAATCCATTCGTCACAATTATTTTTCTGATGGTTTCTCTGGCCCTGGAACTGTTCTGCTCAGACCCGTCTTTCATTTTGATCTTGATCACTCCATTCCCTGCTCCCTGACCATAGCCTGCCTGTCCACTTCTGTTAATATAAATGTATGCAACGTCGGCTGAGCGCATGGTGGTTAGCATGTTTTCATCAAAAATCCGGGCTCCGTTTATATAGATTTGTGGTTTTAACATTTCAGAACCTGGAGCTGTTGCAAAACTGTTTGGAGTCATGGAATATATTTGGATCCCGTTGTATCCGCGTTTGATCCTGAAATGATTTTGTTCAATGATATCGGTTACAAAAGGATTTGTCCTTGCTTCTTCATCATCTACTTCTATAAGCTTTGATAATGGACTTTGAGTATTGAGTAATACCAATTCATCGCTCAGTTCTTTTTCTTTTGAGGCTTTTCGGCCGGAAATTTTTACGGTATCTAATACTTCTGTTTGTGTTAAAAATCCTTCTACGGGCTTACTGTAATCGTTTGGAATGTTTCTAAAAATGAATTTTTCGGGTTGAAGTTTGGAAGTGGTACTTCTTTTTGGAGTGATGGAGTAATTAATGGCCGGCTTCTTCACCCTTCCTTTTCGATTATTCAGCAAACCAAAAGACAGTTCAGTGCTATCTTTCAAAAAAAGATTGGTAAACTCAAAATTCCCATTTTCACTTAGCTCGGTTAGCTCCAGTAAGCCTGAGGAGTCATCTCTAATAAATAGCTGTCCAAATTTATCGGAATAATTGGTTAGTTGCCCCTTGATATGGAAGCCAGGATTTCTTTCAGGCTCCGAAACGGGGGAATTGTTTCCTGCATCCCAATCATAAGTGGACCAGCCCTGGGTCAACAGCAGTAAATCAAGATCGTAGTAGCGCTTCCTGGCATCAATAGAATGATCAAAATAATAGGAGGGATTTTCAATTCTTCCCTGTAAATAAGGCTTCAGTAGAAATTGGGAAAGTATGTTGTCTTCCGGATTGTAAGATTTGGTTCCTGCCGGTAATGCGGAAACGCTCAACCGGTATGTTTCACTATTATTGGCTGAAAATTTTAAGTTTATCGAATCACCAATTTTTTCTTTTACCGAAACTGATAATTTCAGGTTCTCATTTTCTACGGGATTATAGATCAGTCGTTCTGAAATCGGGTTAAAATTCTTGTCAAATATAGTGAGTGTATTGATCCCAGGAAAAATGGAGTCACTAGCAAACCGAAATAAGGCAGCATGGTCGTTCGCCGGGAACTGAAAACTATATGTTTTTATAGCGGAATTTTGGGAAATTGCAAGGTGAAACTGGTCGTTGCCTATTTTTTCTTTATGGGAAGGATTTGTTTTAATGGAAATGAAATACTCGTTTTTGTGATTATTGGTACTTAAAATGACCCCCGAATCTTCAGCTTCAGGCAGGTTCTGTGTTACCTGGTGCCCATCCCTGAAATTGATCACCACTTTGTAAGTCATTCCCGGTAGAGGATTAATACTGAAGGAGGCCATTCCCATTTTATTGGAATCAAATTTTTTCAATTCCTCTTCCTTATCATTGATCAAAATACCAGAAAATGCTTCAGGTGCAAAACCCTGTTCATTTAAGATCTTCACGCCCACGCGGTTAGTAACGCCGCTTAATAAATGACCCCCTTCCGGTAATAGCTGAATATCAAAATCTGGGTTTTTGGCCGTTTCTGGCTGGAAAGTAGGAGATACTATCTGAAAACTTACCAGATCATGGAGGTCTCGGTGCTGTTCGCTCATATAACTGGTAACAGCTTTTAAATAGTATGTTCCTTCCGAATATTGTTCTTTCTGCAGGTTGAGATAGCCAGCCGATTTTCCCTGCCAGATGAAGGTAGTTAGAAGATCCACGGAATTTCCTTTATTGTCAAACACTTCCAGTTCCAAATTGCCGTTCTGGCTGGCTGGCAAACTGGTTTGCAGATCATAGATATAAACCGAAAACCATAAAAATTCTTCCGGGAGTAAGGCAGTTTTATTTAGATGTATAAATACACTCTCCTGATTCTTGCTGAAAGTATTGGTATAATCATTCTGAAATTTTTGGATTTTCGAATCTTGAGCGCTTACTTGAAGAGTAAAAATGAAGCATAAAATGAAGTAAGTAATTTTTTGCATAGGCTGGTTTTGCGATTGAAACTACTTAACTCTAGGGAAAGAAAAGTGTATACTAATATAATAAAAATGACAAAAACAGAATGCCGTATAAAATAACAGCCCGGAATTTCCGGGCTGTTTCATATTCTAGTTCTAAATTGAATTATAAAATGGTAGCTGAACTGGTTTCAGCGGAACGATCTATTTTCTTGACCAATCCCTGTAAAACTTTTCCAGGGCCAACTTCCACGAAGCTGGTAGCACCGTCTTTGATCATATTTTGAACAGACTGTGTCCATTTAACCGGAGCGGTAAGCTGGAAGATCAGGTTTTTTTTAATCTCTTCAGGGCTGCTTACTGCGAAAGTGGAAACGTTCTGGTAAACCGGGCAGATAGGGTCATTGAATAGGGTATTTTCAATTGCTGCCGCCAGATCTTTTCTTGCCGGCTCCATTAAAGGTGAATGAAAAGCACCGCCAACAGGAAGCAACATCGCTCGTTTTGCACCTCGTTCCTTTAGATTTTCACAGGCTCTTTCAACAGCGGCTACTTCTCCTGAGATCACGAGCTGGCCAGGGCAATTATAATTTGCTGCCACCACAACGCCTTCAGTTTCTGCGCATACAGCTTCCACTAGTTCATCCTCCAGACCTAAAACGGCGGCCATGGTTGAAGCTTCCAGTTCGCAGGCATGTTGCATGGCCTGAGCTCTTTGAGCTACCAGTTTAAGGCCTTCTTCAAAATTCAGGGTCTTATTGGCAACCAGGGCCGAAAATTCCCCCAATGAATGTCCAGCGACCATATCTGGTTGAAATTGGTCACCAAGAACTTTGCTTAGAATAACTGAATGAAGGAAAACGGCGGGTTGTGTAACTTTTGTTTGCTTCAGATCTTCCGCAGAACCTTCAAACATGATATCGGTTATAGAAAAACCAAGTATGTCGTTTGCCTGATCGAAAAGGTCTTTGGCTTCGGGTGACTGATCATAAAGATCGGCACCCATTCCGCTAAATTGCGCGCCCTGACCGGGAAATACGTATGCTTTCATATCTTTAATTTAGAATTCCAAAATTAGGCAATAAAAAAAAGACCTCATAACAAAAGAGGTGTTACGAGGTCTTTTCCGACAAATACAGCGTTTAGACATTCAGCTTTCCTTTTTCACCAATATCTTTTCGTTCACCGCTAAGCGCCGCCATGCCTATCTTAAATAGGGTAATATATTTGTTCGATTTATTATCCCAGTAATATGCTTCAGAAGGATTGACCTTGATCCCGGTTAGAGCGGGATCATCTTTTCCCTGCTCGAACCAGGCATCATCGATCTTGGAATACAGTTCGTCAAGCACTTCTTTATTTGTTTCAATAAAAGCTTCTCCAAAAATGCTGATGTATTCCTTGTCGGCATTATTGCAGTATAACAATTGAACTTCGCGATCGTCCTCGATGTTGCGATTATGTTCGCTGTCACTTCGGCTTAAAAACCATAAAGCGCCGTGATCATCAACCTGCTTGGTATACATGGGTACGGCATTTAATGGTTTGTCGCCTATTTTCGTAACCAGCATTCCGGTTTTAGAATCTTCCACAATAGATTTGATCTTTTCTCGTGCTTCCGCATCGTATAAATTTTTCGTACTCATAGTCCATTTTTTTGTTGTATGAAGATAACGGAGGAGGGGCTGCTTTTGCGCTAAGGAACTATTAAAAAACTAAGCATTGCTGTTAAGAATTGTAAAATCAGCTGAAGCTTTTGATGATTGAAGTGACCTGACCCAGGTAGGAAGATCCAAAGATATTGAGGTGTACCAGTAAATAGTACAATTGCCAAAGTGGTATTCGTTGCTTCCAGCCTTCGGTAAAAGGAAATTCTTCCTGGTATACGTTGAACAATTCTGGAGAAAAACCACCGAAAAGCTGCATCATTGCCAGATCCATTTCCCGGGCAGCATAGGCCGTTGCAGGGTCGATCAGGCAGGGTTGTCCATATGCGTTTACAAGAAAATTTCCGTTCCAAAGATCACCGTGGATCAGGGCAGGCGGTTCATCGGGTAAAAGTTGCCGGCAATTTTTATAAAAAGCCTCGGAAATGGGAAGATAAAAACCTTGTTTTTCGGCCAAATCAATCTGCGGAACTAACCGCATGTCCACGTAGAAATCGGCGCAATTCTTTCTGAAGTCATTGTGCTGCGGGAGACTGCCGATATAATTATCATCTTCAAAGCCAAAGTTTTTACTGGTATTTCTATGGAGCCTGGCGAGCTGTTCTCCAAATATCGTCCAGAAATTAGAGCTTTTGGGAGCTGTTTCCCGATACTCCACCAACAAATAGCTATACTTTCCAAGTGTTCCGGTAGCGATAGGAGCGGGGACGTCTATAGCTTCAGTAGATTTTAAACTATGAAGTCCTCGACTTTCTGCTTCAAACATTCCGGGGAAGGCCTGTGCATCGTTCAGTTTTAAAACCAGGCTATCCTGCCCTTTTAATAGAAAAACCTCATTGATGTCGCCACCTGTGAGTCTATTATATTCTCGAAACGAGAATTGGTGTTTTTCAGCGATCTGGTAAAATAATTCGGTTTTTTCAGATTCGCTCATAGGTAAGATAGGTAAAGGAGTAGTCGTGTTTTTCATCTTTATCATGAAACTGGTCCTTTACGATCTTCCATATATTTCGATCTATTTCCGGAAAAAAAGCGTCTGCCTCAAATTCGGCATGAACGCGGGTGAGCTCTATCCGATCGGCATGGCTCATGCCCATTTCGTAAATCTCACCGCCACCAATAATAAAGGCTTGTTCATCCAGTTTTGCCGCCCTGATGGCTTCTTCCATAGAATGGACCACGATGACACCTTCCGGTTGATAGTCTTTTTTTCTGGTGATCACGATATGGGTGCGATCAGGAAGCAGTTTTGGAAAGGATTCGAAAGTTTTACGTCCCATGATAATGTGGTGGCCCGAGGTAAGTCTTTTGAATCGTTTAAAATCGTCTGGCAAGTGCCAAACGAGATCATTGTCTTTTCCTAGAGCGTTATTTTCCGCAGCTGCGGCTATCAGAGTGAGCATGGATTAACTGTTTATTGGTCTATCGGGATCGTTAGGTTCGATTCGAATATTGGGTTCTTCTTTTGGGAGCGCCTGCCGGTTATCGGGTAGCGGATGATCTTTCTCCACCTTCGCCTGTAATTTGGCAATTTTCTCCTTTTGCTTTTTAACCAGACGGTCTACCTGTTTGGCTTCCCATTCCTTGCCCATCAAACTATTTACGATGAAAACGTTGAAAAAATGAATAAGAAAAAGCAGTGTCCAGAGTAAAACTGCCCAAACGAACCAGTTATAGCCAAGAGGTTTGAAATCTTCCTGGTACCCGATCACGACGTTGAGAACGATCAGGAATACCGCTCCGATCAGGTAGACCACAAAATGCCGAAATAGATTCTTTTTTTGCTTTGTCCTGGCTCTGGCATTCTCATAGAGTTCCCGCTGCTCGTAATCTATTTTAGATTCGTTTTTCTTTTTAGAGAACATAATTAGGGTTAAATTAGTATACTTTCAAATTTACTGTTTTACTCAAGAACCCTCCTAAAGCTTATGGATAATTTAAGAAAAGGCTTCCCGGTACTGGAACAATACACCTATTTGAACACTGCCGCGTCTGGTTTATTACCCGAAAAGGTTTGGGAATACCGCCAGGAACATGATCTTGATTTTTTGATCCAGGCCAGTATTCTGAAGGAAAAGCAGGGAAAAGTCCTAACAGGTGTTCGGGAGGCGGTAGGTCAATTTTTCAATTGTCAGCCCAATCGGGTAGCGCTTGTTCCTAATTTTTCCTATGGTTTCAATAGCCTTCTGGAAAGTATCGCTTCGGAAAAACCTAAAAAAGCCCTGTTGCTGAAGGGAGATTATCCCTCTATAAACTGGCCGGTGGAATCGCGGAATTTCGAGGTGGTATATGCTGAAATTGATCAGAATCTCGAACAAAACATTCGGCAGAAACTCGAACAGGAGCAGCCAGATTTTTTTGCCTTCAGTATCGTGCAATATATCAGTGGGGTCAAGTTGAGTCCCAAATTTCTGAAAGAGCTGAAAGCCGATTTTCCCGACGTGATTCTGATGGCTGATGGGACCCAATATTTTGGAACAGAGAGATTTGATTTTGATGATTCCGGTCTGGATGTGGCGCTGAGCAGCTGCTACAAATGGCTCAATGCGGGCTACGGAAACGGTTTTATGCTCTTTAACGAGAGCGTACAGGGCAAACTTGCTCCCAAACATCTTGGCTTTGGTTCGTTGCAGGGAAAATACAAGGCTCACGAAGGAAATTTTATCGGGAAATTTGAGCCGGGTCATCAGGATACGCTGAACTACGGAAGTATCAAAATAGCGCTCGAAGTCATCAAGCAGAAAGGTATGGATGCGATTGCTACTCAGGTTACAGCCCTAAAGACAATGGCCATGAAGCGTTTTGCTCAGGCTGGCTTGGTCCCGGAATGGATAGCAGAAAGACCAGATTTTTCACCTCTTTTCAATATTAATGGGGATGAAAAACTGTTTCAGAAACTTCGCGGTGAAGGCATCATTACTTCGCAAAGGGGAGAAGGGATCAGGGTAAGCGTGCATTATTTCAATACTTCTGAAGACCTGGAACACCTGTTTTCGGTTTTGAAAATCTAAAACTTCCGAAGTTAAAAACTATGGAATTATAGAAATTTTGGGATAAAAAACGTTTGCGCATTTTATCCTTAACCGAAAATTGGTTAAAATTTTTACTGATTCGTAAAAATGAATCTAACTAACTGATTTTTATTGTTTTGTGTTTCTTTATTGATTTTATTTGAAGCGTAGAAAATCACAAAAATTTGCGTCATGTCAATTACAAAACAATACCTGAAATCCAAGCCGGAGTGTAAGATCACTTTTACTTTTCCTTCTGCTGAAGCCGATCAGGTGGCGGTTGCAGGAGATTTCAATAACTGGGAACCAACTTCTCTGAAGAAATTTAAAAACGGAACTTTCAAGGCTCAAATGAACGTTCCTGTAGATAGCGAATATCAGTTTAAATATGTTGTAGACGGGCAGTGGACTAATGATGCCGAGGCCGATGGTTACAAGTGGAATGACTTTGCCGCGTCTGAGAACAGCGTGGTAGTTGTTTAAATATTCTGATAGTTTGAAAATTGGTTAAAGTTGCCTATACGGTGACTTTAACCCCTTTCCAAAATGCCACATAATTCTCTATGGGTTTAGCGGCATAGCTTGCCTTCGGATAATACCAGGCGGCATCTTCATTTACCTCCCCCTTTACGTGAAGGTGGAAATAAGCAGCTTTGCCTTTCCATGCACAGCGAGTTTCCTTCTTACTGTTGGTGAAATATTCCGGTTTTAGGGAATCCATTGGAAAATAATGGTTGCTTTCCACGATGCGGGTTTCCTCACTTTCCGCGATGACCGAGCCATTCCAGACGGCTTTCATAAACAGGTTTTTGATGGTTACTTTCTCCTAAAGATATAATTTTTATAGCAGTTTGCGACGTCATGAAAGTCATTTTCAATGACCAGCCCCGCATTATCAGCCAGCCATTGAACGATATGATCATCATATTTTTGAGAAATTTCAGTGTGAATACTTTCCCATTTGTCAAATTTCACTTCCAATTCCAGCGATTTGATTCTAACGGTTTGAGCTGTTTCGCTGACTAAAAAGCTCTTTGCAGTTCCAGTTTCAGGATCATAGGTTTCCCAATGTCGAAAGGCGTCGAGGTCGAAATTGGCCTCCAGTTCCCTATTGATGCGCTCCAGTAAATTCTTGTTGAATGCTGCGGTGATCCCGGACTCATCGTTATAGGCATTTAAAATTACCTGCGGATCTTTTTTCTGGTCGAATCCCATGAAAAGCATATCCTCCTTGCTCATTGCGGTTTGGATGTTCTTCAGGAAATTTACTGCTTCCTTATGAGAAAGATTGCCAATATTACTGCCCAGAACCAAAATGACCTTTTTTCGGCTATTGTATTCTGAAAGTTTTTCCAGGGTTTTAAAATAGGTGCCTTGCTGAGGTTTTACCTTTACGGCCGGTAATTCTTTTTTTAAAGATTGCTGAAGATCATCCAGTGCATGCTGGCTGATATCCACCGGTAAATACTGAAAATCATATTCTTTTTTTAGAAGTTCCTTCAGAAGTACTTTAGTTTTTTTTCCATCGCCTGCGCCCAGTTCGATCAGGTCCACACCTTCAGGATGCTGAAAAGAATCGGCAATTTCTGGCGCATTCATTTCCAGTATGTCGAATTCGCAGGAAGTGAGGTAATATTCCGGCATGTCCATGATTTGCTGAAAAAGCTTATCGCCTTTTTCATCATAGATGTATTTGGAATAGAGAAACTTCGGGTAGCTGCTCAAACCTTTGTAGGTATCTTCGGCAAATGCCGACTGGAAAGTGATCTGTGATTCGTTTTTCATAAATTTTTTATTGAGCGAGCCTTAGCCCGTTGAAATGCCATCGCAGTGGCGCGTGAAAGAAATTTCTGTACGTGTAGCGTTGGTGATCTCTGGAAGTCGCTACCGATGCACCGCGTAACACTTTTTGGTTGACCATGAATTTACCATTGTATTCGCCCAAAGCACCATCGGCTTTTTGATAATTTGGATAAGGAGAATAAGCGCTCTCGGTCCATTCCCAGCGGGAGCCCCATTCAAAATATTTCTGAGCGATCTCCCATTCCTGTTCAGTTGGTAACCTCATGCCTTTCCATTGGGCAAAAGCAAAAGCTTCGTAATAGGAAATATGAGTGACAGGAGCTTCTCCGATTAGAGGAACTAATCCGTTTAATGTATACTGGTGCCAGCTTTGTCCAATCTTATGCCAGTACAGCGGTGACCGGATATTGTTTTGGTTCACCCAGTCCCAGCCTTCTGCATGCCACAAAAGTACTTTCTCATAACCGCCGTCTTCAATGAATTCCAAGAATTCGGCATTTGTGACTAGTTTGTTGGAAATCTTGTAATCCTGCAGGTATACCTTGTGAACGCCCAGTTCATTATCATAGCTGAAATCATTTGTTTTATGCCCGATTTCATAGACGTCTTCCGGAATTTCAATCCATTTCTTAGGGAAATCTTCAATAGGGTTTTCCCGGAACTGGTCGTTATATTTGGGAAATAGCGGGTTGTTTCCCAGAATGTATTTGATGTCGTAATACAGCAATTCCTGATGCTGTTTTTCATGATGGCAACCAATTTCCATGACTCCAAGTGCTTCCGCTGAAAGTTCCTGAGTTTCTAATAGTTCCAGGATTTTATCGGTTACGTAACGGCGGAAATCATAGATCCATTCTACGCTGGGCCTGGACAGGTTTCCCCGGTCTGTTCGGATCACTTTTTCACCAACGCTTTCGTAATAGCTATTGAAAACATAGGCTGTATGCTCATCAAAAAGCTGGTGATCTTCCGCATATTTTTTCAGAATAAATTCTTCAAAAAACCAGGTAGTATGCCCCAAATGCCATTTAGGGGGTGAGACATATTCCACGGGTTGTACCACATAGTCTTCAGTTTTAAGGAAGGAACAGATCAGTTCAGAATCTGTTCGGGTTTCCTTGAAAAGTTGAGTGATTTCCTGTTGATTGAGCATAAAAAAGAGGGATACGTTTTAGGTATCTCTCAAATTTACAATTTTCAATAGACGAAAAACTTAGGCAGTAGTTAAGGTGTAGTTAAATCCTGAATTTCCATTTTGTACAAAAAAAGGGACCTGTTTCCAGATCCCTTGGATTGTTCATTTCTTAGGATATTAAAAAGTAAGCGGAATAGTGTATTTGATGGCAGTGGCTTTGCCGCCTCTTTTTCCAGGTGTCATTTTGGGAGCCGCCTCCATCATTCTTTTGGCTTCGGCGTTTAATTGAGGATATTTACCGTCTACAGAATTCACCACAACACGGCCTTCTTCGTTCACTTCCATTTTGATCGTGACCTTTCCCCTGATATATTCGCCTTTATCATTTTTGGGATATTTGAAATTGGTCTTCACGTGCTGCATGAGCATTTTGTTGAAACAGCCATCCTTATCGGCTTTGTTATCACAACCGGGCCAAACGGGTGAAGATTCCTTAATGGTTACGGTATTTCCTTCCACCTTCACATCTTCCTGAGCATAAGTGGTAATTCCTGCCAACAAAAAGAAGGCGATTAAGATTTTTTTCATGGTATTAAAAATTAAATGGGACTGTAAATTCACGGGCGTCGGGTTCTCCCTGAAGGGTTCCCGGTTCCATTTCAGGTATTTTATTGATCATTTTTTCGGCCGCCGCATTGACCTGCTGATTTTTTCCTTTTATGTCCAGCACATTTACTTTACCGTTCTCATCAATTTCAAAACTAACGGTTACTTTTCCGCGAACGTACTCACCCGCGTCATTTTTAGGGTAAACGTAATTTTCTCTAACGTGCTGGGATAATTTCTGGTTAAAACATTTCTTTACGTTGCCGCTGTCTTCGCAACCGGGCCAAACGGGTGATGTTTGCTGGGCCTGGGCAAAACCAATTCCACCAAGTAAAATGCATGTAATAACTAATAAGCGCTTCATAATAATTTGAAAATTTTAAAAATTAAAGAATTACACCGCTACCTTGGCTTTTATGGCCGGATGCGGATCGTAATTCTCCAATTTAAAATCTTCAAACGTAAAATCAAAAATATCTTCGATTTCTGGGTTCAGTTTCATCTTTGGAAGGGGTCTGGGATCCCTGGAAAGCTGCAGTGCTACCTGCTCCATATGGTTGCTGTAAATATGAACATCCCCAAAAGTGTGTACGAAATCTCCCGGCTCGTAACCGCAAACCTGAGCCATCATCATGGTAAGCAGGGCATAAGAGGCGATATTGAAGGGTACTCCTAGAAAAACATCAGCGCTGCGCTGGTACAACTGGCAGGATAACTTACCATCAGCCACATAAAACTGGAAAAAAGCGTGGCAGGGAGGTAGTGCGGCTTTTCCGTTCGCCACATTTTCTGAAAAAGATTTGGAGGTGTCTGGTAAAACCGAAGGATTCCAGGCCGAAACCATCATTCTTCTGCTGTTAGGATTGGTCTTCAGGGTTTGGATGACTTCCTGGATCTGGTCGATCTCCTCACTGTTCCAGTTTCTCCACTGGTGACCGTAAACAGGCCCGAGATCGCCATTTTCATCGGCCCACTCGTTCCAGATGCGTACGCCATTTTCTTTAAGATAGTCGATATTGGTATCGCCTTTTAAGAACCAAAGCAGTTCATAAATGATCGATTTAAGATGTAGTTTTTTGGTGGTGACCATTGGGAAACCTTCGCTGAGGTCAAACCGCATCTGGTAACCGAAGACGCTTTTGGTGCCGGTTCCGGTGCGATCGCCTTTTACGGCTCCCTGTTCTAAAACATGCTTTAAAAGATCGTGATACTGCTTCATAATCAGTCTATTTTCCAGAAAATTTATCCGAATAAAAATAAGAAAACAGGCAAAAAATGAAAGACAATTTCAGAAGGATTCGAAAATAGTTATCAACTTGATGTGAATTACTGAGGTGCTAACAGTCACCGTCAACTGCACAGCGATCGGCGTGATAGGCATTGCGCTCTCCCATCGGTTTTTGTTTGCCTATCGTGGTGTCATAACGGGTCTGATGTTCCATTTCAGAATTGATTTCAGCACCCATGAGTACAATAAAAGCGGTGAGAAATAACCAAAGCATGAGAATGGCGACCGCAGCAAAACTTCCGTAGAGGTCGTCATAGCTGCCAAAATTGCTCACATACCAGGAAAAGGCGATAGAACCGCCAAGCCAGACTAGTGTTCCGAGGAAAGCTCCCCAGCTCACCCAACGGAAACGGGGACTTCTCCTATTGGGAGCGATCTTGTACACCATGCTGAGGCTGAAAATAAGGATGATTCCCAGGATCACCCAGCGAATCCAGCCCAGGACGTGTTCGATTTTGGCACCCAGACCAAGTTTTTCGATCAGCAATGGGAAGAATATAACGATGAGTAAGCTGATGAACCCAATCACCACTCCTCCAAGTGTAAAGACTAAGGTGAGTATGTTCTTTTTGATAAAATGACGGGTTTCCGGCTCATCGTAGGCGATATTGATACCCTGAAACAACGCGCTGGTTCCCTTATTAGAACTCCAGATACTGATAATTATACTGATAAAAAGCCCCCAGCCAATTTCGTGGTTGGACTGGTTCAGGATCGGGTCCAGGAAATTCATCAGCATCCCGAAACTTTGTTGCGGTAAAAAAAGTTGAACATGTGAGATCTGTTGTTCAATTCTGGCAGGATCGATCACCAAGGTGTAGACAGATATCGCCGCGACGATCGTGGGGAAGATAGCAAGGAAAAAATAAAAGGCAACTCCCGCAGAAACGATCTGTACGTTATCTGCCTTCATTTCGTGGAAAACGCGTTTGGCGATGTCTATCCAGCCTTTCAGAGGGATCTGGTGCGGCCACTGCGCTTCTTCGCCGCGGTAAACGGTCTTGGTTTGATCTTCGCTCATTTCAGTTGGCGTCAACTTCAGGTTAGTAGCCGAAAGTTAGAACTAATCGAGTGGCTGAAAGAAAATCAATTTAGAAAGTTTTCTAAAAATTTGGCTTAGCCAATGATCATTCCGGCGATAGTTGCGGAAAGCAGGGACGCAAGGGTTCCCCCGATCAGGGCTTTTATTCCGAATTCGGAAAGGGTTTTACGCTGACCAGGAGCCAGTGAACCAATTCCACCGATCTGTATCCCGATCGAAGCGAAATTCGCAAATCCGCAGAGCATATAAGTAGCCATGATGACCGACTTTTCGTACTGAAGACTCAGTGCATTTACAGGGTTTTTCAATTCTGCCAGCTGGATGTAACCTACGAATTCACTCGCCGCCAGCTTGATTCCCAATAATTGCCCCATGAGCATGACATCTTCCTTGGCTACCCCAATAAGCCACATTAAAGGCGCAAAGATCAGCCCGAGGATGGATTCCAGCGAAAATTTGGAATACGGGGTATATTCCGCGATTAAAGAATTCAAGGTGGTAAGGCCACCAACATACCCGAGAATATAGTTGATCATGGCGATAAATGCGATAAATACCAGTAGCATTGCCGCCACGTTTGCTGCCAGTTTTAAACCTTCAGTAGTACCATTTGCAATAGCATCCAGGATGTTTGAACCGATGCTTTCCGAAGAAACCGATACGTCTGTATTCACTTTTTCGGTTTGCGGATAAAGTATTTTTGAAACTACGATCGCACCAGGTGCCGCCATTACTGAAGCGGTCAATAAATGCTTGGCGAACTGCAATCGCAATTCAGGATCGTCGCCGCCCAGGAAGCCGATATACGCCGCCAGCACACCACCGGCAACCGTCGCCATACCGCCAATCATTACCAGCAGGATTTCTGATCGCGTCATGCGCTCGAGGTAGGCTTTGATCATTAAGGGAGCTTCGGTTTGGCCAAGGAAAATATTCCCGGCAACGCTTAAACTTTCCTGTCCTGAAATTCCTAAAAGTTTGGTGAGCACCCAGGCCATTCCTTTTACCACAACCTGGATGATTCCGAAGTAGAAAAGTACCGAGGTTAGTGCGGAAAAGAAAATTACGGTGGGCAGGATCTGGAAAAGGAAAATAAAGCCGAAACTGTCGGTATTCATCAGGTCGCCTAATAAAAATTCGCTTCCCGCCATGGTGAAATCGAGGATCAGGACAAAGATTTTTCCAACAAATTCAAATACTTTTTGAACGATCGTGACTTTCAGGACGCCAATGGCCAGTAGCAGCTGGGCTGCCAGCCCAAGTCCCACGGTTTTCCAGTTAATACCACGACGATTGCTGCTGAAGAGGAATGCGATCACAATTAAAGAGAACATTCCCAAAACCCCACGCAGGATGCTGGAAAGAGTGAGCCCCTGGCTGGGAATGATTTCTTTGGAAACTTCTGCAGGAACTACTTCCTGAACTTCCGGATCCCTCGCCTGAAAATTGAAATTTTCACCCCCCATATTCAAGCTCATGGCATTGTCTTCAAGTGCTGCAACTCGAACGTGCTGTATGGAATCTTGCGGGAAATTGTAAAAAAGGACCAGTAAATTATTCTGATATAGATAATCGCCTTGGGCAAGTGTATCTTCTTCTTTTAAAAAACTGAATTTCCCTTCATTGAAATGCAACTCACTGGCACCGCCAAATCGTTGTTGCTGGATGCTGTCGTTTTGCTGGAATTCCCAGGTTTTGGATATGGTTTGAGAAAGAGCTGATGAGATGGAAAATACGATCAGGAGTAGGGCACACCAGGTTCTGTTCATGCTGTATTATTTTCTTTTGGAGATTTCGTCCCGAATGCGGGCCGCTTTTTCGTAATCTTCTTTGGCAACGGCCTGTGAAAGCATTTCATTCAGCTCAGAAACAGACAATTTCCGGTAATCTGAATCATCCTCGTCTTCACCCTGAAGCTCGATTTCTTCCTGCAGCAATTCTTCTGAAATGATCTCTTCTTTCTCCTTCTCCTGTTGTTCTCGCTGGGCTTCTTCGGCTTTTAAATAGATCCCGGCTTTGTCCAGGATATTTTTATAAGTAAAAATTGGCGCATTGAATCGCAGGGCCAGGGCGATTGCATCGCTGGTTCGGGCATCGATGATTTCCTCGATACCGTCGCGTTCGCAAATTAGGCTGGAATAAAATACACCGTCTACCAGTTTGTGAATGATCACCTGCTTTACCACAATTTCGAACCTGTCAGAAAAATTCTTGAACAGGTCGTGTGTAAGCGGTCTGGGCGGCTTAATTTCTTTTTCCAGGGCAATGGCGATTGACTGGGCTTCGAAAGCACCAATGACTATTGGTAATTTTCGTTCCCCGCCAACTTCATTCAATATAAGAGCGTATGCTCCGTTCTGCGTTTGACTATAAGATATTCCTTTAATATTCAGGCGCACTAAACTCATACATCAATAAATTAAAAAGGCTGTCTAAATAGGGCAATTTACCGAATTTAGACAGCCCTTTTACGGGTCGCAATTTATGAAAATTATGCGTTTTTCTCCTTAAATTCCTTCAATTTTTCATTCAACTTCGGAACCACTTCAAAAGCATCGCCTACAACCCCATAATCTGCGGCCTTAAAGAATGGCGCATCGGGATCATTATTGATCACCACCTTGGTTTTTGCCGCGTTGATACCAGCAAGATGCTGAATCGCCCCAGAAATACCTACCGCTATATAGAGGTTAGAAGCAACCGGTTTACCGGTCTGGCCTACGTGCTCGCTGTGTGGTCTCCAGCCCATATCACTCACAGGCTTGGAACAGGCAGTTGCCGCACCGAGTATATCAGCCATTTCTTCGATCATCCCCCAGTTTTCCGGCCCTTTGAGGCCGCGACCTCCGGAAACAACGATCTCTGCATCGGCGATGGTGACTTTATCTGTAGCTTTATCCACACTTTGCACTTCTACATCAAAATCGTGCGCATCCAGGTTTGGACTGAAAGCTTCTTCGGAAGCAGAGGCATTGCTCTCTACCAGGCCAAAAGCATTCTTGGCAAGGCCAATGATCTTTTTATCGGTAGCGATTTTGGTAAAACTGAAAGCCTTATTGGAAAAAGCGTTTCTCTTTACGGTAAAAGGTTCCGTACTTTCTGGAACTCCTACCACATTCGACGCGTATCCGGCTTCCATTTGAACAGCCAGAAGTGGAGCCAGGTATTTGGCATTGGCGCTTTGGCTAACTACCACTACACTGCTGCCCTCTTTTTCAGCAGCCTGTTTGATGGCATCTGAATAGGCTTCAGCATTGAATTTTGCTAATTTATCATTTGATACTTTCAGGACCTTTTCCACACCGTATTTTCCAAGTTCGGAAGTTTCTTCTGCATTGAAAGTGATAGCGGTCACGGAAGCGCTCATTTTCTCAGCCACTGCTTTGGCATAGGAGGCTACTTCCAGTCCTGCTTTCTTGATTTTTCCTTCTTCTGATTCTATATATACTAAAACTGACATTCTTTTAAATTTTAAAGATTATTACCTGATTTGGCTGAAATTTAGATCACCTTGGCCTCGTTGTGAAGCAGGTTGATCAATTCATCAAGATTATCTGGGTCAATCAGTTTTACCTCACCTTTTGGAGCCGGTTTTTCAAATTTAACCGCTTCCGTAGCCGAAGCAGCATTCGCTGGTTCCATCACGTTCAAAGGTTTTTTACGCGCCTGCATGATCCCTCTCATATTTGGAATTTTGAGGTCGCTTTCTTCAACCAAACCTTTTTGACCACCGATCACTAAAGGCAGTGCTGTGCTTAAAGTTTCTTTACCACCGTCGATCTCTCTGGTGGCGGTTGCTTTATCTCCTTCTATTTCTAGGCCAATACAGTTGTTTACAAAATTAGCCTTGATCATTTGTGCCAGCATTCCAGGCACCATTCCACCATTATAGTCGATAGATTCCCTTCCGGCAATGACCAGGTCGTAACCACCGTCTTTTACCACGTTGGCGAGTTCTTTAGCCACCTGAAAACCGTCTTTAGCTTCAGTGTTTACCCTGATGGCGCTATCAGCACCAATGGCGAGGGCTTTACGAAGCGTTGGTTCGGTTTCGGCGCCGCCAACATTGATGACGTCTACGGTTGCGCCCTGTTTTTCTTTGAACCACATGGCTCGGGTAAGACCAAATTCATCGTTCGGATTGATTACAAACTGAACACCATTGGTGTCGAACTTTGTATTATCATCCGTAAAGTTGATTTTTGAAGTAGTGTCTGGGACATGACTAATACATACCAGGATTTTCATATATAAAGTTCTTTTTTTAATAAAACGTTTTCGCTCACGAAGGTAACCAATTTTATAGAAAAAATGCTATGCATGCATAATAAATTTTTGGTAAATTCGGTTGGTGTTTTTGAAAAATTGTCAGAAAATTAAAATTATTCTGAATAAAATTCAATTTAACAGAAATTTTATTGGCAATTTGTTGTTGGAGCTGTTTCCGAAGTTTTCCTTTTTGGCAAAAAACCAAAATTTTGCCCGGCAAATATGGTATATACCTAAGTGAATTACTATTTTTGCTCTTCCAGAATTAAAACATTAAATAACAGAATGAGGACAATTCAATTTAGAGAAGCTGTTGCCGAAGCAATGAGCGAAGAAATGCGCCGCGACGAGAGTATTTACTTAATGGGTGAAGAAGTTGCCGAATATAATGGTGCTTACAAGGCCTCTAAAGGGATGCTTGACGAATTTGGGCCGGAGCGTGTGATCGATTCACCAATTTCTGAGCTTGGTTTCGCCGGGATCGGTATCGGTTCTGCGATGAACGGTAACAGACCGATCATTGAATTTATGACCTTTAACTTTTCACTGGTTGGAATTGACCAGATCATTAATAATGCTGCTAAAATGCGCCAGATGAGCGGTGGACAGTT
This sequence comes from Christiangramia flava JLT2011, assembly GCF_001951155.1. Lineage (NCBI taxonomy): Bacteria > Pseudomonadati > Bacteroidota > Flavobacteriia > Flavobacteriales > Flavobacteriaceae > Christiangramia > Christiangramia flava. The sequence goes on from NZ_CP016359.1 coordinate 2,329,389, forward strand.
CAATATTCCTATCGTTTTTCGTGGGCCTACCGGCAGTGCAGGGCAACTTGGTGCGACGCACTCGCAGGCTTTCGAGAGCTGGTATGCCAATACTCCGGGATTAAAGGTGATCGTGCCTTCCAACCCATATGATGCGAAAGGATTGCTGAAAGCGGCCATTAGAGATGACGATCCTGTGATCTTTATGGAGAGCGAGCAGATGTACGGTGATAAAGGGGAAGTGCCGGAAGAGGAATATGTAATTGAAATTGGTAAGGCCGATATTAAAAGAGAAGGAAATGATGTGACCATCGTTTCTTTTGGAAAGATCATTAAAGAAGCCTACGCCGCTGCCGATAAACTGGAAGAAGAAGGTATCTCCTGTGAGATCATCGATCTTCGTACCGTTCGACCAATGGATCATGATGCCATTATCGAATCTGTGAAGAAAACAAACCGACTGGTAATTTTGGAAGAAGCATGGCCTTTTGGAAATGTGGCTACTGAAATTACTTACCAGGTGCAAAGTAAAGCATTCGATTTTCTGGATGCACCAATCGTAAAACTGAATACCGCCGATACTCCGGCACCATATTCACCGGTTCTGCTTAAAGAATGGTTACCGAATAGCGAAGATGTTGTTAAAGCTGTGAAAAAGGTAATGTATAAGTAGACCTAATCAACTTATCTTTGACTCCATCTTTTTAGATGGAGTTTTTTTTTACCCAAACATGAACAAACAAGCAGTTCTCTATAGCATTTTCCTACTCTTTGGTTTTATCGCTTTTTCCCAGACAAAGGTTGGGGGAGTGGTCAAAGATTCCAGCGGGGAAACCGTCCCATTCGCTAATGTGGTTTTTAAGAATTCTTCGGAAGGAACCACGAGTAACGAAAATGGCGAATTTTACCTCCAGTCTTCCAGTTCTTATGATACCATCACCATTTCCTTTATAGGATATGCTACTCGGGATGTGGCGCTTCAGAAGGCGGTTAATATGAACCTGGAAATCATCCTTCAGGAGGAAGCTTCATCACTTGACGAAGTGGTGATCTACCGCGGAAAAACACCGAAAAAGGGTAACCCGGCAATCGAAATTCTGAAAAAAGTATGGGCCAATCGGCGTAAAAACGGGGTGTATGCTTTTGATCAGTACGCTTACCGAAAATATGAAAAACTGGAATTCGACCTGAATACCATTGATAGTTCCGTCATTAATAACAGGATTTTTAACGGGATGGAATTTATTTTCGATTATGCCGATACCAACCGGGTTACCGGTAAAACCTATCTGCCCATGTTCATTAATGAATCCCTGAACGAGGTCTATGGAGATAATACGATCAATGAGAAAAAAGAAGTCTTACTGGGGAATAAGAATTCCGGTTTCAACCAGAATAGAAACCTGATCGATTTCGTGAAAGGCTTTTATGATGACTATGATATTTATAAGAATTACATCAAATTTTATGATAAGAGTTTTGTAAGCCCGGTTTCCACCAACGGGATCGACACCTATAATTATGTCCTGGCAGATAGTGCCTATATTCAGGAGAAATGGTGTTACAAGATTGTGTACTATCCACGCCGAAAAAATGAACTCACTTTTAGCGGAGATTTTTGGGTGAACGATACGACCTGGGCGGTGAAGCAGATCAATATGGAAACCAGCCCGAGCGCCAATATTAACTGGGTGAAGCAGGTGTACATCGAGCAGGAATATGATGTTTTAAATGACTCTATCTTCCTGATCAATCGGGACTTTTTTCAGGCAGATTTTGGGTTGAACAAGAAAAAAGATTCTCGGGGCGTCTATTCTAAGCGTACCATACTCTACAACGATTACCAGTTCAATAAAAAGAAACCGGCATCATTTTACCAACAGGAAGTTTATAATCCGCAGAACCAGGCCTATGACCGCAGTGATGAATTCTGGGCTCAGAACAGGATGGAGGAGCTGAATAAGGATGAGAAAGGGATCTATACCATGTTGGATACGCTAACTAAAACAAAGGCTTTCAACAGGCTGTATGATATCGCGACCATTGCACAATCTGGTTATGTGGAAATGAACGGATGGGATTATGGCCCAATTTACAGTACTTTCGGTTTCAACGATGTGGAAGGAATGCGGTTGAGGTTTGGAGGCCGAACCTATTTCGGTCAGAATGACCTTTGGCGAATCGAAGGTTATGGAGCCTATGGTTTTAAAGATGATAAGCTGAAGTATGGAATTTCAGGAAAAGTACTGCTCGATCCAAAGTCCAGGCTGATCATTTCCGGGGGGAACCGAAGGGATGTGGAGCAACTTGGTACGAATTTGACCAATTCAACCGATGTTCTTGGTCGAAGCCTCGCTTCTTCGTCCCTCATCAATGTAGGCGCAAACGATAAATTAAGCAGCATCAATCTTTCGGTTTTCGCTATTTCCATGGAACCACTGAAGAATTTTACGCTTCGGGTAGGGTCCAGCTATCGCGAGATCAAACCGGCCTCACCTGGTTTTAGCCTGGCATACTATACAGATGCCTCCCGTACCAGGACCGATTCTATCATCAACCAGTCTGAAATTTCTACTATTCTAACTTTTACTCCGGGAAGGAAGACCTCGGGTTATGGCGTCGAACGGCAGATCGTGAACGATGAAGAATTTCCGACCATTTTCCTGAGTTACAGTCTTGGGGTAAAAGAAATCCTGAATTCCGATTTTGATTATAAGAAACTGCAGTTATTTTATAACCAGCCGTTATTGATAGGAGGGCTGGGGCGTTCCAATCTCAGCATCGAGGCCGGGAAAACCTTTGGGGATATCCCTCTTGGCCTGTTGAGCGTGGTTCCTGGGAACCAGACCTATTTCGCGATGTACAATACTTTTCCAACCCTGAACTACTACGAATTTGTGACCGATTCGTATGCGGCGGCACATTTTGACCATAATTTCAACGGAAGATTTTTTTCCAGAATTCCCTTACTGCGCAAGCTGAATCTAAGAGAATTGGTTGGCTTTAGGGCTGTTTGGGGAGATATTTCTGAAGGTAGCAGGGAAATTGATGCTTCCGGGTTGCCGCTTCGGGTGCCGAACCAGGACCCATTCTATGAATACAGCGTGGGAATAGGCAATATTTTCAAGATCCTGCGCATCGATGCCCATTTCCGCGGAAATTATTTCGATGTTCCTGATGCAAGATCCTTTGCAATTACGGCAGATTTCGGTTTTCACTTTTAGTTAAGGTTTTAAAGCCTGAATTTGACTATCTTTGCACCCCTTAATTATAATGTAGAAAATAAAGAAAAATGTCTGAGAATTTTGACACTTTTGATGTACTGATTGAAATACCGAAAGGAAGCCGAAACAAATACGAATACGACTTCGAACTGAAAAAGGTACGTTACGACAGGATGATCTTTTCTTCCATGATGTATCCTGCAGATTACGGATTTATTCCTGAAACCCTTGCGCTGGACGATGACCCGCTGGATGTGCTGGTCTTGGTTACAGAACCAACCTTCCCGGGTGTGGTCATGCAATGTAAGGCGATTGGCGTTTTCCATATGGCTGATGAAAAAGGTCCTGATGAGAAGATCATCTGTGTACCGGTTTCAGATCCTATCTGGAACAGGCTTACAGATCTTCGTGAACTGAATGGCCACATGATCAAGGAAATAGAACATTTCTTTAAAGTGTATAAAGACCTTGAAAAGAAAAAAGTAGATACCGGTGATTTCGGAAATGCAGAAGAAGCTCGAAAAATTATCAAGGAATGCGTGCAACGCTACGAAAACTATGAAGGCGATAAGTCGCGTTTTCAGATTGCGTAACAATTCCCTAAATATATTATCATTCTAAAAGCAATAACCTTAAAAAGTTATTGCTTTTTTAATTATATCCGATTTTATTACATTAGTGCGCATTTAATATTTAATTAACAAACACAAACGCAAATATGGAAGCACTAATGATTTATATGCCTGCTGTTTTGGCAATAATCGGACTCATTTATATGTGGTCTAAAAGATCCTGGGTGATGAAACAGGATTCCGGCGACGGAAAAATGAAAGATATTTCATCGCATATTTACGAAGGCGCCCTCGCTTTCCTGAAAGCAGAATATAAATTATTGACCATTTTCGTGATCGTAGCCAGTTTGGCCTTACTCGCGATTGCCTATTTTGTGCCAACCACCCACTGGCTCATTATCATCTCGTTCATTTGCGGAGCGATATTTTCAGCCCTTGCTGGGAATATGGGAATGCGAATCGCCACCCAGTCAAATGTTCGAACCACTCAGGCCGCGAGAACCAGTTTGCCAAAAGCGCTAAATGTTTCATTTGGTGGAGGTACGGTCATGGGGCTGGGTGTTGCCGGTTTAGCCGTTTTAGGCCTTACCGGTTTCTTCATTTTGTTCTTTAATTATTTCATGGGCGGTGTCTGGACTTCTACGGAAGAAATGACCGTCGTTCTGGAAACTCTGGCCGGTTTCTCTCTTGGAGCCGAGTCGATCGCACTTTTTGCCCGTGTAGGGGGTGGGATCTATACCAAGGCGGCAGATGTTGGAGCGGATCTGGTAGGAAAAGTGGAAGCCGGTATCCCTGAAGACGATCCTCGTAATCCGGCCACTATTGCTGATAACGTAGGCGACAACGTGGGTGACGTTGCCGGTATGGGAGCCGATCTTTTTGGAAGTTATGTGGCAACCGTACTCGCGGCCATGGTGCTTGGTAATTACATTATCGAGGATATGGGCGGAGATATCACTGCTGAAGGTTTTGGCGGAATAGGCCCCATTCTCTTACCAATGGCGATCGCCGGGGTGGGAATTATTATTTCGATCATCGGGACTTTATTGGTACGTATCAAATCGAATGACGCCAAGGAAGCTGAAGTGCAAAAAGCTTTGAATATTGGTAACTGGTTCTCCATTTTCCTGGTTGCCGTAGCCAGTTTCTTCCTCGTAAAATGGATGTTGCCTTCCCAGCCAATGTCCATGGGATTCTTTGAAGGAGGTGCCGATGGATTTGAATTCAAGGAGATTTCCTCGATGCGCGTGTTCTATGCAACGCTTATCGGGATCATCGTGGGGGGAGTGATCTCTGCGGTAACCGAATATTATACAGGTTTAGGCAAAAAACCCGTGCTTGGAATCGTTCAGAATTCCAGTACCGGTGCGGCGACCAATATCATTGCCGGACTTTCAACCGGAATGATCTCCACTTTCTTTTCGATATTACTTTTTGCCGTTGCGATCTGGGCATCTTATGCTTTTGCTGGTTTCTATGGGGTCGCACTTGCGGCTTCTGCGATGATGGCAACGACTGCCATGCAGCTGGCTATCGATGCCTTTGGGCCTATTGCTGATAATGCTGGTGGTATTGCGGAAATGAGTGAACTGCCTTCGGAAGTTCGGGAAAGAACCGATATTTTAGATTCAGTAGGAAACACTACCGCTGCGACCGGGAAAGGTTTTGCGATCGCTTCAGCCGCGCTCACTTCTTTGGCGCTGTTTGCTGCCTACGTGACTTTTACAGGAATTGACGGAATCAATATTTTTAAAGCACCAGTTCTTGCGATGCTATTTGTGGGTGGAATGGTGCCCGTAGTATTTTCAGCATTGGCAATGAGCTCGGTAGGAAAAGCGGCCATGCAGATGGTTCGGGAAGTACGAAGACAATTCAAGGAAATTCCCGGGATTATGGAAGGAACTGCCAAACCACAATATGATAAATGTGTGGAAATTTCCACAACGGCAGCCTTGAAAGAAATGTTGCTTCCCGGGGTGATCACCATTGGTTTCCCGATCGCGATCGCATTCCTGCCAATGATTTTCGGCTATGCCAATATTGAAATTGCGGAAATGCTAGGCGGTTATATGGCCGGGGTAACCGTTAGTGGTGTACTTTGGGCAATTTTTCAGAACAATGCGGGAGGAGCCTGGGATAATGCGAAGAAATCTTTTGAGGCTGGAGTGATGATCAATGGAGAAATGACTTATAAGGGTTCTGATGCGCATAAAGCCGCGGTAACCGGTGATACGGTGGGAGACCCGTTTAAAGACACTTCTGGGCCATCCATGAACATTTTGATCAAGCTTACCTGCCTTATTGGCCTGGTGCTGGCGCCAATCCTGGGCGGTCATACGGAAGGAGAAACTCCTCAGCCGGGAGTTGAAACCTCCATGATCTCTCAGCAAAAAGAGCTGAAAGTACAGTTAACGAGCCAGAATGACCAAACGGTGGCCAGGGTTGAAGTTACCTCGGTTGAAAATGGTAAGAAAGAGGTCAAGACATACAACTTCACCGGAACAGAGGAGGAAGTGGAAGCCGAAATAGAGAATTTGAAATAACGTTTGGCGTTAAAAATAGAAAAATCCCCTGTTAGCAACAGGGGATTTTTTGTTTTAGGCCACCGGAAATTTCATAATGCCGGTTCCGTTCATTTCTGTAAGGTTCAGCTTTACCTTGTGCTTGTGTTCCATTAGGATTTCGCGAACGCAGCCATGATTAATTTTCGATAGATACTTCAGGTATTTATTGAGGGCTTTCGTTTCCCGCTTGTAGACATCGGTATAATTCAAACGCATCTTGTAATGCAGGTACAGGTGCGAAACCTGGCATTTCTTCCGCTGGTAGAAATTCAATAATTCCGAATCTGGTAAAGGTGAAATTTCCTTTTTTAACTGGTCGATCAGGTGTTCAATCTGCTCGATGAACATTTTTTTCTGCTCAAAAAGCCGCAGGTAAAAATTCTTCAGCATGAGTCGCTTTTCGTGGTCGTGAGCGACTTTGTAAATGTATGCGCTTTTAAAATTCGTTCTTCTCAGCTTTTCGAGATAATTGATGGTTTTTCTTTTTTCCGCCAATCTCATTACTATCCTCCCCCTTTATTTTTATGCCTCACAAAATTAATCGGAAGCCTGCTACGAAGCCATTTTTTTAACCATTTTAACCCCCTTTTAAACTTTTTTTATCAGGAAAAAGCCGACTAAAATCTGTTACCACGGAAAACTCCTGAAGATCATAAAATTGACATTCTTATGATTAGTAGCTTCTTAAGAATTTGGGTTAAATCATAGTTAACGAAGTCTTTACGTCCATTAAAAATCCTTAACAAATCGTAGCTTTAACAGGACTTCAAATTATTTTACAATGGCTAAGGATCACGGAAACCAGATTAAAAATGACGAACAATATGAAAAGCTTCGCGATAAAGGGATGAGTAAGGAAAAAGCAGCACGAATCGCCAACGATTCCCAATCCGGAGTAAAAGGTGGAAAGGCCAAAAAATATGAAGATCGCACGAAAGACGATCTTTACGAAGAAGCAAAGAAGGTGGGAATTGAAGGTCGTAGTGAGATGTCTAAAGATGAATTGATCAAAGCTTTAAGAAACAACTGATATGAGATCGATCTGGAATGGTTCAATTAGTTTCGGACTGGTTTCCATACCGGTCAAATTGTATTCTGGTTCCGAAGACCGGAAACTGGATCTCGATATGCTGGATAAAAGCGATCATGCTCGTATTCGCTATAAGCGGGTGAACGAAAATTCGGGAAAAGAGGTGGAATGGAAAAATATCGTCAAAGGTTTCAAAAAGGAAGAAGGCTATGTGATCCTGGAGGATGAAGACTTTGAAAAGGCTAACATGAAGAAAAGTAAGACCATCGATATTGAAGAATTTATCGATGAAGAAGAAGTGGCTGATGTGCTTTTCAAAAAACCTTATTTCATAGAACCACAAAAGGAAGGTGGAAAATCGTACAATTTACTTCGCGATGCGCTTAAGAAGACCGGCAAACTTGGTGTAGCCACTTTCGTCATGCGGCAAAAGGAACATTTGAGCCTCGTGGGAGTTTATAAAAATGTGCTGGTGTTGCACGTGATCCGGTTCAATGACGAGATCAGAAACCCTAAAGACCTCAAGATTTCGACTACCAAGGTCAAACCGAAAGAAGTGGAGATGGCAGTTTCGCTTATTGAGCAATATACTTCCAAATTCGATCTCAAAAAGTACAAAGACGTTTACAATGATCAGTTGTTGAAAATTATTGAATCCAAAGCAACTGGCGAGGTGCAGGAAGTTGAAGAATATGACAGCAAACCAACGCCTGCTAAAGATTTGATGGCTCAGCTCAAAGCCAGTCTGGAAAAGAAAAAGAAAAAAAGCAAAGCATCGTAAAAGATGTCTCTCGAGGAATACCAAAAAAAGCGGAATTTTTCTAAAACTCCTGAACCAAAAGCGGAGGTCGACGCTTCGAACAAAGGTCGGTTCGTGGTGCAGCGCCATGAGGCAACACGTTTGCATTACGATTTACGGCTGGAAATTGATGGCGTCCTCAAAAGCTGGGCCGTTCCTAAAGGGCCTTCCATGAGCCATCGCGATAAGCGCCTGGCGGTGGAAACCGAGGACCATCCTGTAAAATACCTGCATTTTGAAGGGAATATTCCGAAGGGAAATTACGGCGCTGGCGATATGTGGATCTGGGATGAGGGACTTTTTTATTCGGGCACAAAGGATTCGGATCTTTCCAATGCTTATAAAAATGGCGATTTAAAACTGGTCTTTAATGGTAAAAAGCTGAAAGGTGAATTTGCACTTGTGAGAACCAACAGGAAAGAAACGCAGAATCACTGGTTACTTATCAAGAAAAAAGATGATTTTTCAACCGATCTTAATTATGATGCGGAAGATTACTTTTCTGGAAAAGCAAAACCTGAAACCCGATCTACCTTAAAACTCCGTGACCCGGTACAGCCCATGCTGGCTACTCCGGCTAAAGAAATTTTTAACGATCCGGGCTGGATTTACGAATTAAAATGGGATGGTTACCGATTGATCACGCATGTTAGCGACGGCCAGGTCTATATTCATTCCCGAAACGGTATATCGTACAATTCCAAATTCCCGAACCTGGTCCAGGACCTGGAACAGATCCCGCAGGATGTGGTCCTGGATGGGGAAGTCGTGGTGCTGGATGAAGAAGGAAAACCGCTGTTTCAGGAGCTTCAGAATTATTCCTCAAAAACCAAAGGAGCGCTTCGATATTATGTTTTTGATATGCTGTTTCTGAACGGGCACAGCATGCTGGATCTCCCGCTCACTCAGCGAAAATCACTAATTCCGGAAGTTTTGGAAGATACGCAACTGGCCATCTATTGTGATCACATTGAGTCCCTGGGGACTGCATTTTACAATAAAGCGATCGAAGCCGGACTGGAAGGTGTAATTGCCAAAAAAGCCGATTCTTTGTATGATCCTGGCAGAAGGTCTGAAAACTGGTTGAAGATCAAAGCTGTTGAGAGCCTGGAAGCGGTGATCTGCGGGTATACTGATTCGAAAGCTACCCCGTTTGGATCCCTGATATTAGGTGTTTTTGAAAATGACGAACTGCGTTATATCGGGAACTGCGGAACGGGTTTTTCGGTTTCACAACAACAGGAAATCCTGAATAAACTGGAGCCCTTTCAGCAGGAAACGAGTCCGTTTTCCCGGAAGATCAAGCTAAAAGGTCGCAAGCCGAACTGGACAGCGCCGGAAGTGATCTGCGAGGTGAATTTTTCAGAATGGACCAGGGATGAGCATCTAAGACATCCGGTTTTTAAAGCGATCAGGGAAGATAAGCTGCCAGCGGAAATAACCATTCCGAAGCAACAACAGGCTGAAAATATCCAAAATAAAGAAACCACTTCTGATAATACCCTGGAAATTGACGGCAGGAAACTGAAGCTGACCAACCTGGACAAAGTGTACTGGCCCGATTCGGGTTTGCGGAAGTATGACCTGATCGATTACTATTTGCAGGTGGCTGATTATATTTTGCCTTACCTCAAGGATCGTCCTGAAAATATGCATCGTCATCCCAACGGAATTGGCAGGCCAGGATTTTACCAGAAAGACAATGAGGGTTTGCTGGAAGACTGGGTGGAAACTACCAGAATCCATTCAAAATCGGCTGCAAGGGATATAGAATATTTGCTGTGTCAGGATGAGGCCACCCTGTTATATATGGCCAATCTTGGATGCATTGAGATCAATCCGTGGAATTCAACGATTCACAATCTGGATCGTCCAGATTATGCGGTAATTGATCTGGATCCTTCTGATAAAAATACTTTGGAAGAGGTGATTGAAGTGGCCCAGGTGGCACGTGAAATTCTCGAAAATATCGAGGTTCCGGCTTACTGCAAAACTTCCGGTTCCAGCGGACTCCATATTTACCTGCCTCTGGGGGGCAATTATTCTTACGATGAAGCGAGGGATTTTACAAAACTGGTTTGTTATTATATTCAGGAGCAAACCAAAAAGCTTACCAGTATGGAGCGGGTGATCAAAAACCGCAAAGGAAAGATCTATCTGGATTATCTTCAGAACAGGCGGGGGCAAACGCTCGCTTCGGCTTACTGCGTGCGTCCTAAAAAATCAGCTCCGGTTTCAGCTCCCCTGGAGTGGAAAGAAGTTAAAAAAGGTTTGAAAATTCAGGATTTCAACCTGAAAAATATGCCGGAGCGGCTTCAGCAAAAGGGAGACCTTTTCAGCCCGGTACTTTCCGAAGGATTAAACATGGAAAAGGCCATAGAGGCACTGGAAGGCCTATAATATTAAAATATTGATAAAATGAATAAGCTGCCTGCCTTGTTGTGCCCATAATCTGTAAATTGACTGAAACTACTTATTGCATGGTCAAACGCTTTAAAAAACTTATTGGCAGGTATCGCAATTTGGAACAGGTTTACGTGGTACCGTATCGCAGTTATGGTACCTACTCGCACCTATATATCAAGGGAAGGGCGCTCGATAATGAACCGCTGAAGATCATTCAGGACCAGTCAGTTTTCAAAACCATCAAAAATACCTGGAAGCAGTTCGATAGTTTTGAGATCCCCGATGCCAAGATCGAATTACAGATCAGGGACCAGCTGGATGTACTCACGAAGACCAATGATGAAGGTTATTTTTTGATCGATAAGACCATCGAGCAGAATCTTGCGGAACATGCTACGGAAGAAGGCTGGGTGAGTTATCATATTTTTTACCGAAGTGAACTGGAAGAACGTACAGAATTACTGGGCGATCCCTTCGAAGGGGAGTTTCTCGTTCCGCCGGTTGATGCGGAATTTGGGGTCATTAGTGATATTGATGATACGATCCTGCATACAGGTGTTACCTCTTTCCTGAAATGGCGACTGCTGAAAAATTCCCTGCTTACGAATGCATACGCCCGAATTCCGTTAAAAGGTGCTCCGGAATTTTATCAGAAATTACACCTGGGCGCTTCCGGTAAGAACAAGAACCCGATGTTCTATCTCAGTAACAGTCCGTGGAATTTATATGAATATCTGAAGTTGTTCCTTGATCATAATGAATTTCCCAAAGGAGCTATTTTATTACGCGATCTCCGTACGCCTTTTGAAAGTGCCGTAAAACCTGAAAAACCACATAAGCAAAAAGAAATCACCAATATTCTGAAGACCTATCCCGATATGAAATTTATCCTGATAGGGGACAGCGGTGAACATGACGCATCAATTTATACTGATATAGCCGCACAGTATTCAGACAGGATCCTGGCGATCTATCTAAGGAGTGTTCGACACAAAAAACGAATGCAACGGGTTCGCAGCCTGATCGATAATTTTGATACGGTGCCGGTCATGATGGTGGAAAAATCCCAGGATGCAGTAGATCATGCCCGGGAAAACGGTTGGATCAAATAAAAAAATCCCGGTGGTGTACCGGGATTTCATATAAATCTAAATGCTTTTCATTTTAACTGGGATCGATGCTCGTTCCCACTGCCGCACGCTGATTTTTTGGTGATTTTCTGGGCATGGTACTGAAAATGTGGTCCCATAGAGGAGAAGATACTCCAAAAGCCCTGTCTGGCTCGCGATAGTGGTGAATACTATGGTGGTGCCATAAAGTCTTCAGGAAATTGTTCGGAACCTTAAAAGCGTGCACCGAATAGTGTACGGCCAGATAGGCGGCATACCCAATGAGGAAACCGGCTAAAAATCCGAATACAAAATCTCCCAGGACAGCCCGATAAATAATGAACAATACCGTGGCGATCACCAAACTAAGTACCGGAGGCATGGCCAGTCTAGATTTGTCTTTGGGATAATCATGGTGTACCCCGTGCATCGTATACGATAACTTCTGTTTTCTCGGCGTGGTGGCCGGGATATGGTACAGGTAACGGTGCATGATGTATTCTATCAGGGTGAAAAAGAATAGTCCCGCAAAGAACAGGGCGATCATCATAGGTACCTGAAATCCTTTTTCAATAATCCCGTAATAGACCAATGCTGCTGAGATCACTCCGAAGATGATCAATGGGATTGAAATATGCGTATGTGTTAATTTTTCGAGGATCGGGTTGTCGAACAACTTTGGTGATCCTTTGTGTTTAGGTCTTTTCAGTTTTGTAGATTCCATAATTCTCTCTGCTTTTAAAAAAGTCCGTGCAACTCTCCATCGATCCTGTTAATGATGTTCCCAAGATCTTCCGGATTGTCTACAAAGTTAATATTATCAACGTCAATAATCAGTAAATTTCCTTTATCATATCCGTGTACCCAGGCTTCGTATCTTTCATTCAGCCTGCTGAGGTAATCAATCGAGATCGAATTCTCATAATCCCGGCCACGACTGTGAATCTGGGAAACCAGGTTTGGAATACTGCTACGCAGGTAAATCAGCAAATCTGGTCCCTGAACCACGCTTTCCATCAAATCGAACAAAGATTTATAATTTTCAAAATCGCGATTGGTCATAAGGCCCATGGCATGCAGGTTCGGCGCGAAGATGTAGGCATCTTCATAGATCGTACGATCCTGGATGATCTTTTTTCCGCTTTCGCGAATTTGAAGAATCTGCCGAAATCTGCTATTCAGGAAATAGATCTGTAGGTTGAACGACCATCGCTCCATTTTGTTGTAGAAATCTTCCAGATATGGATTCTCAAGAACATCTTCGAACTGCGGTTCCCATTTATAGTGTTTAGCTAATAATCTGGTCAACGTGGTCTTTCCCGCACCGATGTTTCCTGCGATGGCTACGTGCATAATTTAGAAATTTCTTTGGCTCTTTTTGCGGTGTAAAGATAAAAGAATTGTGTTAATGTGCAGGGCAATTTCCAGGTTCGGCCGATTTTTTTTGGCAAGATTAACAGAATCAGATTTCTGAAAAGCTTTTCGTAGAATGCCAATTTTTAACTTCAGAAAATATCCTGCATGCAGGGGGCGCAACGGGCATAGGTCCACAGGCAATCCAACAGGTCGGTAAGCATGTGAAAGAATAGACCAATGAACACTAGCCGAAGAACTTTATTTTTGGCAAAGATCATCCCTAAAACATAAATGGTGATAGCAAGCTCACTGTGTAAAGGATGAAAACCGATGGAGCATCGTTCAGGATCGAAAAAAGGCGTAGCAAGAAGGTGATCAAGATCTACTAACATGGTGGCGATTAAGATCAGCCAGTATTTTTTCCAGTTTTTGCGGTCGTAAAAATAGGCTATCAGACCTACAGCGAGAAAGTGAAGCGAATAATGTACAATCTGCTGGGTCACTCGCTTTCTTCTTTTTGATGGTTGGGAGAAGACCTTTCCGGTTTTAGGAGCTTGTTGAGTTTACGTTCCAATGCAATGTATCTTGAAATTCCCACGATCAGGAACAACACACAGAAAAATAATGACAAATAACCAACCCAAATGGTACTAATGCCCTGGTAATCCTTGACCTGAAGCAGGGCAATTCCGCCTATCAAAAGATATAGCGAAGCTTTGATATAAGAAAGTACTGTGCGCTCGTTGGCCAGTTTGGTGCGTTCGAGAGCCAGGTGTTCCCTGATCAGCTTTTCATCGATGATCCGGGTTTTGAAGGGGTTATGTAGGCGTACTTTGCGTTTCATACTAAAATGGGAAAAATATCGGTATCAAAAATGATGCGGCTACCCAGACGATAAAGTTAAGAGGAGTTCCGAATTTTAAAAAATCCCGGAAGCGATAATTTCCAGGAGCGTAAACCATCGTATTTACAGGATAACTTACTGGCGTCATAAATGTAAGGGAACACGCAAACATCACCCCAATCAAAAATGGTCTTTCACTTACCTGCATTGCGCCGGCCAGGCTAATGACAATTGGGGTCATGAGCGCAGCGGCCGCTTTGCTGGACAGCACGTTGGTGGAGAGGAATGTAATCAGGAAAATCAGGCTGAGCGTCCACCGGGGATCCAGGCCTCCCAGGGATTCAAAGATATACTGCGAGATAATTTCTGAACCACCTGTTTTTTCCAGTGCCTTCCCCATTGAAAGTACGCCAGCCATCATAAAAATCACCTTCCATTCGATGGCTTCGTAGGCTTCCTGCGGTTTCAAAATAGTCAATGTGATGAGCAACAAACTGCCAATCATGGCGCTGATCAAAATGGAAGTGATATTCAGTGCGGCTGCTGAAACCACCCCGATGACGATGAGCAATGCCGGGATGGCCTTTTTATAATCCACTTTTTTACCCTGATATTCTGAAAGGGTTACCAGTAATTTATCAGTAGTCAGTGCGTTCAGCGCTTTTTCCGAAGCAAACAACAGCATCATGTCACCTTCCCGGAGCGTGACGTGCGTTACATCCTCGGTAATGGTTTCCTTCCGGTGGCGAATGGCCAGCACGGAAGCATAATACACACTTCGAAAGTTTAATTCTTTCAATGATTTACCCGCGAGTTCAGAGCCATAGGGAATCATTACTTCAAAAATCTTTTTTTCTTCGTTCGGTCTTTGAAGTTTGTTGGGAGTTTTTTCCGGAGCCACTTCGTGAATGTCTTCTTCATCACCAATCAGCGCTACTCCTTTTTTTATCTTAAGCTTGGCCAGGTTTACCGGGTCTACCAAAATACGAATCGTATCGTTGCTTCGCAAAACGGTTTCCCCATTGATCTCGTAAACCCGGGTATGTTTGCGTTTGATACGGAGGATCTGCACTTTATGATCCACAACGAGATGCGACCTGGAAATAGGAATATTAACATCTTCACTTTCTGGCAACAATTCAATTTCAGCCATATAGCGTTCGGCTTCCTTCTTCAGGCCGGCGCCTTCAGGTGGTGTTCGCTTCGGAAGAATAAGGGGCCCGAGGAGAAAGATATAGGTCAAACCAATGGCCATAAGGCATAGTGCAACCAGAGAAAACTCGAACATTCCGAAGCCTTCCTGCCCCAGCTGTTCCGCATAACCGCTCACCAGAATATTGGTGGAAGTGCCTATGAGCGTACAGGTTCCACCGAACAATGCCGAAAATGATATGGGGATCAATAATCTCGCGGGACTGATCCCGGTTTCGCGGCATACCAGCAAAGCAACCGGAATCAGAATGGCAACCACGGCCGAATCGTTGATGAATGCTGATAAAACGGCAGAAGTGAGGCATAAAGAGACCAGTGCGAAAAAGTAATTGAGCCGCGCGATCCTGATCAGTTTGGCACTAAGACCATCGATGATTCCAGACTTAAAAATGGCGGCACTAACCACGAACATACAGCCTAATGTGATCGTCGCAGGGTGATTGAAACCGGAAAAGCCTTCTTCCGGGCTAAGCACGCCGGAAACTATAAATAGAGCCATGATGATAATCGAGGTGGTGTCGATCGAGAAATAATCCCGAACGAACAGGATGATCCCAATAATGATGATCGCAACCGTAAGATACAGCTCCATTTTCTGGTTGGTTTAGTAATTCAGTCTCCTATTAAAGATATTAATTCTTTTAATTTGAAGTTATTTATTTCTAATTTCCGGAACATTTTTTACTGAAACTATGCATTCTGAAAATTTACCGGAAGCCTGGCTGAGAGGCCCGGTGGCGGGAATTCCCGCGTTGTTGCAACCTGTGGCTCATGCGCTCATTCAGTCCAGGGAAGAGATCAGGAATTATACACGGGATTTTCCTGGAAATTTGTTGTGGGACCGCCCGGCTGGAAGAGCTTCGGTCGCTTTTCACCTGCAACATATTTGCGGGGTCATAGATCGAATGCTGACTTATGCGGAAGGAAAATCTTTGACTGAAGAACAGTTTTCATACCTTAAAAAGGAGGGGGTGATGCAGGAAACGATCAGCCTGGATACTTTGGTTGAAAATGCCGAAAATAAGATTGACGAAATGCTGCAAATATTACCGGAAATCCCTTCGGAAAGTCTTACCGAGTTCAGAGGTGTTGGCCGGAAGCAATTGCCCTCCACGGTATTAGGGTTGCTATTTCACGCGGCGGAACACACCCAGAGGCATATTGGCCAGATGCTGGTAAGTATTTCAGTTGTAAAAGAGCAGGCTTAAAAAGGAAGATTGTCGAGATCCACATTTCCACCAGAGAGAATCACCCCGATCTTCTGAGCCTGAAATCGTTCTTTTTCTTTGATAATGGCGGCCAGTGTCGTGGCGCTGGATGCTTCTACGATAATTTTCATGTGTTGCCAGATCAGTTTCATTGCCTCCAGTATTTCCGGCTCCTCCACACGTATGATTTCTGAAACATTATCTAAGATGATCGGGAAATTGACATCTCCGAGCTGGGTTTTCAAGCCATCTGCAATCGTTTCAGCCGACTCATTTTGTTCGATTTTTCCACTTTTTAAGGAGCGCCAGGCATCATCAGCAGCCTTAGGTTCGGCTCCGATGCAGGTAGCCTTTTTTCCGAAGTGTTTTACAGCAAGAGAAGAGCCAGCGATGAGCCCGCCACCTCCAACCGGGCAAATAATGCTTGCGAGCTCCGGCTGTTCCTGCAATAATTCCAACGCCGCGGTTCCCTGGCCCAAAATGACATCCAGGTCGTTCGAAGGATGAATGAAAGTAGCGCCGGTATTCTTTACGATTTCAGCTGCGGTTCGCTCTCGATCTTTCAGCGTCGAAGGGCACTCCGTAATCTGCCCGCAGTAGGTTCGCACCGCCGCTTTTTTTACTTCCGGAGCAGTGTCTGGCATCACGATATAGGCAGGAACTCCAATACTTTTTGCGGCTAGTGAGAGCGCCTGGGCAAAATTTCCGGAAGAGTGGGTAACTACGCCATTCTTCTGCTTGGACTTCGGAAGATTTAAAATCGCATTCGCCGCACCCCGCATTTTGAATGCACCCATCTTCTGAAAATTCTCACATTTAAAGAAAATTTCAGCACCGGTTAATTGGTTAATGAGCGTGGAAGTGAGCACCGGCGTGCGGTGAATATAACTTTCGATCCTTTTATGAACCTTGAGAAGCTGTTCGCTGGTTGGCTGCATTTTTTATTTCGAATATAGGAAATACCTGGCAAGCTCGGCCTAAATTTCCTCAATCGGAATAGTAAGCATGGGAATTTCAGATTTTTTCAGCAGCTCCATGGAGACGTTCTCCTGTAACAGGTTGTGCAAAAAACTATGTTTGTGCGTGCCTACGATCAATAGATTTACCTGAAGTTTCTTAGCTTCCTGCATCACTGTTTCCACGGTGCTTCCCTGAATGAGTAAGGCTTCGCTGTCAATGCCTTCGCTGAGAAAGTTTTTGCATACCTCCTGTAGATTATGATGTTCTTCCCGGTATTCTTCAGCCTTCAGATCCCGAATGTATTGAGGTCCGGGTTGGTAGCCCACGAAATCGGGTTCCGGATCGGCCACGTGAACGATCCAGACCTTGGAATCATATTTTGCGGCCAGGCTATCGGCATAGACCATTAATTCACCAATGCTGTCATTAAAATCTACAGCTACCATGATATTTTTGAAAGCGTCCATATTTCAGAAAATTAGTTAGTATCCTTTTTCCAGTTCTACTTCATGCCTGAGAGGTTTGCCATCCATCATGCGGTCATAATTTTCAATGATCTGTGGCACTACCGACTCGGGGCTGGTTAGACTGGCAATATGGGGCGTGATATTGATCTTTTCATGTTCCCAAAATGGATGTTCATCTGGTAAAGGTTCTTCCCTGAAAACATCAAGAGAAGCCCCGCTAAGATGACCATTATCGATCATTTCCAGCAGGTCGTGTTCCACCAGGTGTTCCCCGCGTGCCACATTGATCACGTAAGCTCCTTCGGGAAGCATGTCGAAAAGGTCTGCATTCAGGATATTGCGCGTGTCTTCTGTAAGCGGAAGAAGGCACACGAGAATTTCAGCATGACTAAGGAACTCTTCCATTTGCTCTTTTCCGTGGAAGCAGGTAATATTCTGGCAATCTTTTTCAGTACGAGACCAGGCATAGACCTGAAAATTATTCTTATGAAGTTTTTCGGCAACGGCATCTCCTAAAACTCCAAGTCCCATAATCCCGATTTTAGTGTCCTGAGGGCGGCCATACTGGGTTCGATCCCATTTCTTTTCGGTTTGGTGTTTGGTATAATCTTGTATTTTACGAAGCCGGGCCAGAGCCTGGGTGAGCACAAAATTGCTCATATCCTCGGTCATTTTATCATCCACTACCCGGGTAATCTGGATATCGTCTGGCAAAGCAGGATCGCTTAAAATATGGTCTACGCCGGCACCCATGCTGGCGATAACTTTCAAATTGGGATAATTCTTAAATATTCCGCGGGGATGATTCCAGGTTAACGCAAATTCTACGTCTTCTTTCTGGTGGTCTTCGGGATAAGCATAACATTCAATGGCTGAATCTTTTTTACGTATGGTCTCAATCCAGTTTTCGGGATCCCTTCCCGGGCATACAATCAATAACGACATAAATTTTTCTTTTTCATTTTAGCTCACGAAAGCACTGTAACCGGTAATGGCACGGCCTACGATAAGCGAATTAATTTCTTTGGTTCCTTCATAGCTGTAGATCGCTTCGGCATCTGCCACAAATCTTGCTACATCATATTCCAGCAGAATTCCATTTCCGCCCATAACTTCCCTGGCCTGGCTTACGGTGTCCCGCATTCGCAGAGAGCAATAAACCTTTGCCAGGCTCGCATGTTCATCTTTCAGTAAACCCTGATCCTGTAATTCAGATAGCCTGAAACAGAGGGTTTGCATGGAGGTAAGATTAGAAAGCATTTCTACCAGGTGATTTTGTACCAGCTGGTAAGAAGCAATCGGTCTTCCAAATTGTTCCCTCTTTTTGGTGTATTTCAAGGCGCTTTCATAAGCCCCTCGGGCACAGCCAACGGCCTGCCAGGCAACGCCGGCGCGGGTCATTCTCAAGACGTTAGCGGTATCTTTAAATGAATTAGCATTCTGAAGGCGATCGCTTTCAGGAACTTTACAATCGGTTAAAGTGATGATCGCATTCTGAACGATTCTCAAGGCCATTTTATCCTGGATCTTTTCGGTTTCGAATCCCGGATTTTCCTTTTTAACCAGAAATCCTTTCACCTGGTTGGAATCCAGATCGCGAGCCCAGATAATGGTAACATCAGCAAAAGTGGCATTCCCGATCCATTTTTTCTGACCGTTGAGCACCCAGTTTTCGCCATCAAATTTACAGGTAGTTTCGAGTCCGCCGGCTACTCCAGAGCCCACATTTGGTTCGGTTAAACCAAAGGCTCCGATCTTTTCCATTTTCTGCATCTTCGGAAGCCATTCCTGTTTCTGTTCTTCACTTCCGCAAAGGTAGATAGAACCCATTGCCAGCCCGCTATGAACTCCGAAAAATGTGGATGTGGAAACATCTACCCGCGCAATTTCCTGTGCGATGATACCTTCCATCAAAAACGGCAAATTTGGGCATCCATAGCCTTCATAGGGAACACCTACGATATTCATTTTTTTGAATTTATCGATGATCTCAAAAGGGAACTGGTCCTTCTTCCAGTAATCATTCACAAGCGGCCTGATCTCATCTTCCATGAAATTGCGAACTTTTAATTGCAGTTCGCGTTGTTCCGGAGTAAGTTTCAGGTCAAGGTTGTAAAAATCCCCGTCAATAGGAGGGAGGTCGTGTTGTCCTTTTTTATTCTTGGTTTTTAACATTCTCATCAAACCCACTAACTGTCGGTCATCGAGTTTGCCTAAAGTTTTCATGGCTTCGGCGAGATCGATTTTCTGGTTGATCTTGGCCAGTTGATCCATATCAACCGACTGTAGTAGCTTAACGGTGTTTCTGATTTTTTTAAATAAAGACATTGGAAACCTGCTTGGTGAATTTTAAAATTAGGGATTTAAAATGCGCACCGTTGTTAAGGTTTTCCGAAGAAATGATAAAATTGAAAGCTCTTAATGAGCTTCAGAGTCTATTCAAGAGGGATCAACACCTCTTCCTCTGCTGGTTCCAGTGGTTCCGGCTCGTCTTTAAGGGTGACGGTAAAAGTTTCTTTTACACGCTTGCTTACCAGGAAATACGGGATCCAGATACCTGCCCTGAAAAAAGCCTTCAAGGTTTCGCCATAGAATTCACTCTCTTCCTGTGGTGTAAAATAATCTGGCATAAGGCTGAGGGCGATCACGGTATCGGCCAAAAGAAAAACGAAGCTAGCCGCCAGATAGACGATCATAACCTTGGGCGCGATTGTTCGCTTTTTAAAGAAAACGATAGCCGCAAATATTCCGAAGACCAGGATTCCACAGTTATAGATCATTTCGAAAAGAATAAATAAGGTCATTCCCGGATTTCCTGTGCGCCAGAGTTCCCAGGTGGCAGGTCCCAGATATTCCGGTGTCTGAAATAATTGAACCAGCATGACGACAGGTGCGACACAAAGGCCGATGGCGATCAAAACCAACCAACCGCCAATTGGGCGGTGAAAAACCCTGGGATCTAATTCTGGCCGAGGATCGTAGCGGTAATACACCTTATAACATAGAAATGAAAAAGCAAAAAGGGCAATAGCGATGATCATCACAGACGGCCAGCTGATGCCCGCCGTGGCGATACTATCGCCCAAACCTTTATTGTAGGTGATGCTATAGGTAAGATTTTTCTGTATTTCCTGGATATCACTTACATAAGCCGAATAGTCTTCCGGGGCTACAAAAGCGCTGAGGTTTTTGTAAGAATGGCTAATGTCAATTCTTTTTCCGGAGCCGCTGACTTCATAGTTGTACTGAAAATTTTTATTAGAAATATTTACCTCGTCTTCTTCAATATTCCAACTTTCCGGAAGGATTACCGCGATATTATGATTAATGTTCAGTTCATCATTCAAATAAAAAGGCATTTTTCTGTTCGTATTTTCTGAAGGAAATACATAGCTGTCCAGGGAAAGAGGATAAAAATCGGCCTGTATGATCTGATCGTTTTCAGGACTCGGTGACCAGAAACCAGGGATTTTATAAGATTCAGTTACAATGATTTTATTCTCCCCTCGGAAGTCGTCAAAAATAATCTCTTCATCGGCCTCGATACTGGGATACATGAGTCGGTAATAATCCAGGTAATTTTCTTGTATCGACTCCAGGCTGCTATCAGAAAATTCACTTCGGCGGGCATCCGCATTCGAGCCATAATAAGTCGTGCTAACGTTCATGGTGGCATCACCACCAATATCTTCCACATGAATGGTTTCAAATATCTCTACCGGTTTGGATTCGTTCGATGGGAATTTGACAATTTCCGAAGACGAATTGGACAAGACCAGTCCAAATTTATAATCTGGAGAATAGGTCGAATAGAGGTAACCGCCCTGGTTGTTAATGGTAGGATCTATATAACGAACGCCTTCATCGGTCTGCACCTGCACGATACAATGGTCAAAAAGCTTGGCAGAAGGCAGCATTTCAGTGATTTCCTGGCCGCCGACTGAATTCAGTAAAACCGGAAAGGCTTGTATTCCCTGGGTTTTCAAAAGTTCTGCCAGCAAGAGGCTTTTATCCTTACAATCTCCAAAACGTCTTTCAAAAACTTCTTTTGGGTCACTTGGTTTATGGGAGTTCAGTCCGCCTTCGAAACCAAGATAGCGAATGTCATCCTGTACAAAACGCAGGATTTGGGTCAGGCTGTCTTCATTGGGTTCAAAAAAATCGTTTGCCAGCTGCTGCTGAAGGAATTTCCTGGTAGCGTGGTCTACACGGAAATAAGGCTCATAATTGCCAACTACCTGTTTCCAGCTTGTATATTCTGAAAACTGCACATAGGAATTGGCGTCGTACCAGGAAGGGACATTGTCTTCATAATCTACAGTTTTTGGCTGAAGGATGTCAAAAGCATAACTTTTAAGACCATTTCGATTGGAAATCTTTGGTTCGAGTTCTGAATTAAACACTTTATAGTGAATAGGGCGATCTGTAAGAATTTCGGTGTGTAGTCTGCCAAGAGGAACTGAAAAATCGAGGTAATACGTATTCTGATATTTTCCTTTATGTACGGGGTTGTAGCCGTGGAGTGTGTACGAATATTCGATAATATCGTTCACCCTTACGTCTGAAATATTTACAATTGCCGTCAGGCTTCCATCAAAAATGTGACGTTCCATATTGCTCTCTCGCTGGACGGTCTGGATGTCTTTCAGATATAATTTATTGATGGTTTTTCCATCACGAATGATCTTCAAACTGTGAAATTCGATGTCTTGGTATTCAGGATCGAAATCTATTGTAATGTCGCCGGCATCCTGAATTCCCTGGCTGGAGAATATCTGGTAGGCGCGGTGGCGAAAAGATTTTTGCTGCGGAATATGATCTTGGTTGTCGACCAGCAGATATAGAAAACTACCCGCTTTTTTTTCAAGTGCCTCATCAGCGTTTTCAAACTGAACAGGCTGGATCCAGTCTGGTAGTTCAGTGATTGAAATTTTGCTGCTTTGCGAAAAGACAAAACCAGACAGGAGACAGGTGATTAGTACCTGCATTAATTTTTTGGAAGTCATAAAGAAATCTTAAAGAAATCTAAATAACTGAAAAATAATTTAATAAAAGAAATTTTTTAAGAACCGAACTAAAACAAAAAAGCCGCTTCGAAGCGGCTTTTTCAAATATTCCTTATTCGTTCATAGGAATTTTTTCTTTCACTTTTTCAACGAAATCCAGCTTTTCCCAGGTAAACAATTCTACTTCTTTCGTGATCTTTCCGCTGTACGGACTCTCAAAAATCTTTGTAACTGTCCTCGGTTCTTTACCCATGTGGCCATAAGCCGCGGTCTCGCGATAGATAGGATTTCGAAGTTTCAGGCGATCTTCAATCGCTGCTGGACGCATATCAAAGATCTCACGTACTTTTTTAGCAATTTCGCCATCACTAAGATCGGTGTTTTTCTTTCCGTAGGTATAAACTGAAATAGAAGTCGGTTCCACAACTCCAATAGCATAAGATACCTGAACTAGAACTTCAGGAGCCACACCGGCTGCTACCAGATTCTTCGCGATATGTCTGGAAGCGTAAGCTGCCGAGCGATCTACTTTAGAAGGATCTTTACCTGAGAAGGCTCCACCACCGTGCGCACCTTTTCCGCCATACGTATCCACAATGATTTTTCTTCCGGTAAGCCCGGCATCTCCGTGAGGTCCGCCAATCACGAATTTCCCGGTTGGGTTAATGTGATAGACGATATCATCATTGAATAGTTTCTGAACATATTCTGGCAACTGCTCCTTCACGCGCGGAATCAGAATTTCCACGATGTCTTCTTTGATCTTTTTCAGCATCGCGTCGTCATCGCTGTCAAAATCATCATGCTGAGTAGAAACCACCACAGCCACGATTCGTTGAGGAACATTATCATCACTGTATTCAATGGTTACCTGACTTTTTGAATCAGGTCGTAAATATTCGATTTCCTTTCCTTCGCGACGAAGCTTTGCCAGTTCGATCAGGATCTTATGAGAAATATCCAGCGCCAAAGGCATGTAATTTTCCGTCTCATTGGTCGCGTAACCAAACATCATTCCCTGGTCACCAGCTCCCTGTTCCTCTTTATTTCCGCGGTCCACACCCTGGTAGATATCCTGGGATTGTTCATGGATCAAAGAGATCACACCACAGGAATCACCACTGAATTTGTAGGCACCTTTGGTATAACCAATGTCGTTGATCACGTCCCGAGCGATATTCTGAACATCGAGATAGGTGTTACTGCGAACCTCACCGGCAAGAACCACCTGTCCTGTCGTTACAAGAGTTTCACAGGCAACTTTCGATTCTTCATCAAATGCCAGGAAATTATCTAAAAGTGTGTCGCTGATCTGGTCAGCAATTTTATCCGGATGTCCTTCAGAAACACTTTCCGAAGTAAATAAGTAAGCCATTCAACTACCTTTTTTAAGATTTTACGAATGGAAAAATTTGACAGGTGCGGCTAATGAGAAGTTCAATACTACTGCTTTAGCATTTTGAATACACCTCGGTGTATTTAGGGTTGCAATCAGTCAAATCTGTCCCTTTCAATAATTGGTTACAAATGTAAAAAAATAAGCGCGATAGCAAATTAGTTTAACGTCATTTTATTCTTCTTGTAAAATTCGCTGTTATCCGTTCAACAATAATTATTCAAATTTTGAGATTTTGGGCGTTGCGCTTCGGCTTTTCAAGCCTCGCGCCGGGCTTTCGCGGCTCGCTTTTTCCGCTGCACTCCAAAGAGCTCAGACAACCCGCTCAATCCCTAACGCAAATTTTTTTCTTGTCTGTTATAAAATCCGTCACCCTGAACTTGATCAGGGTCTTTCTCAAATACAATAGAAAAATTCAATTCTTAATTCTGTATTCTCAAAAATCAGGCAGATAAAATGAAATTTCAATAAATCTTTTGCAATTGCTTGGAAATTAAAAAAGTCCGTCGTTATCTTTGTACCGAATCAATGAAGACAATGATCAGAACAATTTGTAATATGATGATGCGAATGATGTGGAATACTTCCGCAGCGCATCTTATTGCATAATTCTGAAAAGATATATTTTGCAAAAAGCCGCTGCCAACCGCAGCGGCTTTTTTTGTTCTTATTAAGCTTCGTCAAGCCGAACTTGTTTCAGCTTCTTAAAAGATCCTGAAGCGGGTTCAGGATGACGTAAAGGATAAAAAGCATGCTGAGCCTGAAAAAAGATATATAAGGTGAGCATAATGAAAATTTTAAAATAATAGAAAATGAAAAATTTGGTAATGGTAGAAATGATAATGTGTAGCATGATGATGCGTATGCGCAGCATGAGTCGCTATTACCAAAACTTGAGATAATTTAGTTGTAAAGTTCAATTCACAAGTCTCCCTGGTAATAGCAAAACAAGGGAGACTTTTTTTTATCACTGAATTAAACTTTAAAAAACAACATCATGAGTACTCAAAAATTTTCAACACAGGCATTACACGCGGGACACAATACTAAATTAAATGGCGGAACCCGCGCCGTGCCGATTTATCAAACAAGTTCATACGTGTTTAATGACAGCGATCATGCTGCCGATCTTTTTTCGCTGGCAAAACCAGGCTTTATTTATACACGCCTAAATAATCCTACCAATGATATCCTGGAACAGCGCCTTGCTGCCATCGAAGGAGGAATTGGAGCGGTGGTAACCGCTTCGGGAACCGCAGCCATCAATACTGCTTTGCTGACTTTGCTAAGAGCCGGTGATCATATCGTGGCTTCCAGCAGTCTTTATGGCGGGACCTACAATCTTTTGAAAAACACCTTACCGAGATTCGGGATCACTACAACATTTGTAGATCCTCAAAATCCTCAGAATTTCACTAAAGCGGCAAAGGAAAACACGCGTGTTTTCTTTGCGGAATCTTTAGGAAACCCGAAACTGGATGTGCTGGATCTGAAAGCGATTTCAAAAGAAGCAAAGGCTTACAAAGTACCTTTTATTGTTGATAATACGGTAGCCACTCCATATCTATTAAATCCGATTGAGCATGGGGCTGATATCGTGATTCATTCACTTACAAAATATATTAATGGAAATGGAACCACTCTTGGAGGTGTGATCATCGATGCTGGTAAATTCGACTGGTCCAGCGGGAAATTTCCTGAATTTACCGAGCCTTCTCCAGGCTACCACGGACTCGTTTACCACGATGTGCTGCAGGAATCAGCTTTTATTGCTAAAGTAAGAATCGAAGGTTTGCGTGATCATGGTGCAGCTTTGAGTCCTTATAACGCTTTCCAGATCATTCAGGGCTTGGAAACTTTAAAAGTTCGAATTAAAGAACATAGCAAAAATGCACTCGAACTGGCAAAATGGCTGAAAGAGCAGCCGGAAGTGAAATGGGTGAACTATCCGGGTCTGGAAGACAATAAATATTACGATCTGGCGAAACAGTATTTACCGGAAGGTCAAAGTGGGCTGGTAACCTTTGGTGTGGAAGGTGGTTATGAAGATGCCAAGAAAATTGCCGATGAAACCCAAATTTTCTCCTTGCTGGCAAATATTGGAGATACCAAATCTTTGATCATTCACCCGGCAAGTACCACCCATCAGCAATTAACCGAAGAAGAACAGGCTACAACCGGTGTAACCCAGGATTTGATCAGATTATCTGTCGGTCTGGAAGATATCGAAGACCTGAAATCAGATCTGAAAGGTGTATTTACAAAGTTGAAAAAGAGAGATTTAGTTTAATTATTTGAGTTTTGATTAGATGATCCGGGAGAGTTCAGGCTTTCCCGGATTCTTAAAAAAAGAAAATGCTACACGAATTACATATTCAGGATTTTAAAAATTCCGGCGGAACGATTCAGGATCTAAAACTGTCATATGAAGTCTTTGGTCAGCCGCTAAATTCGGCGCCTGTGGTCATGATCAACCACGCACTTACCGGCAATTCCAATGTTGCGGGCGAAGATGGTTGGTGGAAAGAGATCGTCGGGGAAGAAAAATGTATCGACACCAATAAATATACGATCCTCGCTTTTAATATTCCGGGTAATGGATATGATGGTTTTATCATCGAAAATTATAAAGATTTTGTCGCTCGCGATATTGCAGAAATTTTTCTGTTGGGTCTTCAGCAGTTGAAGATTGACCAGCTTTTTGCACTGATCGGAGGTTCTTTGGGTGGCGGGATCGCCTGGGAAATGGCCGCGATCAATCCGCTTATAACGCAAAACCTGATACCAATCGCAACCGACTGGAAATCGACCGACTGGCTGATTGCGAATTGCCAGGTGCAGGAATTATTTCTGAATAACTCCAAGAATCCAGTTCATGATGCAAGAATGCACGCGATGCTTTGTTATCGTACACCGGAATCTTTTAAATCACGTTTCAAAAGAAGTACCAACGAGGAATTGCAGGTTTTCAATGTGGAAAGCTGGTTGTTGCACCATGGTAACAAATTGCAGGAACGTTTTCAACTTCCAGCCTATAAGTTGATGAACCAATTATTAAGAACGATCGATGTTTCTCGTGGAAGACCTGAATTAGATAAGATACTGGAGCAAATTCAGGCTAATATCTGCATTATTGGGGTCGATTCCGATCTGTTTTTTACTGCGGAAGAAAATAGAGAAACCCATAGACAGCTTGCCCAAAGTAGCAATAAGGTGACTTACAGCGAAATTCATTCGGTTCACGGTCATGACGCTTTTTTGATCGAAGCCAAGCAGGTAGAACAGATCATCTCCGGAATTTTCCAGCGGGGAAATAAGCTAAAAATCGTCAAATTTGGCGGAAAATCTCTTTCCAATGGAACCGGGATTCATACTGTTCTGGAGATCATCGAGAAAAAGATCAAAGATCAGGAACGAATTGGGGTGGTCGTTTCAGCAAGAGGAAAAACAACCGATCAGCTGGAAGAACTTCTGGAGCTGGCAGCTGCCAATCAGGATTATTCTTCTGAATTTGAGAAATTCAGGAAATATCAGCACAGTGATTTTGCTGAGGTTGATTTTTCCGAAGAATTCAGAAATATAGAAAATGTGCTGGAAGGCGTGCGGTTGCTTGGTGATTACAGCGTGAAGGTGAAAGACCAGTTGTTGGCTCAAGGAGAGATCCTTTCTGCGAAACTGATAACGGCAATTTTACAGGAGCGCGGCCATAAAGCTCATTTTACCGATTCCCGTCAGCTTTTAAAAACCGATGACAAATTTGGAAATGCGCAGCCGCTGGAGGCGATTTCAAAAGAATTTTTCCTGAAACATTTCGAGCAACACAACGGGCAAACGGTCAATATTGTGACCGGTTACATCGGTTCTACAGAAAATGGCGAAACCACCACGCTTGGTCGAAACGGAAGTAATTATTCCGCAGCACTTATTGCGAACTATCTGGATGCGGAAGAGCTTCAGAATTATACACATGTTGACGGGATTTTTACTGCGAATCCAGATCTGGTTCGCAGTGCACAGCGAATTGAAGAACTTTCATATAACGAAGCGAATGAGCTGGCGAATTTTGGTGCGACCATTTTGCATGCGAAAACCATCATTCCACTAATTGAAAAAAATATCCCGTTACGTATTCTGAATACGTTCAATAACGACAACCAGGGGACTTTGATCACCGCGAAACCTACGAAAGAGGGCATTAAATCGCTTTCGGTTTTGGAGCATACTTCTCTTTTAAATTTGGAAGGACGCGGACTTTTGGGGAAATCGGGTGTTGATGCTCGAATTTTCCGTGCACTTGGAGACAGCGGGATTAGTGTGAGCATTATTTCCCAGGGTTCTTCGGAAAGAGGGATTGGACTGGTGGTCGACGCAGAAAATGCCAATCGTGCGGTAAGCGCTCTGCAACGGGAATTTGAAAGTGATTTCTATTCCAAAGATGTGAACAAGATCTCTGTGGTAGATGACGTCTCGGTAATTTCGATCGTGGGCCAGGATCTAAGTACTTTTCACAAGCCTTATAATGCATTGATCAGGAACCAGATCGTGCCGCTGCTTTTTAATAATACCCTCACCGGGAAAAACGTGAGTCTGGTGGTGAAAAAAACGCAATTGCATAAAGCTTTGAATGTGATTCATGGGGAGATTTTCGAAGTTTATAAAAAGATCAATATTGCCATTTTTGGCCATGGAAATGTTGGCGGAACTTTGATCGATCAGATCCTGCAATCGGCTGCATCCATCGAAGAACGAAAGAAAATCAAACTGAATGTTTTCGCGGTGGCAAATTCCAGGAAACTGTTACTGAACGATCGTGGAATTTCAGCCGATTGGAAGGAGGAATTGCAAAATTCGGAAAGAACCTCTTCGGTTTCAGAAATTCTTGATTTTGCGAAATTGCATCACCTGGAAAACCTGATCGCGGTGGATAATACGGCGAGCAGGGATTTTGTTCAGCAATACCCTAAATTGGTGAAAAATGGGTTTGACCTGATCTCTTCCAACAAGATCGCGAATACGCTGGACATTCAGTTTTATAATGAATTAAGAGAAAACCTGGAAAAGAATCAGAAGCGGTATTTGTACGAAACCAATGTAGGCGCAGGACTTCCGCTAATCGATACCATTAGAATCCTGCACCTTTCCGGAGAAAATATTACCAGGATTCGCGGTGTCTTTTCAGGGACTTTGAGTTACCTTTTTAATACTTTTTCTTCGGAAGACCGCTCGTTTAGCAGCGTTGTAAAAGATGCGATCGGAAAAGGCTTTACAGAACCAGATCCGCGGGAGGATCTGAATGGAAATGATGTGGGAAGGAAATTGCTCATCCTGGCTCGTGAACTGGATCTTCAGAATGAATTTGAAGATGTAAAAATCAAAAACCTAGTGCCGGAAGAATTCAGAGGCGGGGATGCGCAGACGTTCATTTCCAACCTGGATAAATTAGATGAAACCTATCAGAAAATAAAAGAAGAACAAAAACCGAATCATGTTTTGCGTTTTATTGGCGATCTTTCCGGAGACTTGCAACAGGATAAGGGAGAACTGGAGGTCAGTTTGGTTTCTGTACCCGATGACAGCAGTCTGGGACAGGTAAAAGGAGCCGATTCGATTTTCGAGATTTATACCGAGTCTTACGGCGATCGACCAATTGTCATCCAGGGTGCCGGTGCAGGAGCAGCGGTTACCGCTAGAGGTGTATTTGGAGACATTTTAAAATTATCAGAAAAAATAGCTTAATGGAAAACTTTGAAACAATTGCCGTACGAACACAAACGGAAAGAACCCAATTTCTAGAGCATTCTACGCCACTTTATCTTACTTCAAGTTATGTTTTTGAAGATGCTGAAGATATGCGCGCCAGTTTTGCGGAAGAAAAAGAGCGCAATATCTATAGCCGGTTTACTAATCCCAATACTTCTGAATTTGTTGAGAAAATTGCCAAAATGGAAGGTGCGGAAGCCGGTTATGCGTTTGCCACCGGAATGGCGGCGGTCTTTTCAACTTTAGCGGCCCTGCTGAGCAGCGGTGATCATATCGTTTCTGCAAGATCAGTTTTTGGCTCAACGCATGGCTTGTTTACAAAGTATTTTCCGAAGTGGAACATCAGCCACAGTTATTTCAACGTACAGGAACCGGAAACAATTGAAAGCCTGATCAAGCCGGAAACCAGGATTCTGTTTGCTGAAACTCCCACGAATCCCGGAGTGGATATTCTGGATTTGGAATACCTTGGTGAAATTGCCAAAAAACACAATTTATTGCTGATCATCGATAACTGTTTTGCAACGCCATACCTACAGAATCCTATCAAATTTGGAGCAGATCTTGTGATCCATTCGGCTACCAAAATGATAGACGGGCAGGGAAGAGTGCTTGGCGGTATCACGGTAGGTAACGCGGAATTGATCAGGGAGATCTATCTTTTCAGCAGGAATACCGGTCCCGCGCTTTCGCCTTTTAATGCCTGGGTGCTTTCGAAAAGTCTGGAAACTCTCCCGGTAAGGGCGGAAAAGCACTGTGAAAATGCACTAAAAGTGGCAGAATTCCTGGAAGCGGAAGCGAATGTGGAATGGGTGAAATATCCTTTTCTGAAATCGCATCCGCAGTATGAGATTGCGAAGAAGCAAATGCGACTGGGCGGAAATATCGTGGCTTTTGAAATTAAAGGTGGTGTGGAGGCCGGAAGAAAGTTTATCGATCACCTGAAATTCTGTTCAAGATCGGCAAATCTTGGAGACACGCGCTCCATCGTGACTCACCCTGCTTCGACAACGCATAGCAAACTGAGCCGGGAGGAAGCGCTGGAAGCCGGGATTTCAGAAGGGCTTATTCGGGTCTCTGTAGGACTGGAGCATGTGGACGATATTATTGCAGATCTAAAAAACGCGTTGAACAATTAAAGAAGGCAGGCGGATAATTTTTATATTCGCCTTATGCTTTCAAAAAAGACCAAGTACGGAATTAAGGCTCTTAGCTATATCGCGAGAAAAGAAGGCAAGAGCCCGGTGCAGGCTTCAGAAATATCGGAAAGTGAGAATATTTCTCAGAAATTTCTGGAGAGTATCCTTTTAGAGCTTCGGAAATCTGGTTTTCTGGGGTCTAAAAAAGGAAAAGGCGGAGGCTATTACCTGATCAAGGAGGCAAAAGACATTAAAATGACTGCGGTGATCAGGGTTTTGGAGGGACCCATTGCGATGGTTCCCTGCGTAAGCCTTAATTATTATGAAACCTGTGACGATTGCCCGGATGAGAAGTTCTGTTCGGTGCATAAGCTGATGATCCAGGTTCGGGATGCCTCTTTAAAGGTGCTTGGGGAAAATACACTGGCTGATATTTCTCATTTTCAGGAAGCTGGTGTTAAAAAATAAAATTTAGTTAGAAATTAATTGGTAGTTAAGTATTTGAAGTTTAGTTTTGCTTAAAACCTAGTAAGTCGATAGGATTATAGGTTTTTAAAATTTAGCTTCTTAAAACGGAAGATTATGAAGAAGTATTCAGAAGAAGAATTAAAGACATTGAACCACCAGTTGCGTGGGATCGATCCATCAGAAGTGTTGCGCTGGGTTCTGGCAAGCAGTGAGAATCCGGTTATCACCACTAATTTTAGACCTTATGAAGCGGCGATCCTGCATTTGGTTACTGAAGAAAGACCTGAAACCACAGTAGTTTGGTGTGATACGGGATATAATACGCCGCAGACTTATCGCCATGCAGATGAGGTGATCCAGTTACTGGATCTGAACGTGAAATTATATACGCCAATCCATACCGCGGCATATCGCGATGCAGTTAATGGAGGAATACCGGGAATAGACAGTCCGTTTCATGATGAGTTTACCCGCCAGGTAAAATTGGAACCTTTTCAGAGAGCGATGGCCGAGCAAAAACCAGATGTCTGGTTTACAAATCTGAGAAAAGGGCAGACCGCCTTCCGTGATAGTATCGATATCCTGAGCTATAGTAAAGATGGGATCTTAAAAGTGAGTCCGTTTTATCACTGGAGCGATGAAAAACTGGATGGTTATCTGCGAGACAATCACCTGCCGAACGAATTTAAATATTTTGATCCTACAAAGGTTTTATCGAACCGTGAGTGCGGATTACATGCTTAATAAGATGAAAATGACTTCTAAACATTTCAATTTTTCGACGATGTGTATGTGTATGCGCTTTATGCCTCACACCTAGAAGTCTATTTTATAAACTGAATTATAAAAAGTCCTTTAGGTAAGTACACCAAAAGGACTTTTTTCATTTTAAACTGAATTAATTATGCAAAGTTTTAGAACCGAAATCGAAAATCCCGTTGTAGAACAGGATATTCTGGATTTGGAGAAGAAGATCAGGCAATTCCGTGAAGGAAAGGCTGATGAGGAGAAATTTCGAAGCCTGCGTCTGGCGCGTGGCGTTTATGGGCAGCGGCAATCGGGTGTACAGATGGTTCGTATAAAACTGCCTTTTGGAAAGGTCACCTCAGAACAACTGCATCGCATTGCAGATGTTTCCGATGAATATTCCACCGGGAGGCTGCATATTACCACGCGCCAAGATATCCAGATCCATTTTGTGAGCCTGGACCGCACTCCGGAGTTGTGGGCGCAATTGGAAAAAGATGATGTAACGCTTCGTGAAGCCTGCGGGAATACGGTTAGAAATATCACTGCTTCCCCAGATGCCGGGATCGATCCGAAAGAACCTTTTGATGTATCCCCTTATGCGGAAGCAACTTTTAAATTCTTTCTGCGGAATCCGATCTGCCAGGAAATGGGACGGAAATTCAAGATCGCATTCTCGTCTTCTGATGATGATACGGCCCTGAGTTATATCCATGACCTTGGTTTTATTCCGAAGATTCAGGATGGAAAACGCGGCTTCAAAGTGATGTTAGGCGGCGGACTTGGTTCCCAGCCTCGTCATGCTGATGTACTTTCCGATTTTATTCCGACAGAAGAAATTATTCCGCTTACAGAAGGAGTGCTGAGAGTTTTTGATCGCTATGGCGAAAGAGCCAAAAGATTGAAAGCAAGAATGAAATTCCTTATAAAGGATATCGGCAGAGAAGCTTTCCTGGAATTGGTCGAGGAACAAAAAACATCTCTCTCCGGGAAACAACCTGAATTCGAAATCGAAAAATTTGAAGCTGCTCCGCCTTTGCAAAATGTGGAAGCTCCTTCGGTAAATATTGAAGATCAGAAAGCATTTGAAACCTGGAAAAATACGAACGTCGCTCCGCAAAAACAGGAAGGTTTATTCTCCATCGGGATTCGCGTTCCGCTAGGCGATTTTTATACCGGTGGAGCTCGAAAACTGGCTGATCTGATTAAAAAATATGCGGGTAATGAACTGCGATTGACCTTGAGACAGGATATTTTGATCCGTCATGTACGCGAAGAATTTCTGCCTTTTTTTTATTCGGAATTAAAGGAACTGGGTTATGCGGAAGCCGGTTATAATAAAACCGTTGATATTACCGCCTGCCCGGGAACCGATACTTGTAATCTTGGAATCGCCAGCAGTACCGGAATTGCAGATGTACTGGAAGATGTACTGAAGGAAGAATTTCCAAATTTTGTGAATGGTCGCGATATCACCATCAAGATCAGCGGGTGTATGAATGCCTGCGGACAGCATAATATGGCTGAAATTGGCTTCCAGGGAATGTCTATCAAATCTGGAAAAGCTGTTGCTCCAGCACTTCAGGTGTTGCTTGGCGGCGGGGTACTTGGAAACGGTGAAGGAAGATTTGCCGATAAAGTCGTGAAAGTTCCTAGCAAACGTGGACCGGAAGCGCTGCGAATTCTGCTGAAAGATTTTGAAGCGAATGCTGAAAACGACGAGAAGTATGTGAATTATTACGATCGCCAGGGTAAAACATATTTTTACGATCTCTTAAAAGATCTGGCCGATACCTCCAATCTAACGGAAAATGACTTTATCGATTGGGGTCACGAAAAACCTTATATAAAAGCCGTTGGAGTGGGAGAATGTGCCGGTGTGGTGATCGACCTGGTCGCTACTTTGCTGTTTGAAAGTGAAGAAAAGATCGATAACGCAAAAAGCGCATTGGAGCGTGGAGCTTATTCCGATAGTATCTATCATGCATATTCATCAATCGTCAATTCAGCTAAGGCATTGCTGACCGCGGAAGATATCAAAACAAATACCCATGCGGGAATTATTTCCCAGTTTGATGAATCTTATGTCGAAACCGGGAAAATCGAACTTTCTACTTCGTTCAAGGATTTTGTATATCAGATGAAAGAAAATGAGCCGACAAAAGCTTTTGCTGAAAAGTATATCGAGGATGCATCCCTTTTTCTAAAAAGAGCCGATGCTTATAGAACAAGGGAGGTGCAAAATGTATAATCAGCCAAAATTAAGCGTTGTCGGTGCAGGACCGGGAGACCCGGAGTTGATCACCATTAAAGCGGTTCGCGCACTGGAGTCGGCTAATGTCGTATTGTACGACGCGCTGATCAACCGTGAATTACTGGAATATGCACCTCAGGCCGAACATATTTTCGTTGGAAAAAGAAAGGACCGGCATCGCTATTCTCAGGATGAGATCAATGAACTGATCGTGAAATATGCTTTGGAGCGCGGCCATGTGGTGCGTTTGAAAGGTGGCGACCCGTTTATCTTCGGAAGAGGTTCTGAAGAGATCAATTATGCAAGAAAACATCGACTGGAAACTGAGGTAGTTTCAGGAATTACTTCTTCCATAGCGGTGCCGGCAAATGTCGGGATTCCGCTAACGCAAAGAGGAACTTCTGAAAGTTTTTGGGTAATCACGGGAACAACATCCAGCAAGAAACTTTCCGAAGATGTAAAGCTGGCAGCACAATCAACCGCTACCGTTGCCATCTTAATGGGAATGGGAAAACTGGAGGAAATCGTAGAGGTTTTTAAAAGCTTCGGAAAAAAGGATATTCCTGTTGGGATTATTCAGAATGGAACAACGGTCAATGAGCGATCGGGTTTCGGAACCATAGATACGATTGTGGATGTCGTTTCAGATAAAAAACTCACTTCCCCCGCAATTATCGTGATCGGCGAAGTGGTGAAAGAAGCGAACGCTTTGCAGGAAGTTTTTCAGAATGTGCAAAATATTCCGCAGCAATCAAAATTAATAAATGCCGGAGCGGCTTAAGCCAGGAACGTTATCCTAAACTGGTTTCAAAATCTGTGAGAAGCTGAAATCGAAGATTCAACGAAATTAAACAAGCTGAACCTGACGGATAAAAGAATTGAAAAATGGAAGAAAGAAACGAACTATACCCGGTTTTTCTAAAGGTTAGCAAACTGAACGTGTTGATCGTAGGCGGCGGAAATGTGGGGCATGAAAAACTTCACTTTCTGCTGAAATCGAGTCCGAATGCGAATGTGGAGGTTGTCGCAAAATGGTTTGCACCGGAAGTGATCGAATTAGCGAAAAAACATAATTTAAAACTGACAAAAAGCAGTTATCGCAGGAAATTCCTGAAGAAGAAGCATTTCGTTGTAGCGGCTACTAATGACGCCAGGCTGAATAAGCGGGTTTATCGTCATGCTAAAAAGCGGTACCTGTTGGCCAATATCGCCGATACACCGGAACTATGCGATTTCTATATGGGCGGAATTGTGAATAAGGGTCATGTGAAAATAGCCATTTCCACGAATGGGAAATCACCAACTACAGCCAAGCGTTTGCGGCAGTTTTTTGAGGAGGTGATCCCGGAAAATGTGAATGAAATGGTTCAGAATTTAAATGAATACCGGAAAACCCTGAAAGGCGATTTCGAAGCCAAGGTGATCCAGATGAATACGATTACAGAATCTTTAATCTCAAAAAAAGAATAAAATGATTAAGACAGATATCCTGATTATTGGAGCAGGACCAACCGGACTTTTTACCGTATTTGAGGCCGGACTTTTAAAACTGAAAACGCATTTGATCGATGCGCTTCCACAGCCTGGAGGGCAGTGTTCAGAAATATATCCTAAAAAACCGATCTATGATATTCCCGGTTTTCCGGAGGTGTTAGCCGGAGACCTG
Organism: Christiangramia flava JLT2011; assembly: GCF_001951155.1. Classification (NCBI taxonomy): domain Bacteria; kingdom Pseudomonadati; phylum Bacteroidota; class Flavobacteriia; order Flavobacteriales; family Flavobacteriaceae; genus Christiangramia; species Christiangramia flava. Next base: position 2,365,555 of record NZ_CP016359.1, read on the forward strand.
GTAACGAACCTGATGGAGCAGATCAAGCCTTTTGAACCTGGCTTTACCCTGGGGGAGAGAGCAGAAACGCTGGAAAAGTTAGATGACGGGACTTTTATCGTGACCACAAATAAAGGCACCCAACATCATGCACCTGTGGTGGCGATCGCCGGTGGACTTGGTTCCTTTGAGCCTCGTAAACCGCCAATTAAGAATATTGCAGACTTTGAAGATCACGGCGTAGAATATTTTATTAAAGATCCGGAACAGTATCGAGGAAAAAGGGTCGTGATCGCCGGAGGGGGAGATTCGGCTTTAGACTGGGCGATCTACCTGGCAGATGTTGCCGATGAGGTGGCTTTGGTTCACCGAAGAAGCGAATTCCGTGGAGCGTTAGATTCCGTAGAAAGAGTGGCAGAACTGGCAAAACTTGGTAAGATCGAAATGATCACCAATGCAGAAGTGGTTGGTCTTCGTGGAGAAGAGAACCTTCAGCAGGTGGTTATTCGTCATAAAGATGAAGCTCGAGGAGAAGAATTTAAAGATGTCGATCATTTTATTCCGTTATTCGGATTGTCTCCGAAGCTCGGACCAATTGGTGACTGGGGATTGGAGATTGAAAAGAATGCGATCAAGGTCGATAATTCCTATGATTATCAAACAAACATTCCGGGAGTGTATGCAATCGGCGATGTGAATACTTATAAAGGAAAACTGAAACTGATCCTTTCCGGATTCCACGAGGCGGCGATCATGTGCCAGAGTGCCTACCAGAGAATTCACCCTGATAAAAAGTACATTCTTAAATATACCACTGTTGGCGGTGTGGAAGGATTTGATGGAAGTAAAAAGGAAGCCAAAAAAGAAGTGGTGCAGAGTATTGGAGTTTGATTAGTCGCAAGACTTGTTTTTATAAAACCTGCGGAACTTTTTCGCGGGTTTTTTTTAACTACCTGTTTCTCATCTCAAAGCTTTTATAAACTAAATTAGACTTGTTAATGCGAAAATCAGACATGTTTAATTAAATGAATTGGAAGATGAAAGAGTTGAAATTAGAGTTCAGGATTGATAAAGAGAATCATAAGATCTTAGTGGAAAAAGAATTTGCTGCTCCGCTGGATATTGTCTGGTCTGCGTGGACGCGAGCAGAAACTCTGGATAAATGGTGGGGCCCAAAACCCTGGAATGCAAAGACCAAAGAGATGCAATTTCGCAAGGGCGGAAGCTGGTTATACGCCATGCAGGGGCCGGAAGGTGAAGAGCATTTTTCTAAAGCTGAATTCCAGGAGGTCATACCGGAACAGCGCTTCGTGAGTGATGATTATTTCTGTGATGAAAATGGCAAAATCAATGAGGATTTTGGGAAATCGAAATGGATAGTTGAGTTTGAGCCGGAAGGAGCTCATACCCTAGTTAAAATTGAAACGGTTTACGATTCTGAAGAGATCATGGAACAAATGCTGAATATGGGGTTTCAGGAAGGCTTTGCTGCCGGATTGCTGCAGCTGGATGATTACCTGGAACCGAATTAAACCCAGATCCATTTGCGAAATGCTGAAATTGGCTTCAGGAATGTTACCTTTGCCCAAAAATTATTGGCATGAAGATCAGTCTGAAAAGAATCAACGATAATTATTTATTTGAAACCACCAACGAGCGTGGAAATATTGTACTGCTGGACAATAAATCTGAAGGCGAGCCCAAAGGTGCCAGCCCAATGGACCTTTTGTTACGCGGAATCGCAGGTTGCAGCAGTATCGACGTGGTAATGATTTTACGCAAAATGCAGCATGAACTGGAAGACCTTCGCGTGGAAGTGGAAGGTTTCAGGGAAGATGGTGCAGTGCCAAATGTGTTCAAGAAAATTCAGCTGGATTTTATTCTGAAAGGCGATGTTCCTTCAGCAAAAGTGAAAAGAGCGGTTGATCTTTCCATGGAAAAATACTGTTCGGTTTCAAAGATGCTGGAGAAAGCAGCAGAAATCAACTATTCTGTTAGCCTGAACGGGGAGATTGTGGAGTAATTTGAATCGATTCGAAACAAATATTGTCAAGACCTGGAATCCGTCATGGTGGATCAGAGCTATTGGAGTAGTTTTTATTATTTCAGGAGCCTTAATGCTTTATATTCTCGATATTGAAAACAAGAGCTTGAAAATTCTTGGTGGGGTTTTATATTTTGTTGGGATGGTTTTCGGATTAAGTTTTTCTTTTATTAAGCCGAAGAAATTGGGAGAATTGAGTTTGTCTTCCGAAGAATTGAAAATTGAAACTGATTCGGTAAGGGTTTTTCCTTTAGACCGGATTCGGGAAATTGCATTGGATTATAACGGCTATGGCAGTTGGTGGAGTCATTCCTTACACGGAGGTAAAAATCGGTTGTACTTTGAAACCGATACCGGCGAAAAATTTGATTATGAAATCACACTTCAGAACAGGCAGAAGAAGGAAGAATTGAAGAGTTTATTGGGAACGATGAAAGATCAGTTGAATTATCAAATCGAGCAAAAGAGCAACTATTCATTTTAAACCTTCAGATTATTCTGCTTTAATCACTTGTATTTTCAGGGCTTAGCCCTATATTTGCCAAAGTTCATTTTTTACTATTGGTTATCAAGAAAGGTTGAGGGATTAGACCCTGTGAAACCTTGGCAACCCTCCTGTAATGGGAGAAGGTGCTAAATTCTACTGCATCGCAGATAGATAACAAGAATACTTTCCTTCTTCTTTTTTGATACAAATTATTTACTGAAAATGTCAAAAATAGAAGAGATACTCTCTCAAAAAATATTAATACTAGACGGTGCCATGGGTACGATGCTTCAGGATTATCAGTTCTCTGAAGAAGATTTCCGTGGAAAACGTTTCGCCGACTGGCCGGTTTCGGTTAAGGGTAATAACGACCTGTTATCCCTTACTCAGCCTAAAGCCATTGCAGATGTACACCGGAAATATTTTGAAGCTGGGGCTGATATCGTAGAAACGAATACCTTCTCCGGAACGACCATTGCTATGGCCGATTACCAGATGGAAGAACTGGTTTATGAGCTCAATTATGAGTCGGCTAGAATCGCCAAACAAGTTGCTGAAGAAGTGACCGCTGAAAACCCTGAAAAACCGCGTTTTGTGGCCGGAGCGATGGGGCCGACCAATAAGACGGCCAGTATGAGTCCAGATGTAAATGATCCTGGCTACCGCGCGATCAGTTTTCAGGAGTTATACGATGCTTACAAACAACAGGCAAAAGCTTTGATCGATGGTGGGGTGGATGTGTTGCTGGTGGAAACCGTTTTTGATACGCTAAATGCCAAGGCAGCGCTATTTGCCATTGATGAATTAAAAGCAGAGATCAATAAGGATATTCCGGTGATGGTGAGCGGTACGATTACCGATGCCTCCGGAAGAACGCTTTCCGGCCAGACGGCGGAAGCTTTCCTGATTTCGGTTTCACATATTCCGCTGTTGAGCATCGGTTTCAATTGCGCTTTGGGAGCAAAGCAACTCACACCGCATCTGGAAGCGGTAGCCAGAAATACCAATTATGGCGTATCAGCTTATCCGAATGCCGGGCTGCCGAATGCTTTTGGGGAGTATGATCAGGATGCTCCGGAAATGGCAGGTCAGATCAGGGAATATCTTGAAAAAGGACTCGTAAATATCATTGGTGGTTGCTGCGGAACGACTCCCGCACATATCACTGCGATCGCCAATATCGCCAAAGACTACAAACCAAGACCAATCAAAAAACTGCAAACCGCTTAATTTATGGCAGAAGTACGACCGTTGAAACTTTCCGGACTCGAACCGCTTATCATCACGCCCGACAGTAATTTTATTAATGTTGGTGAGCGTACGAATGTGGCCGGTTCCCGTAAGTTTTTGCGATTGATCAAAGAAGAAAAATTCGATGAGGCGCTGGATGTTGCTCGTGAGCAGGTTGAAGGCGGCGCGCAGATCATCGATATCAACATGGATGATGGCCTGATAGATGGGAAGGAAGCGATGGTGAAATTCCTGAATCTCGTAGTTGCCGAACCTGATATTGCCAGAGTTCCGATCATGATCGATAGCTCCAAATGGGAAATTATCGAAGCTGGCCTTCAGGTAGTTCAGGGAAAATGCGTGGTGAATTCAATTAGTCTAAAGGAAGGCGAGGAAGAATTCATAGAACATGCTAAAAAGATCAGGCGCTATGGAGCGGCTGTGATCGTGATGGCTTTTGATGAAGTTGGACAGGCTGATAATTACCAAAGGCGTATCGAGATTGCGGAACGGTCTTATAAAATACTGACTGAAAAGGTCAGTTTTCCTCCTGAAGATATCATTTTCGACCTGAATATTTTTCCGGTTGGAACGGGGATGGATGAGCATCGAAAAAATGCGATCGATTTTATAGAGGGAACCCGTTGGGTGAAAGAGAACCTGCCTCATTGCAGCGTAAGCGGTGGGGTGAGTAATGTTTCTTTTTCCTTCCGCGGAAATAATCCTGTTCGGGAAGCCATGCATTCGGTTTTTCTTTATCATGCGATCAAAGCCGGGATGAATATGGGTATCGTGAACCCTGGAATGCTGGAGGTTTACGATGAAATTCCTAAAGATCTTTTAGAGCATGTCGAAGATGTGATTTTGGATCGTCGAGATGATGCTACGGAAAGGTTACTCGATTTTGCTGAAAACGTCGTGGAGACCAAGAAAGAAGGGAAAGCAGTGCTGGAATGGCGGGAAAAGCCATTACAGGATCGTATCACGCACGCGCTGGTAAAAGGGATCGATGCTTTTATAGTCGAAGATGTGGAGCAGGCAAGATTGGAAGCGGAGCGACCTCTGGAAGTGATCGAAGGTCCTTTGATGATCGGGATGAATGTGGTTGGTGATCTCTTCGGAAGTGGAAAAATGTTCCTTCCGCAGGTAGTGAAATCGGCTCGAGTGATGAAGAAAGCAGTTGCCTACTTATTACCATATATTGAAGCTGATAAATCAAGCAAGAGACAATCGGCTGGAAAAGTTTTGATGGCAACGGTGAAAGGTGATGTGCATGATATTGGTAAAAATATCGTGAGCGTGGTTTTAGGTTGTAACAATTACGAGATTATCGACCTTGGGGTGATGGTTCCGCCAGAAAAGATCATAGAAACCGCCAAAAAAGAAAATGTTGATGCGATTGGTTTAAGCGGATTGATCACCCCGTCTCTGGACGAGATGGTTTTCCTGGCAAAGGAAATGCAGCGACAGGATTTCAAAGTTCCATTATTGATCGGTGGTGCTACAACTTCTAAAGCCCATACTGCGGTAAAAATTGATCCGCAGTATCATAATGCCGTGGTACATGTCAACGATGCTTCTCGTGCTGTGACGGTGGTTGGGGATCTGCTAAAGTCGGCGTCTAAAGATGCATATATTTCGAACCTGAAAAGCGATTACGAAAAGTTCCGTGAGAATTTTACGAAGCGTAAGAAGGTTAAATCCTTTTTATCGATCCAAGAAGCGCGAGATAATAAATTTAAGATCGATTGGAAATCTTCTGAAATCACCAAACCTAAGCAATTAGGCATCCAGGTGATCGAAGATTTTGAGTTGAATAAATTAGTTGAATATATAGATTGGAGTCCGTTTTTTAGAAGCTGGGATCTGCATGGTCGTTATCCGAATATCCTGGAAGACGAAAAAGTGGGTGAGCAGGCAAAATCGCTCTATGCGGATGCGCAACAATTGCTGAAAAGAATACTGGATGAGAAATTACTGAAAGCAAAAGCGGTTTTCGGACTTTTCGAAGCGAATACGATCAATACAGATGATATAGAAGTCACTTCTGAAAATGGGAAATTCATTTTTCGAACTTTAAGACAACAACTCAAAAAACACGGCGATCAGGCAAATTTTGCGTTGGCAGATTTTGTAGCGCCGAAGGAAAGCGGGATTCAGGATTACGTGGGGAGCTTTTGTGTCACTACCGGTTTCGGCACGGCCGAGATCGCTGCGGAATTTGAGAAAAATCACGATGATTACAACTCCATCATGATCAAAGCACTGGCCGATCGTTTGGCTGAAGCTTTTGCCGAATATTTGCATAAAGAGGTGCGAACCAATTACTGGGGTTACGCATTAGAAGAGAAATTGAGCAATGAAGAGCTGATCAAGGAAGCGTACAAGGGTATTCGTCCGGCACCGGGTTATCCAGCCTGTCCTGACCACCTGGAAAAACTAACGATCTGGGATTTGCTCAAAGTTGAGGAAAAGATTGGTGTAAAACTGACTGAGAGCCTGGCGATGTGGCCTGCGGCAAGTGTTAGCGGCTATTATTTTGCGAATCCCGAAGCCAGGTATTTTGGTTTAGGGAAAATCAAAGAGGACCAGGTTAAGGATTATGCCGGGCGTAAAGGAATTGAATTGAAGAAAGCCAAAAAATGGCTGAATCCGAATATTGCAGATTGATACATTGTCAAGCTGAATTTATTTCAGTTTCTAAGAGATTCTGAATCAAGTTTAGAATGACGAAAACAGTAAAAAGAATGCGTTAGGGATTGACGCGGTATCCTTTTTCTTTTTCTGAAAAAGATAGAGCGGAAAGCCCGGCCGGAACGGCAACGCCCATAAAAATTGAATTAAAAATACGAATGAAAGTTACCGATCACATCGAAAAAGCAAACGGGAAAACTTTATTTTCCTTTGAAATCATTCCGCCAAAAAAAGGGAAAAATATCCAGGAACTTTATGATAATATCGATCCTTTAATGGAGTTTCAGCCGCCTTTTATTGATGTGACCACTTCTCGCGAGGAGTTTGTGTATGTGGAACGCGACGGATTGTATGATCGGCAAATCACAAGGATGCGACCCGGAACTGTTGGGATTTGCGCGGCAATCAAACATAAATACAATGTGGATACGGTTCCGCACGTGCTTTGTGGGGGTTTTACCAAACAGGAAACCGAGTATTTGCTGGTAGATTGCCAGTATCTGGGGATTGAAAATGTGATGGCGCTTCGCGGAGATGCGATGAGCCACCAGCGTTATTTTGAACCGGCCGATGGCGGGCACAATTTTGCCACCGATCTTGTAAAGCAAATTAAGAATATCAATAAAGGTCGTTACCTGCATGATGTGGTGGAAACCGATCATTTATCTGATTTTTGCGTGGGAGTGGCTGGTTATCCGGAAAAGCACATGGAAGCCCCTTCCTTAAAATCTGATCTAAAACGCCTGAAGGAAAAAGTAGATGCTGGAAGTGATTATATCGTCACCCAGATGTTCTTCGATAATTCGAAATTTTTTGAATTCGTGAAGGAAGCCCGGGCGATGGGTATCAATGTGCCGATCATTCCGGGGATCAAACCGGTTGCCGTGAAAAAGCATTTGCAATTATTACCGCAGGTTTTCAAGATCGACCTTCCGGAAGAACTGATCAACGAGGTTGAAAAGTGTAAATCGAATAAGGAAGTCCGCGAGGTTGGTATTGAATGGTGTATCAAACAATCTAAAGAATTAATGGATTTTGGCGTGCCGGTTTTGCATTATTACTCCATGGGGAAAAGCAGTAATATTGAAAAAATAGCCTCGGCGATTTTCTAATGAGTCCGAAAAGTGATTTTTTTCGTAAATATGTTAGATTTGCCCTGAAATGAAGAAAATTCTGCCCATTCTGTTGTTACTGCTGTCTATCACTGCAGCGGCACAGGAAACCGAAAAACCTAAAAAATATTATGCCTTCGATGCCAGTTATTTCTACGGAACGATACTGGAACACAATCCAGACATTGCACATTTAATTACCGATCATCCCAATGGAATTTTATTGAGCTGGAACCGGAAATTCTTCGGAATTGAAGAGTGGAGTGCACGTTACAATTATCCCGATTTTGGGTATTCTTTCATTTACCAGGATATGAAAAACCCTTATTTGGGTGAGAATTATTCTGTTTATGGGCACGCGAATTTCTATTTTCTAAAGCGTTTGCTGAGTTTCCGTATAGGGCAGGGGATTGCGTATGCTACAGATCCTTTTGATCCTGATAAGAATTATATCAACAACGCCTACGGAACGCGATTTTTAAGTTCCACTTACCTGATGGGGAACATTCGGAAGGAGAATATCCTTGAAGGTCTGGGTGTCCAGGCAGGAATCACAATCATTCATTATTCCAATGCCGATACGGGTTCCCCTAACCACAGTACCAATACATTTACTTTCAACGTGGGTATGAACTATATCCTGGATCATGAAAATTTACCGGAATACGTTCCACGAGTAAAAGAAAAATATACCGAACCTATTCATTATAATTTTGCACTTCGTGGTGGTTTTAATACCTCGGGAGTTGTTGGTTCGCCAAAATTGCCTTTTTTGACCATTTCAACTTATGCTGATAAAGTACTGAATCACAAGAGTACTTTGCAGGCTGGAGCCGAACTGTTCTTTTCAAGATCGCTGGAAGAATTCATCAATTATAAGGCTGCTGCTTTTCCGCAATTAGATACTACGGGAGAGGAAGATGCTAAAAGGGTAGGAGTATTTGTAGGTCACAAACTGGCATTTAACAAAACCGCTTTGATCACCCAGCTGGGCTATTATGTGTATTATCCATATACCGAATATGTGGAGCAGGTTTATAACAGGATTGGTTTGCAGCGAGAAATCACCGATAATTTTTTCGGATCGGTTACCGTAAGATCACATGGTGCCAATGCCGAAGCAGTTGAATTTTCAATAGGATACAGGTTATGAAGAAGTTGATACTATTATGGAGTTTGCTGGCGATCATTTCCTGTGATTCGGAAGATTCGGGAGATTGTTTTCAGAAGGCGGGCGAGATCGTGGCAAAGGAAGTAGAAGTTTCCGGTTTTCATGAGATCCAGGTTTATGATAAAATCAAACTGTTTATCGAGCAGGGTTCCGAAGAAAAAGTGGTCATCGAAAGCGGCGAGAATTTGATGAACGAAATTACTGCTGAAGTAGTAGATGGCCGACTAATCTTAAAGAACGAAAATGTGTGCAATCTTTTTCGGGATTATGGCACCACTAAAATTTATGTGACGTTCACCGATCTGGATTACCTGCAACACGCCGGAAATATTCCGTTGGAGAGTGTAGGGAAGATCACTCTGGATGAGCTTTGGCTGGTTTCCGAAAATCAGGAAATGGATCCCGAAATTCATACCGTTGGTGATTTTGTACTGAACCTGGAGGTGGATCGCTTACGAATTACCAACGATAATTATTCCAATTATTTCCTTACCGGATCTGCAAATACGGTCAATGCATTCTTTGCGGCCGGCGATGGCAGGCTGGAAGGACGTGATTTCATTGTTCAGGATTATGATATTTTTCACCGCGGTACGAATAAGCTTATCATTAATCCGCAGCAGAGCCTGAAAGGTGATATTTATAGTTACGGAGACATTATTTCTGTAAATCGTCCCCCTGAGGTGAATGTAAAGGAGCATTTCAAAGGCAAGCTTATTTTCGAAACCAATTAAGCCGATTTTGTTTAGGGCGTTTCCCTTCGGGCCGGGCTTTCCGCTATATCTTTTGCCATGATCCCTCGCTTCGCTTGGCATACAGGCAAAAGGATGCCGCTGCAATCCCTAACGCAAACCAGTTATTAAATCTTTCTGAAGTTATTTTCGGGTAAGTTCCGCAAAAAGACCTTCCAGGTTTTTCGCTTTCCTGTTTAATTGCAGTGTTTTCAATCCCATATCATGAGCAAAATCGAAGATTGCGGGTCGCATGTCTTCCTGCGTATCAAAAGTGAGTTCATAAGCGAAACCGCCCATACTTTTAATGTCCTTAATATGTGGAAGCCTTTGTAGCGCCACATTTTCGATTTTATAGTCGAATTCCACAAAGATCACCTGCTCGCCTTTTTGCTGTAACTCGGTGAGTTTTCTGTCGGCAACGATCTTTCCTTTGTCAATAATAATAACACGATCGCAGATCGCTTCCACTTCCTGCATAATATGCGTGCTCAAGAAAACAGTTTTCCCCTTTCCGTTTTCCTCGGTTTCACCACCAATACCTTTGATGAGCGCCCTAATTTCCACCAACTGATTTGGATCCAGGCCCGTTGTTGGCTCGTCCAGGATCAACACTTCAGGATCATGAAGTAAAGCCGCGGCCAAACCAACACGCTGGCGATAACCTTTAGAGAGCTGATCGATCTTTTTATTGGCTTCCGGGCTAAGACCAGTGATCCTGATCACTTCTTCTACACGATGCTTATCTGTTTTGTAAACCGAAGCATTGAACTGTAAATATTCCCGAACATACATTTCGGAGTATAGCGGATTGTGCTCTGGGAGGTACCCAAGTTTTGACTGTAAAATCGAAGTTTGCTTTTCGATATCACAATTGGCAACCGAAGCCTCGCCTTCATCTGCCTGCAAATATCCGGTAAGGATCTTCATAAGGGTAGACTTCCCGGCACCATTTGGACCTAAGAAGCCAACAACTTCTCCCTGTTTGATGTCAAAACTTACCTGATCCAGGGCTTTCTGACTTCCGAAGTGCTTTGATATGTTATTTACAAGTATAGACATAGCTTCAATTTTCAAAACTACTAATAATAATGCTGTTTGCGTGTAGAAAAATTGTCAATCATCTAACGAAATATGCCGTTTGGAAATTGTTATTTTCAGAAAATTGAAAAGATTTTTATGAATTTCGGAAAACTTGCAAAAATCAAATGATTTTGTTTTGTAAATAAAATATATGCGCTACTTTAGTCACTCAGAAATACTGAAAATGAAGTCATTAATCTGGAACGCATTCTATTATTTTTATTTCTATTCTAGAAGTAGGATCGGGAATGCTATATGATTAACTGAACATAAAATTATATAAAGTCTCGATCCGAAAAGATCGGGACTTTTTTTTTACATGCTTTTATGAATAAAAAAATAGGCATTCAGGGTATTAAAGGTTCTTTTCACCATCTCGTGGCAATGGATTATTACCATCGTGATGTAGAAGTGCTGGAATATCTCTCTTTTCATGAATTGGCCCAGAAACTGGCTTCAGGCGAAGCAGACGAAGCTGTGATGGCGATAGAGAACAGTATTGCAGGTTCCATTTTACCCAATTATGCGCTGATTGACGAATATGATCTAAAAGTCATCGGGGAACATTACACCCCGGTAAACATGAACCTTATGGCAATTCCCGGACAGAAGATAGAAGATATCAAAAAGGTATTTTCGCATCCCATGGCCTTGTTGCAATGCAAGGAGTTTTTTAAAAAACATCCGCATATCAAACTGATCGAAGATGCCGATACAGCGGAAGCCGCCAAAAGAATTTCTGAAAATGATACCCGAAAAGCTGCTGCTGTGGCAAGCCCTGCAGCCGCCGAAATGTACGATCTTGAGATCCTCGCGAGCGAGATCCATACTATAAAAAGCAATGCCACGCGTTTCCTTGTTCTGGGGAGGGAGGAGAAAAAGCCAAACGGTGAAAAACTGGATAAAGCCTCCGTGAAATTTGATCTGAAAAGCGAACGTGGAAGCCTGGTTTCGGTTTTGAATATCATTAGAGATTGTTACCTGGATATGACCAAGATCCAATCTCTACCGATAATTGATGCTCCCTGGAAATATTCTTTTTTCGTTGATCTGGTCTTTGAAAGACCGGAAGATTTTGAAAAGGGTATGGAGGTGTTGAAAATTATGACCGAGGATTTAAAAATTTTAGGAATCTATAAAAGCAATTTGTCATGATCACGGCAAAAAGATTAGATAACGTGCAGGAATATTATTTCTCGAAAAAGCTTCGAGAGGTAGCCGATCTGAAATCGAAAGGAAAACCGATTATCAATTTGGGAATTGGTAGTCCGGATCTGGCTCCGTCACCAAAAGTGCTGGAAGCATTGAATGCTGGGCTGAATGACCCAAATGCCCATCAATACCAGCCTTATAAAGGTATTCCGGAATTGCGAAAAGCTGTAGCCAAATTCTATGCGGAATATTACGGTGTTGATGCGAACCCGGAATCGGAAATTTTGCCGCTAATGGGAAGTAAAGAAGGGATCATGCATATTTCCATGGCATTTCTGAATGAGGGGGACGAAGTCTTATTGCCTAATCCGGGTTATCCAACTTACAGCTCGGTGACGAACCTGGTTCAGGCTAAAACAAGATATTACGATCTAAAGGAAGAATTGAACTGGTTGCCTGATCTTCAGGAGCTGGCAGAAACTGATCTTTCCAAAACCAAGATCATGTGGGTGAATTATCCTCATATGCCAACCGGAACCAAAGCGACCAAGGAGTTTTTTAAGGAACTGACGGCTTTTGCGGAAGAGCATGAGATTCTGGTAGTGAATGACAATCCGTATAGTTTTATTCAGAATAAAGAACCGATGAGCATATTGGCGGGAGCTGAAAGAAGTGATTATGTCATGGAACTGAATTCGCTTAGTAAAAGTTTCAATATGGCCGGCTGGCGAGTTGGGATGTTGTTGGGTAGTCAGAAAAATATTGATTCGGTTTTACGAGTAAAATCGAACATGGATAGCGGGATGTTCTTACCGCTTCAGAAAGGTGCGGTAGAAGCCTTGAATTTGCCTTCTTCCTGGTTCGAGGAACAGAATTCGGTATACGGAAAAAGAAAGGAGTTGATCCTGGAACTGGCGAAAGAGCTGAAACTGGAAGTGGCTGATGATCAGGCCGGATTGTTTATCTGGGCGAAAGTTCCGGATGACCAGTCGAGTGCTGAATTAGTCGATGAGTTGCTCTACGATAAAGATATTTTTATCACGCCGGGATTCATTTTTGGTAGTAACGGTGAAGGCTTTGTGAGGTTTTCTTTATGTGCTTCCGAAGAAACCATTCAACAGGCATTAAAAAGAGTTCAGTCATGAAAGTATTTATTATCGGCACCGGACTCATTGGCGGCTCGTTCGCTCTGGACCTGAAAGATGCTTCAGAAAATGTTCAGATCTACGGGATTGACCAAAATGAAGCTCATTTAGATGAAGCACTGGAACTTGGTGTTATTCAGCATAAGGCTACGATGGATGATCTTGGTGAAGCTGAAGTCGTGTATCTGGCAATTCCGGTAGATGCAGCCATGAAATTGTTGCCGGAGGTACTGGATCGAATTTCAGATAATTGTGTGGTGGTAGACGCAGGGTCTACCAAAGAAAAGATCTGCCGAATCGTGGAGGGGCATCCGAAAAGAAGAAATTTCCTTGCAGCACATCCTATAGCGGGAACCGAATTCTCGGGGCCTTCAGCAGCTATTAGAAAATTGTTTCTGAATAAGACCAATATCATTTGCGAAGTGGAGAAAACCGCTTTTAAACTTCAGGAAAAAGCCATGACAATTTTTAACGCCATCGGGATGCGAATTCGGTATATGGATCCCGCTTCACATGACCGGCATATCGCTTACGTCTCGCACCTGTCACATATCAGCTCATTTATGTTAGGGAAAACTGTCCTTGAAAAGGAGAAAAATGAACGAGATATTTTTGACCTGGCTGGGAGTGGATTTGCTTCTACTGTGCGATTGGCAAAAAGTTCTCCTGAAATGTGGACGCCAATTTTTTCCCAGAATAAAGAAAACGTGCTGGAAACACTCGACGAGTATATCTCAAACCTGAAACATTTCCGCGAACTGATGGCTTCCAATGATTTTACGGAAGTCTACGAGGAAATGAACAGGACCAATCATATAAAAACTGTATTAAACGGAATCACTGAAAACGAAAATTTAAAAACTTTGGAAAATGGAAAATAGTAAACAACTCAGAACCTGGCTGGATGATTTCAACTTATCGCATCCACTTGTGATTGCAGGGCCATGTAGTGCTGAAACAGAAGAACAGCTACTGAACATTGCGCACCAGTTAAAAGATTCAGATGCCACCGTGTTGCGCGCGGGAATCTGGAAACCGAGAACCAGACCTGGAAACTTCGAGGGAGTTGGTGCTCTTGGCTTAAAATGGCTTCAGAAGGCGAAAGAAGAAACCGGAATGCTTACAACTACCGAAGTTGCGAACCCGCACCACGTGGATCTTGCTTTGAAACACGATGTAGATATTCTATGGATCGGGGCAAGAACTACGGTTTCTCCATTTATCGTGCAGGAAATTGCTGATGCTTTAAAAGGAACTGATAAGGTGGTGCTGGTTAAGAATCCGGTGAATCCTGATCTTTCTTTATGGCTGGGTGCTGTTGAAAGATTATACACTGCAGATATTAACAATCTGGGTGTGATCCACAGAGGATTTTCAGCTTATGAAAAGACCAAATACCGTAACAACCCGGAATGGCAGATCGCCATCGAACTTCAGAATAAATTCCCTGATCTTCCGCTAATCCTGGATCCGTCGCATATTGCCGGGCGTAGAGACATCATTTTTGATCTTTGCCAGACTGCTCTGGATCTTAACTACGATGGAATTATGGTTGAAACTCACCATACTCCAGATGAAGCCTGGAGTGATGCGAAACAGCAAATCACACCTGACACTTTAAAGCAAATCATGCAGGATCTAAAAGTTAGAAAAGAGATCTCAGCGAGCGAGGAATTTCAGAATAAACTGTCTCATCTAAGATCGAAAATTGACATTGCTGATAGCCAGATCCTGGACGTGTTGAGCAAGCGTATGCAGGTAGCTGAAGAAATTGGTCGAGTTAAGAAAGAGCAGAACGTGGCCATCCTTCAGAATAAAAGATGGAATGAAATTCTAGGGAAAATGGTCCTGGAAGGTGAAGAAAAGGGACTGAGTGAAGAATTCGTTTTGCGATTGTTCAAGGCGATTCACCAGGAATCCATCAACCACCAGCAAAAGATCCTTGATGGGATTGCACAATAATGACAGCGGTTCCCTGCAAACAAAATATTGGCTAAATTAGCCGGCAGATATTAATTTCTGAATAATTTGAATGCAGGGAACTGTTTATAAATCTACGGGTAGCTGGTATACGGTGAAAGGCGAAAATGGCCAATTCTATGAATGTAGGATCAAAGGAAAGTTTCGTATTCAGGGAATCAAAAGCACCAATCCCGTGGCGGTGGGCGACCAGGTGCTCTTTGAGCTGGAAAAAGATGTAGAGGCAGGAACCGGTGTGATCAAAAAGATCCAAAACCGGGAGAATTATATCGTTCGTCGTTCTGTAAACCTGTCCAAGCAAACCCATATCATCGCTTCAAATATTGACCAGGTTTTTCTACTTGTTACGCTAAATAATCCGCCAACGCTTACCACTTTTATCGACCGTTTTTTGGTTACTGCGGAAGCTTATCATATTGAAGCTGTTTTGCTATTTAATAAAGTTGATAGCTATAGCATTGAAGAGCTTGCCGAGGTAAAATACCTGGCAGAATTGTACCGGAATGTAGGATATGAATGTATCGGGATTTCGGCCAAAAATGGGAAGAACGTGGATAAAGTCCGAGAAAAGATGACTGGTAAGACCAGTATGATCTCCGGGCATAGCGGTACGGGAAAATCAACGCTGATCAACGCAATTGAGCCGGGACTGAATTTAAAAACTTCAGAAATTTCAGAGCAACATCAGCAGGGACAACATACCACGACTTTTGCGGAAATGTTCGACCTGAGTTTCGACGCCCGGATCATCGATACGCCGGGAATCAAAGGTTTCGGAGTGGTAGACATGGAACGGGAAGAGATCGGGAACTATTTCCCGGAATTTTTTGAATTGAAACAGGATTGTAAATTCCACAACTGTCTTCACCTGGAAGAACCGAAATGTGCCGTTAAAGAAGCGCTCGAAAATGACGAGATTGCCTGGTCTCGATATAAAAGTTACCTCCAGATCATGGAAGGTGATGAAGATAACTACCGAATTGACCAATATCAGAAATAATGCGTGCCGTAGTACAAAGAGTTTCAGAAGCTTCCGTAACGATTGAGGGAAAAATTCATTCCCAAATTGCTGATGGTCTATTGATCTTATTAGGTATAGAAGAGGTTGACGATACGGAGGATATCGCCTGGTTGTGCAGGAAAATTGCCAATATGCGCATTTTTGGAGATGAACAAAATGCGATGAACCTTTCCCTGAAAGATATTGATGGGGAAGCGATAATTGTGAGTCAGTTTACGCTACATGCCAGCACGAAAAAAGGAAATCGTCCAAGCTTTATCAAAGCCGCCAGGCCCGAGGTGGCACAACCGCTCTACGAAGCATTCATCAGTAGTTTTGAAAACGAATTAGGGAAACCGTGCGGAACCGGACTTTTTGGTGCTGATATGAAGGTAAATCTTTTAAATGATGGCCCCGTAACGATTCTAATAGATTCTAAAGAAAAAAGTTAAATTCTGTTAATTTTTTATATATTGCGATTCAGATAACAATCTACACTCTCGAATGCGTAATATTTTTTTGTGCCTGCTGCTGGTTAGCAGTGCTGCTTTTTCCCAAAATTATCCTGTTGATCATATTTCACCAGAACTTCTAGAAAACGCTGATGCCGTTATTCGAAATTATCAACGCGATGTATTCATTGAGAATATTGATGAAAAAAAGGTCATTACCAGGCGGGTGGTGACAGTGTTGAACCAGGCGGGAGAGCGCTATGTACAGGCTTATGAGGTTTATGATAAGTCTGACGATATTGAAGAGCAGGAATTGTTCGTGTATGATAGCAATGGCCAGGAAATCGAGCACATCAAACAAAAGGATTTCCGGGATGAAAGCGCGTATGCCTCTTTTATTTTATATTCAGATAACCGGGTAAGTTATTTTGATTATATGCCACGGCGTTATCCGTATACTGTGGAATATATTAGTGAAACCGTTACGCCGAATACCATTTTCATCCGGGAATGGGAACCTTTGGAGGGATACCGGGTCAGCACCGAAAAAAGTACGGCTAGCATTCACTACCCTGAAGGAATTTCACTCCGCTGGAAATCCAGGAATCTGGAAAATTATGATATTCAGGTAGATTCTGTTGGGAAGGAACTGAAATTTCAGGCAAAAAATATTGCCAGTTTACAACGTGAAACATATACACCCTCATTCAGCACCTTTGCACCTAGAATTTCTGTTTCCATGAACCAGTTCTACCTGGAAGGCGTGGAAGGGGAAGCGCAGGATTGGAAGCAGTTCGGAAAATGGATGTATGATAACCTGGTAGAAGGGCTGGATGAATTGCCGCAGTCTACCGTTCAGAAGATGACCAGTCTGGTGGCCGATGCCCAGTCAGAAGAAGAGAAAATCCGCCGTATCTACCAGTTTGTGCAGGACAATACGCGTTATATCGCCGTGATGTACGGAATTGGCGGCTGGAAACCCTTTACCGCTCGGGAAGTGGATGATCTGGGTTACGGTGATTGTAAGGCCCTTACCAATTACACGAAGGCTTTGCTGAAAACCCAGGGAATAGAATCTTATTACACGGTGATCTACGGCGGAAATAAGCGCGATATTGAACCCGATTTTGCGCGCATGCAGGGAAATCATGTGATCCTGAATGTGCCTCGGAAAGATTCTGCTGATTTTTGGCTGGAGTGTACAAGCCAGAAAGTGCCTTTTGATTATATGGGCGACTTTACCGATGATCGTTTTGCACTATTGATCAAACCTGAAGGCGGCGAGATCATTAAAACGAAAGTCTATCAGCCCGAAGATAATCTCCAGGCTATTGATTGCAAGATCCAGCTGGCAGCCAATGGTGGGTTCCAGGCCAATTTTACCAGGACGAGCCGCGGAGTTCCGTATGGAGAAGTCTTCCGGATGGTGGATTATACCGATAAAGAGGTCAAGGAATTCTACCGCGATGACTGGAAAAAGATCCAGAACATCCAATTTGAGAATTATGAATTTGAGAACGATCGTGAGCAGATCGTTTTTACGGAAAAGATCAACTTCAGCGGGGAAAGACTCGCCACCAGTGCCGGTTCCCGACTGCTGGTGCCACTCAATTTTATTCAGCAGAGTTCGATCGCTTCCGGTTCCGGAAAAACCAGAAAACTGCCGATGCAGATCAGCCGCGGGAAAAGTTTTCAGGATCATTTTGAATTTACATTGCCAGAGAATTTTGTGGTGGAAGCCCTACCGGAAAGCACAGAATTCGAAGCGGAATTTGGCAAATTTTCGATCAGTATCACCGCTCATGACCATTCCGTCATCGAAGTGGAGCGCCACCTGCAGATCAACCAGGGTGACTGGCCAGCATCGAAATATCAGGAATTCCGCAAGTTTATCAATAAAGTTAATCACCTCAATAATTTAAAAGCGGTGATCGTCGAAAAAACTAAAACCTAAACCATGAACAAGTTGCAATTTTTAATCGTTTTTCTTCTGGTAGGGGGAATGACGCATGCCCAGAACTATAAATTTGGAAAAGTTTCCGAAGAAGAAGTTGCTGAGAAAGAACATCCAAAAGACAAGAATGCTGATGCTGCGGTGCTTTATAAGTACGAGAGGGTTTATTATGATTACGTGCCAAATACCGGTTTTCAGCTGGTAAAGGAGGTGGAAGAGCGCATCAAGATCTACAATAAGGATGGTTTTGACTGGGCCACCAAAGAGATCAAAACTTTCAAGGATGGAACTAAAAAGGAAGATGTTTCCAGGATCAAGGGGTCTACTTACAACCTGGAAAACGGGAAAATGGTGGAGGTCAAATTGGATAAAGATGCGGTAATTGATGAGGAATCAAACAGGTTTCGCAACACGACCAAATTTACCATGCCGGCCGTAAAAGAAGGCAGTGTCCTGGAGTACAAATACACCGTTTTTTCTCCATTCATCGGGAATATGGACGATACATACCTGCAATACCCGGTGCCGATCAATAAATTATATGTAACGGTAAGTATCCCGGAGTTTTTCATCTTCGGAAAATATTTGAACAATAAAGCCCCATTGTATATCCCGGTAAAAGAAGGCAAGGAATATTTCAAATTTGGGAATATGGACTACCTTCAGAATACCTATTTGATCGAAGAGGAAAATATTCCGGCGCTGAAGGAAGAGTCACACGTGGATTATCTTCGGAATTATGCGGCGATCCTGAAATGGGAACTGCAAATGCTGAAATTCCCGAACCAGCCTTTGGAAAATCTTTCCACCACCTGGGAAGGCGTGGTAAAAACCATTTATAACGATCATGGAATAAGCCGGGAAGTGAACCGAACCGGTTTTTTTGAAGAAGAACTCGACCCGATCATCTCCAAGATTTCAGATCCTCAGAAAAAAGCACAGGCCGTTTTCAATTTTGTCAAGCAAAAGATGGGCTGGAATAGTTACATAGGCTACAATTCTGATCTTGGGACCAAGAAAGCTTATAAAGAAGGCCAGGGGAACACGGCAGATGTGAATTTAATGCTTACCGCTATGTTAAAATATGCCGGACTTCAGTCGCATCCCGTGCTGGTAAGCACTCCGGCAAATGGCATTCCTTTGTTTCCAACCCGAAATGGGTTCAATTACGTGGTCTCTTCCGTAGAGATCAACGGTAAGTTATTTTTGCTGGATGCCACCGATCCTTCTGCGAGTATCGGCGAACTTCCAAAAAGAGCACGTAACTGGCAGGGGAGGCTCATTCGCGAAGATGGCTCGTCAGATTGGGTGAACCTGAATCCCAATTACATGTCTTCTAAAATCACTCGTTTCAACCTGAAATTTGAAGATGGACAGATCGTTGGAAAACATTTTCTTACGATGGATGGGCTGCATGCTAAGAATTACCGTAGTTCCCACGCAGGGGAAAAAGCTGATGACCTGCTGAATGCGACGGCCGAGGCTAGGAATGACTGTGAAATTTCAGAATTTGACGTGAAAAACCTGGATGCGGTAGGAGCGGAAGTCACCGAAAATTACAGTTTTACGACCTATGCCGGTAAAGAACAAATTGGCGATAAGATCTATTTCAAGCCGCTGATGTTTGAAACCATGAATGAAAATCCGTTTAAATCAGAAGAGCGTATCTACCCTATTTTCTTCGATTTTCCGTCGCGGAATAAGAAAACCATCAATATCATGGTTCCGGAAGGTTTTGAAGTAGTTTCCGTTCCGGAAAGCCAGATCGTAAAACTGAAGGATAACGCCGGGGAATTTCGCTATATCGTGAACAAATCTGGTAATTTCATCAGGGTAGAATCAGAATTATCCATGGCGCAGACTGTTTTCAACCCGGCAGATTATGAGTACCTGAAAAAGTTTTATGATAACATGATCAAAAAACAAAATGAAACCATAGTTTTGGGTAAAATATCTGAAGATGGATCTAAAGAACGCACAGATAGCGGTAGATAACTGGATTAAGGAACACGGGGTGCGCTACTTCAATGAGCTCACCAATATGGCCCAGCTTACCGAAGAAGTTGGCGAAGTCGCCAGGATCATCGCGCGTCGCTACGGCGAGCAGAGTGAGAAAGAAAGCGACAAAAATAAAGACCTGGGAGAAGAACTTGCAGATGTGGTCTTTGTGGTGCTTTGCCTGGCAAACCAAACGGGAGTTGATCTGGAAGAAGCTTTTAACAAGAAGCTGGACCTTAAAACAAAGAGAGATCATGACCGTCATCAGAATAACCAAAAACTGCAATAAGGTTTCATGAAATTCAAGACTATCATACGCCAGAAAGCCTTTTGGAAATCGGTTTTCTGGCTTGGTTTTTTCTTTTTGCTGGTTTATAATTTCGGTGTCATGTTCTTTGAGACCGGTGGTATACATCCTTCAGAATTTATTGAAAGTAAGATCGAAGAAGCCGGTATCGTTCGCTTTTTGCTGGCACAGCTCATTGGCGGATTTTGTTATGGCTTCATTTTAGCCTTCGGCCAGTTTCATCTTAATCAAAAGAAACGGTAACTTAGCGGTTCAATTTTTTTCAAATGACTATCAAAATTACCCGCGACCCGGCTCCGGTAAAAGGAGCATTGAAAATTACCGGTTCCAAAAGCGAATCGAACAGGCTGTTGATCCTCCAGGCACAATATCCCGAAATTGAGATTGGAAACCTGTCTAACAGTGATGACACGCAGGTGCTGCAAAAGGCGTTGCGCCAGCAGAGCGGGCAAGTAGATATTCACCATGCCGGAACGGCTATGCGCTTCCTGACCGCTTATTTTGCCACTCAGGAAAATTGTGATATCACGCTCACAGGAAGTAAGCGCATGAAGGAAAGACCTATTCGCCTGCTGGTTGATGCGTTGCAGCGAATGGGAGGCGATATCGAGTACGTGAATGAAATTGGCTATCCGCCGCTGAAAATAAAAGGGAAAAAGATTGCTGCACAAACGGTCAAATTGCAGGCAAATGTAAGCAGCCAGTATATTTCTGCATTGATGCTGGTAGGGGCTTCGTTCCCGGAAGGATTAGAGATCCTGCTGGAAGGACAGGTAACTTCTACTCCTTATATCCACATGACGCTGGAAATTATGAAGCATGCAGGCATTAAAGGAGAATTTGCCGATAATCGCATTTTTATCTATCCGGCTCCAAAACTGGAATCTTCAAAGATAGAGGTGGAGTCTGACTGGAGTTCGGCTTCCTATTTTTACAGTATCGCAGCAATTGCTGATGAGGCTGAAATTACACTCTCGAACTACCGGAAAACCAGCAGGCAGGGAGACAGTTGTCTTGCGGAGATTTACAGGCATTTTGGGGTGACCACTACTTTTGAAGAAAATTCCATTATCCTGAAGAAATCGGGCAAAAGACATTTGCGCGGATTAAAAGAAGATCTTCGGAATTCGCCCGATATTGCTCAGACCATCGCGGTCACCTGTCTGGCTTTGGGAGTGCCCTGCGAGCTTCATGGCCTTCATACCCTTAAAATCAAGGAAACTGACCGACTTCAAGCTTTGAAGAACGAAATTGAGAAATTTGGCGGCAAGGTGAAAATTGGCAGTGATTGCCTGCAGTTCGTACCACAAACCGAATTTCAGGAGAATGTTTCCGTAGCAACCTATAACGATCACCGTATGGCCATGGCTTTCGCACCGCTGGCCATGAAGGTGCCTTTCCAGATCGAGGATGCCGGCGTCGTATCTAAATCCTATCCAGATTTTTGGGAAGATCTTCAAAAATTAGGCTTCCAGGTTTCCTGATTTCAATAATTTTCAAATAAATAGCCAATTACTTGACAACCCCTGTCTTGAGATTGTATATTTGCAGCTTTTAAAACAGGAACTATGGGAATGAAACTTTCACACTTCAATTTTGAACTTCCAAAAGAACTTTTGGCTGAATATCCTAGCGAACACCGGGATGAAGCCAGGTTGATGGTGCTGAACAGGAAGGATCAAACGATTGAACATAAAAAATTTAAGGATATCATCGATTATTTTGATCCGGAAGATGTTATGGTATTGAACAATACCAAGGTTTTTCCGGCGAGATTGTACGGGAACAAAGAAAAGACCGGTGCAAGGATCGAGGTTTTCCTTTTAAGAGAGTTGAATCCGGAGACCAAATTGTGGGACGTTTTGGTAGATCCTGCAAGAAAAATCAGAATTGGAAATAAATTATATTTCGGAGAAGACGAGAGCCTGGTTGCTGAAGTGATCGATAACACCACTTCTAGAGGGCGTACGCTTCGTTTTCTTTACGACGGAAGTTACAGCGATTTCCGCAAGAAACTGAAGGAACTGGGACAGACCCCACTTCCGAAGTATATCAAAAGAGACGTGGAACCGGAAGATGAAGAGCGCTACCAGACCATCTACGCGAAGAACGAAGGTGCCGTGGCTGCTCCAACAGCAGGGCTGCATTTTTCAAAACATTTGTTGAAAAGATTGGAGATCAAAGGCGTGGATTTTGCAGAGGTCACGCTTCACGTGGGATTGGGGACTTTTAGCCCGGTTGAGGTGGAAGACCTTTCCAAGCACAAAATGGATAGCGAAGAGGCTTTTATTACCAAAGACGCAACAGATGTGATCAATAAAGCCAAAGCTGAGAAAAGAAAAGTGTGCGCGGTTGGAACTACCGTTATGCGCGTGTTGGAAAGTTCTGTTTCTTCGAACCAGACACTGAACGAATTCTCCGGGTGGACGAATAAATTTATTTTCCCTCCTTACGATTTCAATATTGCGAACTGTATGATCACGAACTTCCATACGCCAAAATCAACATTGCTGATGATGATTTCTGCTTTTGCAGGTCATGATTTCATGAAAAAGGCCTACGAGGAGGCTGTAAAGGAAAAATACCGTTTCTATACCTATGGAGACGCGATGCTGATCTTATAATCAGTAAAATAGCTCTTTACACTGGCCACGAACCGTCTTAGACAGTTTGTGGCCAGTTCGTTTACAAACAGCAGGTTAAATTTGTACTTTTAGTAAGTGAAACAGCAAAAAAAAGATATTCGCGCCCTGACCAAGGAGCAATTACAGCGCTTTTTCGTTGAAAATGGCGATAAATCCTTCCGTGGAAGTCAGGTTTATGAGTGGCTCTGGAACAAGGCGGCACATTCTTTTGATGAAATGACCAATATTTCCAAAGAGACCCGGGAAATGTTAAAGGAGAATTTCGTCATCAATCATATTCGCGTGGATCGTATGCAGCGCAGCAGTGATGGTACCATCAAAAACGCGGTGAAATTACATGATTCGCTTACCGTAGAATCAGTTTTGATTCCCACGGCCTCCAGGACTACGGCCTGTGTGTCTTCCCAGGTGGGTTGCAGCCTGGATTGTAAATTCTGCGCGACCGCAAAGCTGAAAAGAATGCGGAACCTGAACCCTGATGAGATCTACGACCAGGTGGTGGCCATTGATAACGAAAGCCGACTTTATTTTGATCGGCCACTTTCCAATATTGTGTTTATGGGAATGGGGGAGCCTTTGATGAATTATAACAACGTCATGAAGGCTATTGAAAAAATAACTTCACCGGAAGGTCTTGGAATGTCTCCCAAGCGGATTACGGTTTCCACTTCAGGTGTTCCGAAAATGATCAAAAAACTGGCAGATGACGAGGCCAAGATCAAGCTGGCAGTCTCTCTGCATTCGGCTCGGGATGAGGTGAGAACACAGATCATGCCTTTCAATGAAACTTTTCCCCTGGAAGAACTGCGCGAGGCGTTGGAATACTGGTACGGTAAAACCAAAAGCAGGATCACTTATGAATATATTGTTTGGAAAGGAATCAATGATACTCCGGAAGATGCTCGTGCGCTGGTCCGTTTCTGTCAATATGTGCCTTGTAAGGTCAATTTAATAGAATACAACCCTATAGACGACGGCGAATTTCAGCAGGCTGCTTCCAAAGCTACCGATATGTATCAGAACATGTTGGAAAGGAATGACATCACGGTTACCGTGCGCCGTTCCCGCGGAAAGGATATTGACGCGGCCTGCGGACAACTGGCCAATAAATCTGCCTGATTATGGATAATTTTTAACGAAAATTTCTTTCGTATAAATTGATATCTTTACTGCCCGTATGAAGGTGATTTCCCAAATAAAACTTCCTATTGAAAAGGAAATGGAGCTTTTTGAGAAAAAGTTCCGAGAATCCATGTCGTCCAGGGTAGCCTTACTGAATCGAATCACACATTACATCGTTAATCGAAAAGGGAAGCAAATGCGCCCAATGTTCGTATTCCTGGTCGCTAAGATGGTTTCCGGTGGATCTGTGAACGAAAGAACCTATCGCGGAGCTTCGGTGATCGAGCTCATTCATACCGCTACACTGGTGCATGATGACGTGGTGGACGATTCCAACAGAAGGCGTGGTTTTTTCAGTATTAATGCCCTCTGGAAGAACAAAATTGCGGTTTTGGTGGGTGATTACCTGCTTTCCAAAGGCCTTCTGCTTTCTATTGATAACAATGATTTTGATCTTCTGAAGATCATTTCCGTAGCAGTGCGCGAAATGAGTGAAGGAGAATTGCTTCAGATTGAAAAAGCCCGAAGACTGGACATTACGGAGGCGGTTTATTACGATATCATCAGGCAGAAAACGGCCACACTTATTGCGGCCTGTTGCAGTCTGGGTGCCGCGGCCGTAAAACCGGAAAGCAAGGATGTCCCGAAAATGAGAAGGTTCGGGGAGCTAATCGGGATGGCGTTCCAGATCAAGGATGATCTTTTTGACTATGGTACCGAGAAAATTGGAAAACCTACGGGAATTGACATTAAAGAGCAGAAAATGACCCTTCCGCTGATTTATGTTCTGAATAATGTGAGTGAAAAGGAAAAAAGCTGGCTCATCAATTCGGTTAAAAGGCATAATAAAGACCGGAAGCGCGTAAAGGAAGTGATAGAATTTGTAAAAAAGAATGGAGGTCTTGATTATGCGGTACAGCGGATGAAAGAATTTCAAGCTGAAGCGCTGTCCATTCTCCAGGATTATCCCGAATCGGTTTACCGGGAAAGTTTGGAACTGATGGTAAACTATGTAATCGATAGAGATAAATAAAAAAGCGAAGTATTTTACTTCGCTTTTTTTTAAGTGTTCATCGAACGAGGTAATTACATCGCGTCGTCGCTTGCTTCCTCACCGTTAACGTCGTCTGTATCGTGAATTTCTTCATCGATTTCCTCGCCAACCTTTTTAGCGCCTTCTTCGATTCTCTCTCCGGCTTTTTCAGCACCGGCTTCGATATCTTCGCCAATTGCCTTAGCAGCTTCTTCTGTTTTTTCCTGAGTTGTTTCGCGGCATGAGTAGATAGAAATGCTTAGTACCGCAGCAAATAGGGGAATAAGGATCTTTTTCATGATGTATGTTTAAGGTTAATTAAAAAAAGCCATTCTAAAAGAATGGCTTTCAATATATTAAAAGTTCAGATGATTACATATCATCATCACCGTTCATGTCGTCAGTACCGTCTACTTCTTCTTCCATCTCGTTCCCTGCATTTTCAGCAGCGTTCTCTACCTCGTTACCAGCTTCTTCAGCAGCGTTTTCTACGTCTTCACCCATAGACTCAACTGCGTCTTCAGTTTTTTCTTCAGTAGTTTCTCTACAAGAGTAGATTGAAAGTGACATCATTGCAACAGCAAAAAGTAAGAATAATTTTTTCATTGTTAAATTGTTTAATTAGTTGAAGAAACAAAGTTAAACATTTTTTGATTATGCAAAAGAACTCTTTTCCGTTAAATATTTCCAGTACCTGCGCGGTACGTGTTGCAGGTGAAGCCTAGTGTTTACGCGGCTTTTGATGTTTACATTATTAAAATAGGCCTGCCATAATTCCTGAAATGCTATTTCTTCATTCGCAAAATATTCTGAAGGAGCGCCAGAAATTCCTACATTTTCGGGTAGGTCTAATTGGATAAATTGGGTGGAATTCTTGTCATAATGCAATCCAAAACCACGCTTCAGATCATAAATAATCCATTCCTGATCGGCATATCGGCTTGTAAAATGGCGGGAAATTATAGGTAGTACATTAAAATCTGGTTCGATCAGCGCAAAGTAAATTCCGTCATGGGTTAAGCGAAACCTTACAAAAGCCTCCATTCGATGTTTTTCACGGCCTACTTTTTTGATGGTTTGAGCCAGGTACAGAATGGAATCTTCCGAATAATCAGCATCTACTGGTTTTTCTGAGGCGAAAATATACCGGATGGCGCGAAATAGCTGAATTTCCATTCCAGGAAGCTCGCTTAAAAATGTCCATTTTATCCGAAGCAATCCTTGTGAAGATGTTTTCTTCTGAAGTGCTTTAAGAACACGACTGGCTTTTTGAACATCGGTATTTACTTCCAGAGACTCTGCAAACAGCTGATCGGCAGCCCGGTCTAACGGCTGGATATCCAAAATTTGCAATTTTTGATGATAAGCTTCAAAAACACAGCACAGCAGTCCTTCAAAGCTTCCATCATATTTTAAAATGAAACCATTCATGAGAATAAGGATAACTGGCCAGTATCTTTGCGGAATTTGCTGGCGGAATTCTGGATGATAATTTGTTTTAATCGATCACTGGAATAATCATTCTTTTCCCAGATCCGCGAATCACAGGTTATAAAGTACTGGGCGCGATTCAAAGCAATCCCAATCTTTTTGAGGTGTTCCCAGTTCAGTTTTCGGAATTTTCGTGCCTGAAGGATCTTGTTAACCGATTTCAAACCCACTCCGGGAATGCGGAGTAACATCGATTTATCAGCCCTGTTGATATTGACAGGAAAATGCTCCCTGTTGCGCAAAGCCCAGCTCAGTTTTGGATCGATCTCCATATCCAGATGTGGATAATCATTATTCAGAATTTCCCGAACATCAAATCCATAAAAACGCATCAGCCAGTCGGTTTGATAGAGTCGGTTTTCCCGAAGAACGGGAACCTGGGTCCCAAGGGCCGGAAGACGAGGGTCGTTAGCGACCGGCACGTAACCGGAATAATACACCCGTCGCATCTGATAATTTTTATAGAAAAAGTTGGAGGTATACATGATATCGCGATCAGATTCGCCGGTAGCGCCAACGATCATCTGGGTGCTTTGTCCGGCAGGAGCGTATTTCGGAGTGCTTTTAATAATGCGGCTTTCCTGCTTATACTGAATGATCTCATTTTTGACCTTTTTCATAGGTTTCATGAAATCTTCATGATTCTTATCAGGAGCTAATAGTTTAAGACCCGATTTGGTAGGGATTTCGATATTTACGCTTAGACGATCTGCATATAAGCCCGCTTCGCGCATCAGTTCATCGCTGGCCCCTGGAATGGATTTCAAATGTATATATCCATTGAAATTCTCTTCTTCTCGAAGTTTTTTGGCGACCTGGATCAAACGCTCCATGGTAGTATCGGCATCTTTAAAGATACCGGAACTTAAAAATAAACCTTCAATATAATTCCTTCGATAGAAAGAGATCGTGAGATCCACTACTTCCTGAACTTTAAAGGCGGCGCGTTTGATGTCGTTGCTTTTTCGGGTTACGCAGTATGCACAATCGAAAATACAATGATTGGTAAGTAGTATCTTCAGCAAGGAAACGCAACGCCCATCTTCGGTATACGAATGACAGATACCCATTCCGGATGAATCTCCCAGGCCTTTATTGGTGTTTTTCCGTTTGCTTCCACTGGAGGAGCAAGAAACATCATACTTGGCAGCATCAGCCAGAATTGATAATTTTTCCTTTATTCGGTCAAAATCCATAATTGGAGTTTTTCCAAAATTAGGAATTGTTCCAAATAAAGATTGTTGTTATTGTAAAAAATTTTAGCTCAACAAATGTTATTTTTTGAGTTTCGTTTTTTTCTCTTCCGGGTAGGTTTTAGGATCTTCCCCTGCCAGGCGTGCAAAGTTTTTATAAGCCTGCGCTACTTCTTCCGGTGGAGTTGTTTGAAATTCTTCCTCAGTAACCTGATATTGCTGCTGAAGGTCTTTTAATTTCTGATGTAATTGCTTCTGAATTTCAGCATATTCAGCATGGTCATATAAATTTTCTTCTTCCTGCGGATCCTTCTGAAGATCATATAGTTCCCATTCATCAATATCGTCATAAAAATGGATCAATTTGTATCGATCTGTCCGCACACCATATTGGCGTTTCACCATATGGAAAGCGGGGAAATCATAATAATGGTAATAAACTGCGTCCCTGAAATTGCCAACCGAATCCTGCATTAGGAGTGGTTTTAAGGATTTTCCTTGCATCTCTTCAGGTATTTTAGCATTGGCAAAATCCAGGAAAGTGGGCGCAAAATCGAGATTTTGAGTGAGTGCATCAACTGTAATGCCCTTTTTGATCCTTGCCGGATATTGCATTAATAATGGCATGTCCAGCGATTGCTCATACATGAAACGTTTGTCAAAAAAACCTTTTTCTCCCAGGTAAAATCCTTGATCGGTAGTATATACTACGATGGTATTTTCAGCCAGCCCGCTTTTTTCCAGATAGTCCAACAGGGCTCCAACGCCATCATCTACAGCTGCCACACATCCCATGTAATCGCGCATGTAACGCTGAAACTTCCATTCTGCCAACTCTCTCCCAGAAAGATCCGCATCGAAAAAAGCATCATTCTTTGGGCGATAAGCTTTGTTCCAGGCTGCGCGCTGCTCGCTGCTCATTCGGTCGAAATCGGTCGTCCAGGGATTGTGTCTCAGAGAATCGCTGCCCTTTTCTACCACCATTTTAAGGTCATGACCTTCGTACATGTCTTCATAAATTGTTTGCAGTTGTTCCTGTGCGGCAACCTGATTCTTATGTTTCGAGAAATAGGTGTCTGGTACCGGGAACTGAATAGAATCGTATTTATTGATGTAGCGAAGTGGCGGCATCCAGTTGCGGTGAGGAGCCTTATGATGGACCATAAGAAAGAACGGCTGATCTTTTTTGCGATCATTTTGAAGCCAGTTCAGGGCCATATCTGTAATAATATCTGTCGCGTAGCCTTCAATTCTTGTGGTGTCCTTGCCTTTAATGAAGTCAGGATTGTAATAATTCCCCTGATCTTTTAAAATATTCCAGTAATCAAAACCCTGTGGTTCCCCATCCAAATGCCATTTCCCGGTGATCGCGGTTTGATAACCTGCTTGATGAAGATATTTAGGCAGTGTTGCCTGCGACCCGTCGAATTTTTCACCATTCATTCGGAAGCCATTCATATGGCTGAATTTTCCCGTGAGAATTACCGCCCTACTAGGTCCACAAATGGAATTGGTACAGAAATTATTCAGGAACTTAGCGCCATTCTGAGCAATTCGATCAATATTAGGAGTAGGAGCGAGCTGACTTACAGGATGTCCATAGGCACTAATGGCCTGTTCTGCATGATCATCAGCCATGATAAAGATGATATTTGGCTGCTTGTAGGTAGTATGGGTTTCAGCGATTCGTTCTTCTGAATAGTCTTTGCAAGAAGTGACAATGAGTAATGCGGAAAGAATAAAAAGTTTGTAGTAGTGGGACATCTGAAAGAATTATAAAAGTGGAATGTACAAACTATGTACAAAAAAACGTAACTTTTCGCCTGCACAATAATTACTCATTTAAATCTTTCTAATGATTTTGAGATTTCTCAAATACCTGGCAGTTACTATCATTTCGGTACAATATTGCTTTTCTCAGGAGTTTGTACCACCTATACAAAATTATTCACCCAACTTCTACAATGCAGCCAGTCAAAATTGGGATGTTGCAGTAGCTGAAAACGGCTTTGTATATGTTGCCAATAACCAGGGACTGCTCCTTTTTGACGGAATAAACTGGGAACTGCATACGCTGCCCGGGCCATCTATTATACGTTCGGTATATGTTGCGGGAGAACGAATTTTCACGGGTTCCTATCAGGAATTTGGTTATTGGGAATTTGATGACACTGGAAATCTTACCTATACCTCGTTAAAAAACCTGATGAAGGATATCAAGTTGGAGAGCGAGGAATTTTGGGATATTACGGGTATAGACGGGGATATTTATTTTCGCTCATTCGGAGCGGTATATAAGTACGATGGAAAGACAATAAATAGGATATCGAACCTGGTCACCACGGCTTTTAATAATTTCAATGGGCAATTATTGATAGCGCAGCGCCGAAATGATATCTCAGTTCTAGATAAGAATGGGAAGGTTTCAGAATTTATCAGTGATGCCGATCTGAAGCTCAACAATGTAGTAGATATGATCGCTGCTGGAGATACCCTTTTCATTGGTACGCGCGATAAACTGTATACGTATTCTGAAGGTAATTTCAGTGCTTTTCCGAATATTGCCCTAAACAATCTTTTAGCTTCTTATGAATTAAACCATCTGGTAAGTGCCACAGAAAAATTATTGGTTTTCGGTACCGTAAAAAATGGTATCGTGGTGTACGATCGCAGGGCAAAATCTATTGTGAGTTTTAATCGAGCTTCCGGTTTGCAAAATAATACCGTTCTGGGAATGGCTGCCGATAATGGCAAGATCTGGCTGGCCTTAGATCGTGGAGTGGATTTGATCGATCTTGATTCGCCGGTAAAATTCTATACCGATAATACCGGGGAATTGGGGGCAGTATACGACCTGGTAAATTTTGCTGGCAATACCTACATCGCCAGCAATACGGGAATCTATAATTTCAAAAATGACAAAATTCAGCAGCTACGAGATGCTGAAGGTCATACCTGGAATCTGGAGGTGATCAATAATCGGTTGTTCGCCAATCACAATACGGGTACGTTTTTAATTGATGGAGATCAACTCATACCTATAGATACACGGACCGGTAGTTTTCAGCTTGTGAAAAACCCATTGAATCAAAATGAAATTTTCATTTGCCATTATACGGGTCTTAGTCGATATGATCTGGATCAGAATAAGGTTACCGAAGTTGATTCAGTTAAATTTCCCGTAAAGGAAATGGTGATTCAGCAGAATGAGTTATGGATGGCCCATCCCTATGAGGGCCTGTTTCACGCGATATTAGGGGAAGACCAATCGGTTTTGAAAGTTGAAAAACTACCGGCTTTAGATGGAAAGAATGAGAATTACAAACCTCGACTGTACCATATCAATAACCAGGTGGTAGCATTTGTAAATGGAAGATGGTTTAAATACAATTTTTTTAAAAATGCATTTGAAGATTTTACAGAATTCAGCAAATATCAGAAGGAGCGCTTGATCAAAGCGGAAGGAAATCAGTATTATTTTTTGGATGAAAATAGCGATCAGATCTTCCTGAGCAATCTGGAAGACGAGGTGATACCTTTGCCTAATTCAGAAATGAATACACGTTTGGTCAAGGCCAATGAAAATGTGATCAAAGAAAATGACTCGGTTCTCTACGTGACGCTCAATGACGGTTATGCAAAGGTTGAAATTTCTCAACTAAATAAGAAAAGGGACGAGGCCTTTCCGGTGATCAGGCAGGTCAGGAATAACGATAGTTTATTACACTTAGGGGATGGAATGGAATTGGACTTTCAGAATTCCCGAAACCTGGTCTTCAAAGTTGGAATGCCAAATTCCAGCGACGAATTGCTGGAATATCGTGTAATGGGTTCCGATAGTATCCGTGGAAAGGTGGAAAATGGAATGATCAATTTGCGAAATCTTAATGAAGGTCCCTACACACTATTATTG
Source organism: Christiangramia flava JLT2011 (assembly GCF_001951155.1). Lineage (NCBI taxonomy): Bacteria > Pseudomonadati > Bacteroidota > Flavobacteriia > Flavobacteriales > Flavobacteriaceae > Christiangramia > Christiangramia flava. The sequence goes on from NZ_CP016359.1 coordinate 2,397,471, forward strand.
GACAAAGCCGGAGCAAATTTTCAGGATCCTGTTGGTTTCGATTTTGTAATTCTGCCACCCTGGTACCTTTCTAATTCTATGAAACTGATCTATCTTCTGATCTTTCTATTCGGGCTGGGCCTGATCGTTTGGTTCAATAAGCAGAAGTTACGCAAACACCAGCTGCGACTAGAGGAGAAATTTGAGGCCGAACATAAGGAGAGACTCGAAAAACTGGAGAAACAACAGCTGATGAAAGAGATCGATGTTAAAAGAAAGGAACTGGCTAACACCACGATGATGGCGGCTAAAAAGAACGAGGTTTTAATGGAGATTCAGAGTGAACTGAATAAAGACAAGGTGAAATTCAGCAATGAGTATCGTTTAAAACATATCATGACCAAGATTAACCGGGCAGTAAAGAACAAAGATGAATGGAAAGTCTTCGAAACAAATTTCAACGAAGTTCATGAAGATTTCTTTAAAGAAGTTCTGGAACGTTTTCCGAACCTCACCAATAAAGATTTAAAACTTTGTTCTTATTTAAAAATGAATTTAAGCTCTAAAGAAATTGCGCCACTAATGGGAATTTCAGTTCGAGGAGTAGAGGTTCACAGATACCGTCTACGAAAAAAAATGGACCTGGATAGTAAAACGAATTTGACAAAATTTCTCATTAAAAATTTCTAATGATGAAATGAAAGGATTAAATTTTAACAAAAATACAATACTACATTACTACATCAGTATAAATTTAGCACTCTAAAATTTTACTTCAAAATTATTTTAATTTACTGATAATAAGCATGTTATAATAGAATTGTAGATGATGTAGTAGATGTGTACTACAACGTTTGCGTGAAATTAGCCTTTGGGAGTATCTTTCTGTTAAATTTTAGAAAAACACCCAACGAGTATGAAACACAAACTATTCTTACTTTGTGCTTTAATGCTAACGCTTTCAAGCGTCATTTATGCACAACAAACTAAAACAGTCTCTGGTGTTATCACCGATGCCAATGAAGTTCCTCTCGCCGGTGCGCAGGTTAAAGTTATCGATAAGGATATCTTTAGCGTAACCGACTTTGATGGAAACTTTAGTCTAGAGAATGTATCAGTAGGAGATGTATTCGAGGTTACCTACCTCGGTTTTGCTTCGCAGCAGGTTACCGTCTCTGAAAATGACAATTACTCCATTCAGCTTCAGGAGGATGCTGGACAATTAGATGAAGTGGTGGTAGTTGGTTACGGTACGCAGAAAAAGCGTGACCTAACCGGTTCGATCGCTACCGTAGATTCTGAAGAAATTGAAAAAACACCAACTGCCAACGTGATGCAATCATTACAAGGTAAGGTTTCGGGTGTGCAGATCGTAAGTGCCGGATCACCTGGTGATTCTCCAACTGTACGTGTTCGTGGTCTTGGAACCTTTCAGGATGCTACCAATGTATTATATGTAGTGGATGGGGTGCTTTACGATAATATCGATTTCCTGAATACGAAAGACATTAAATCTATAAACGTATTGAAAGATGCCTCTTCTTCTGCGATTTATGGGGTTAGAGCCGCCAATGGGGTGGTGATCATTGAAACCAAGTCTGGAAAAAAGAATCAGAAACCGCAATTTGAGTATGACGGTTATACAGGTATTCAGCGAGCACAAAACGTTGTGAAAATGGCCAATGCCGAGCAATTCACTACTATGGCTTACGAATCAGGTTCTGCTCCGGATGTCCAGTTTATTATGAACGCGATGCAGCGTTATGGCAGAAGCCGTATCAACCCAAATGTACCTGCGGTAAATACTGATTGGTATAAGGAAGTGATGCGTGACGGATTCATGCAGAGTCATAGTATAGGAGTAAGCGGAGGTGCCGAAAAAATTTCTTACTCGGTTGGAACCAATTACTTCGAACAGGAAGGTATTCTGGATATGAAAAACGAATATGAGCGTTTTAACATTCGCTCCAAGATCGATGTAGACCTTTCTGATAGGTTTAAGGCTGGGGTGAATTCCGTTTTCAGTAATGCTACAAAATATACACCTGAAAATTCAGCATGGTTTAAGGCTTATTTCGCAGTGCCAATTATGCCGGTGATGGATCCGTTAAATACAGATGCGGCTCCAATCATGTATTCCAATGCTCAAAATCTTGGGTATAGAGCGACTCAGAACCCTTTTCCTGATATGGAATACAATGATAATCGCCAGAAGATCCGTAAGATCCTTGCAAGTATTTATTTGCAGTATGAGATTATCCCTGATAAGCTCGATTTTAAAACGACTTATAGTCACAACTTGACAGCTTTTGAAGAGCGTTATGTAGACCTGCCTTACACGTTAGGGAATAACTTTGAAGTGATTTCCAGCATTAGAAGGGTGAATAATACTTATTCTAACCAGTATTGGGATAATATCCTTACCTACGATGACGAGTTTGGTGATCACGATATTACAGTGATGGCCGGTGCGTCTTATAGAGATGAGGCGACTAATGAGTTCAATGCAACGGGTAGAGATATTGCCGGTATCAGCCTGGAAAGCAGCTGGTACCTGAACTTTGCTGATCCTGAATCTTTTAATAACAGCGTGAATGAAATTGGAAGACGTTATTACGGGATTTCCTATTTTGGAAGACTGGCTTACAATTTTAAAGATAAATACCTATTGTACGGAACAATTCGTGCTGATGGTTCTTCGAAATTCACTAAAGACCCTTGGGGTTATTTCCCGTCTGTAGGTCTTGGTTGGGTGCTTTCTGAGGAAAATTTCCTAAATAATACGGAAGCTATCGATTTCTTGAAATTAAGAGCAAGCTGGGGTAAACTTGGTAATGATAATGTAGCTGCCAGTGCCGGATCTAACACGATTGAGGTAATTACCGTTCCTTTTGGAGATACCCAGTATACTGGAACAACTGCTACCAGCGTATTTTCAAATAATACCTGGGAAGTGATCGAGGAGAAGAACTTTGGTTTAGATTTAGAGACTTTTGACAGTCGATTATCGATCAATGCTGATTATTATATCAGAGACACGAAAAATGCTATTTTACCGGTGTATATTCCAATTGTAAACACTTATGTAGACAGGAATTCCGGAACGATTCGTAACCAGGGTCTGGAATTTAATGCAGGGTGGAGCCAGCAGGTTTCTGATGATTTCAGATTTTCTATCGGTGCAAACTTTACCACGTTAAAGAACGAAGCAACATATATCGAAAATGAAGCGGGATATATCGATTCTGGTAGTGCAGAATTCCGTCAAAGAACTCAGGTTGGAGGTCCGCTTTTCGGATTCTATGGTTATGAGAGACTTGGAGTATACCAGAATCAGCAGCAAATAGACAATGATCCGATCGCTGTAGCCAATAACCTGGTACCTGGAGACCTGATCTTCAATGACCGAAATGGAGATGGTGTGATCGATGATGCTGATAGAACGATTCTAGGTTCTTTCCTTCCAGATTATACTTATGGTGGTAACATTGGTGTGAATTACAAGGCTTTTGATTTCTCTATGAACTTCTATGGTCAGGGCGGTAATAAGATCCTGAACAGAAAAAGAGGGGAAATCATTTTTACCCAGGATACCAATATGGATGCAGATCTGGCGATCAATAGATGGCATGGAGAAGGTACTACAAACGAATACCCATCATCCGCTGGTTTAAGAAAAGCATGGAACCAGAAATTGAGTGATTTCTGGGTAGAAGATGGGGATTTCTTCAGAATTCAGAATATCCAGGTTGGATATACTATCGAATCTGATGCGCTTCCATATGCAAGAGTCTATATGACTGCCGAAAGACCTTTTACTTCTTTCGATTACAACGGGTTTAGCCCGGAAGTTCCGAATGGTGTGGACAGACAAACCTATCCAATACCTTCTGTGTACACCGTAGGATTGAACATTAAAATTTAAAAAATTCGCGAAATGAAAAGAATTCAACAAACAATATGGAAGAGTATCGTCGCGATTGCCGGATTTACCTTTGTAGTTTCCTGTTCCGATAAACTGGACACTCAGGAAGGACAGCTAAACACCGGGGATCTTGATTACACCGATACTGAAGAAATGATCCAGCCTGTAATTGGAGCTTATTATGAGTTCTATACAAGAGGTTGGGAAGATCCTTTGTTACTTTCAGTAAGAGGGGATGATGTGAATGCTGGAGGCCTTGGTGATCAGCAGCCTTTTGCTGATACTGATATGTTTACCTATTCCAAAGATTACTGGATGTATAATTCACTTTGGAACCAGCAGTACAGTGATATTATCACCGTAAATACGGCTATTAACCAGATCCTGCAGTTCAGGGAGTTTGCAGATGAGGAAGGGCAGGCAGAAGCCGATCAATATATTGCCGAAATGAAGGTTTTAAGAGCCTGGTTTCACCTGAATTTAGCTCGTACCTGGGAAGATGTTTTCATCATTACCAGCAACCAGCCTGAAGAAGAGATCGAGAACGGGGTTTCTTCAAAAGAAGAGATCATGAACTGGATCTCCGATCAGATGGATGAAGCGATTCCAGACCTTCCGGATATGCGACCAAACCAGAGAACAGATATTCCTGGTGGAGTAACGATGTACACCGCGTATGCTATAAAAGCCCAGGCCCAGCAGGAATTGCAGAATTACCAGGGCGTGGCAGATGCTGCCGGAGCGATCATTAACTCCGGATTGTTTTCTTTATATCCAGACTTTTATGAATTATTCAAAAAGCCGGGAGAACTTAGTGATGAAAGCTTGCTGGAACTCCAGTTTTCAGATTATGGACAGGAAACAGGAGATGCATTCTATCACTTATATGATCCTTTTGGACCTCAGGGGTGGACTCCGGCGAGAGAAAACGCTTCCAGCGGATGGGGATTCTTTGAGCCAAGCTTTAAATGGATCGAATTCATGTTGGATCGTGATGAAACCGTTCGTTTGGAAACCAGCGTTTTGTTCACAGACAGGGGTATTGCAGAACTGGAAGCCGATGGTTATACCAATTTGCCTTCGTTCGTAAGTAATACGACCAGGGATGGAGATGTCATTAATGATTTCGCCCGAGCTTATTTTTCAAGTGGAAAACATTATCTACCATCCAACCAGCTTACAGATATGAGAAACAATTACGGAGCAGGTAAGAATTATATCGTTATTCGTTATGCGGAGGTATTACTGATGTACGCGGAAGCCCTTACGCAGGGAGCCAGCGGAAACGCCATTTCTGCTGATGAAGCAGTAAATCAGGTTCGTTCCAGAGCCGGTCTATCAGCACTTACAGGAGTGACCACCGAGCAGGTATTAGACGAGAAATTTGCAGAATTGGCAATGGAATGGGGCATTCGGTATTACGATATGATCCGTTTGGATAAATATGACGAATTGAGCTATGACGGTAGATCTTTTTCAGCAGGAGATGAATACCTTCCTTATCCACAGGCACAGGTAGATGCTCTTCCGCTGAATGCAACTTCTGTAAATACAGATACCGCGATCAATGACGCTCTTAACAATTTAAACTAAACAGAATGATGAAATTTTCTATTATAAAATTCTTCGGGTTCATTTTGTCAATTCTTCTATTTGCTTCCTGTGAATACGATGGGATTGATCCGATCACCGAAGTAGACCCGGGTGCCGATGCAGGCGCCCCGGTTGTAACCATTATTTCTCCTGCGGAAGGGAACACGATCAAAGTACTGGAGGAAGTTTCCAGTGTAACTATCAAGTTCAAAGTGGAGGATGATATTGAGGTGGCAAGCGTTCAGGTAATGGTAGACGGCAATGAAGTGGCTTCCATGAACGATTTTCTGGATTACCGAATCGTAAATGATGAGGTGATTTTTGATAATGTGACCAACGGGGATCATACAGTGACCGTAACCGCAACCGATCTGGAGGGAAATACCACTTCCAAAACAGTGAATTTCAGCAAGGAACCTCCGTATACTCCAAAATTCGAAAATGAATTCGTATACATGCCATTCGATGGGGATTTTGTGGATCTTATCAGCTTAAAATCTTCGGAAGTTGTTGGTTCTCCAGGTTTTACAAATGACGCATTCTTTGGTTCCAGTGCCTATTCCGGAACTGCAGATTCTTACCTGAACTTTCCTTTTGATGGTTCCATTGGTGAGGAATTCACAGCAGCATTCTGGTATAAGGTCAGTGGAAATCCAGACCGTGCAGGAATCTTAGTGGCCGGAGCAGATGAGAACAGGACTCAGGGATTCCGTCTTTTTAGAGAAGGAAGCGCTGATGAACAACGAATCAAACTGAATGTTGGTACGGGAACTGGAGAAAGCTGGAACGATGGTGGAGTACTGGATGTCAATGCCGATGAATGGGTTCATGTAGCCTTTACCGTTACCGCTACCGGAACCACGATTTACCTGAATGGCCAGGCAGTGAATACGGGATCGATGGCCGCTCCTATTGACTGGTCAGGCGTTTCTGAATTGACCATCGGTTCAGGTGGGGAAACTTTCTCTTACTGGGGGCATACTTATGACAACAGTGGTATTGATGAATTACGTTTCTTCAGTGAGGCTCTGAGCCAGGAACAAATCCAAAGCCTGATCAATGCTTCTTCTGAAACCCTTCATATTGGTTTTAACGGCCAGTACGCAGATGATGTGGCTAACCGTGAGCTTACTACAGTAGGTTCACCAGGTTTTGCCGGTGAAGCCAAAGAAGGCAGCGATGCCTACGCTGGAGCGGCAGATGCCTACCTTACTGCGCCAGCCGCAGGACTTACCAGTGCCAATTTTAGTGCGACATTCTGGTACAAAGTCAGTGGTTCGCCAGATCGGGCCGGTATTTTGGTAATGGGACCTGAGGATACTGAAAATCCGGATTCTCAGAATTTAAGAACCAGTGGTTTCCGCTTGTTCAGAGAAGGAAGCGCAACGGAACAGCGTATCAAACTGAATGTCGGTACGGGAACCGGTGAAAGCTGGAATGACGGTGGAGTGATAGATGTAACTGCCGGCGAATGGGTGCATGTGGCATTCACCATTTCAGATACTCAGTCAGTAATTTACCTGAACGGGGAAGCAATGAACACCGGAACATTAGCTGCGCCTATAGACTGGACTGGAGTAGATATCCTGTCTATCATGTCTGGAGCGCCAAGATTTACCGGCTGGGGTCACCTTTCAGACACCAGTATCATGGATGATCTTACATTCTATAATAAAGTCCTGACAGCTGAAGAAATTCAGGCTGATATGGCTCAATAAGACCTTTTAAGCTCCGGCCGAACTGGCCGGAGCTTTTTTCTCTTTTCTGGATTCTTCCAGACCTTCATCTTATTAAATAGCCCGCCTTGGGCACCAATTGCTATGCTTAAAGAACTGAAAATATTAACCCTCCTGTTTTTTACAATATGTATCTCTTCCTGTTCTAATGATTCAGGTCCCGGGTATCAGGAGCCCTACATTCCTGAGCCCACTTCAGATGACGGGCCTGTGGAGGAAGAACCACTCACCGATGATGAACTACTCGATTTAGTACAGGAAGAAACTTTTAACTATTTCTGGGACTTTGCAGAACCAGAAAGTGGTATGGCCAGGGAACGCTCCCAGGAAGAAGCTTACAACAATGAATCCCGAAATATCGTCACTATGGGAGGTAGTGGTTTCGGTATTGCATCATTCCCAGCCGCGGTGCAACGCGGATGGATTAGCCGGGATGAGGCTTTGACCAGGCTGGATAGAATTTTAAATTTTCTGGAGAGCGTTCCTACTTACCACGGTGCTTTTTCACACTGGTACATGGGAAATACAGCCCAAACAAGACCTTTCGGAAGTATTGATGATGGCGGTGACCTGGTGGAAACGGCCTTTTTGATCGAAGGTCTTTTAATCAATAGACAGTTTTTTGATGGTGCCAATGACCAGGAAACCGAAATACGGAATAGAATTACCAGTATTTGGGAAAATGTGGAATGGGATTGGTATACTCAGGGCGAAAATGTGCTGTACTGGCACTGGTCTCCCAATTACAACTTTCAGTTAGGGCTGAAAATCAAAGGCTGGAACGAATCCTTAATTGTTTATGTATTGGCAGCAGCTTCTCCAACTCATCCAATTTCCAAAGAAGTGTATGAGGAAGGTTGGGCTTCCAATGGAGGTATTATCACCAACCGTAGTCACTACGGAATCAATATGCCCTTAGGGCCATCTTACGGCGGACCGTTATTTTTTAGCCACTATTCCTTCATAGGTCTGGATCCACGAAATCTTCAGGATCAGTATGCCAACTACTGGCAGCAAAATACGGCACATGCCGAAATTAATTATGAATACTGCGTGCGCAACCCGAAAGGCTATGAAGGTTACATCGCAGAATCCTGGGGATTGACTGCTTCTGACAGCCATCAGGGTTATGCAGCTCACAGCCCTACGAACGATTTAGGCGTGATCACGCCAACAGCGGCTCTTTCCTCATTTCCCTATACGCCGGAAGAATCGATGGCAGCGCTTCGTCACTTCTATGAAGATAAGAAAAGTGATCTGTGGGGACCTTATGGTTTTTATGATGCTTTTTCTGAAGAGCACAACTGGGTGGCTGATGGTTACCTGGCAATTGATCAGGGACCAATCGTTGCGATGATCGAAAATTATAGAAGTCAGCTTTTATGGAACCTCTTTATGCAGGATGAAGAAGTTCAGGGCGGACTTAGCAAACTTGGATTTACCTATTAAATATGAGTAAACTGACTGTCCTTTTCAGCTTCTTTTTTACAATGGCTCTTTTCAGCCAGGAATCTGATTATACAAAAGTTTTTTTTGAGAATAATCTGATGGAAAAAAGCTGGAATTCCAGTAATGTGGAATATTCCGGAAACTCCTTTGTTTTGAATGTTCAGAAAAGAATTCCGGTAGCTGATCACAAGTTTTTCACTCCCGGAAATTCTTTGCAACTGAAGTACAGTTCCAATCCGGAAGGGAACTGGTCAGTAACTATAAATTATCCTGAATGGAGAGGTAAAGACCATTTTAAAAAGGCTGATATTTTGAGTTTCTGGATGCTTAATGATGAAGAATCTTCATCAACATTACCTGAAATAAGTCTTTTGATAAAATCGGGAAAATCTTCTTCTCTCTCCTTGGATGAGTATACTAATGGGCTTGTTTCTGATGAATGGTTTCAGGTAAAGATTCCTTTAAAAGATTTTGGATCGGGATTTAAATCAGCTATGATAAATGCTGTGCAATTTCAACAGGGAAAATCTGAAGGTGATCATGAGGTATTTCTTGATCAGATTGAGCTTCTTGATGCTGTAAATTCTGATAGTTCCGTTTCTCAGGTTCAGATTCAAAATTTAAAAGGCTATGAGCGACATGTAGATATTAGATGGAACGAAATTGATCCAGATGTGATCAAATACATCCAGGTATATCGGTCTGAAAACGGCGAAGATTACCAACCTATTGGTATTCAGAATACGCAGTATTTTTCAAAATTTACCGATTTCACCGGGCAGCCAGATCAAACCTATTACTACAAGATTAGTGCGCTGAGTTATGATTATTCAGAATCTGAGCTTTCAGCAGCTGAAAAGGTTTCCACGAAAACAATGAGCGATGAAGAATTGTTATCGATGGTTCAGGAAGCCTCGTTTAATTATTATTGGGACGGTGCAGAGAAGAATAGCGGCCTGGCTCTGGAAAATATTCCGGGAAGAAAGGAAATGGTCGCTTCTGGTGCATCGGGATTTGGATTGATGGCTCTTGTAGTTGGAGCCGAAAGAAACTTTATTTCACGAGATGAATTTGTGATCAGAATAGGCAAAATTGTTCAGTTTCTTGAAAAAGCGGAACGTTTCCATGGTGCATATTCCCATTTTATAGATGGTCCTTCAGGAAAAGTAGAACCGTTTTTCGGTAAGAAAGACAACGGTGCAGACCTGGTGGAAACTTCCTTTTTGATGCAAGGCTTGCTTACTGTTAAGCAATATTTGTCAGAAGAAAATTCAACAGAAAAAGGTTTAAGAGACCGTATTACCAAAATTTGGGAAGGCGTTGAATGGGATTGGTTCAGGCAGGAGGACAGCAGCAATTATTTAACCTGGCACTGGTCGCCAGATCAGCAGTGGGTGATCGATCATCAGTTAATTGGCTGGAACGAAACCATGATCACTTATTTTCTGGCTATAGCCTCACCAACTCATGGTGTGGATGCCAATATGTACTATACGGGTTGGGCAAGCCAGCAGCAAAAAGCTAAAGACTATCGCTCGAACTGGGGTGAAACCAGCGCCGGTTCTACTTATACGAACGAAACCACTTATTATGGCATCCCGCTGAAGGTTGGAGTTGGAGTTGGAGGACCTTTGTTCTTCGTTCATTATTCCTTCTTAGGTTTGGATCCAAATAAAATGAGTGATCGCTATGTCAATTATTTTGAGAATAATCGGGATATCGTAGAGATCAATTACCGCTATTCTGTTGCTAATCCAGGAGGCTACGAGGGTTATGCCGAAAATAGCTGGGGCCTGACCGCAAGCGACGGGCCTAATGGTTACAAAGCCAGGGAAGCTAAGCCGTCTCAGGATGATGGAACCATAGCGCCAACCGGGGCTATCGCTTCTTTTCCATACACACCTGAAAAATCAATGGCAGCCTTAAAGCATTTTTATCGCGATAATGGAAAATTTTTGTGGGGAGAATATGGATTTCGCGATGCATTTAATCTCGGAGAAGATTGGGTTGCAAAAATTTATATGGGCTTAAATCAGGCGCCCATGACCGTCATGATCGAAAATTATAGAAGCGGATTGCTTTGGGATCTTTTCATGAAAAATGAAGAAGTACAGCAGGCTATGACCGAAATCAAAAATATAAATACAGAAGAATAATCATCGAATGACAAAATTGAAATTTTTACCGCTTTGTGCAGCACTGATTTTGTTTGGTGCCTGCAATGATTCAAAGGCAAAAAAGAACACTTCGGAAGAAAACAAAACAGCAAAAGATTCTACTGAAATTTCAGAAGAAGCCTTACTGGATACTGTTCAGAAGCAGACCTTAAAATATTTCTGGGATTATGCTGAACCAAATAGTGGTATGGGTAGAGAGCGTTTTCATCCTGATGGCGACTATCCTAAAAATGATGCTCATGTAGTAACTACCGGTGGTAGTGGATTTGGAATGATGGGAATTATTGCCGGGGTGGAACGCGGATTTATCGATAGAGATTCAGCCGTAGTAAGATTTAACAAGATCGCCGATTTTCTAGATAATGCTCCTCGTTTTCACGGTGCCTGGTCACACTGGCTGAATGGGGAAACAGGAGATGTTCAGGCCTTCGGAAAAAAGGATAACGGTGGAGATATAGTGGAAACCTCTTTCCTTGCACAATCTTTTATTGTTATTCGCGAATATTTTAAAAATGGTTCCGAAGAAGAAAAAAAGTTGGCTCAGAAATATGATGACCTATGGAAAGGGATAGAATGGAAATGGTACACCAATAATAAAAATGGCATTTACTGGCACTGGTCTCCAGATTACCAGTGGGAAATGGACTTTATGATCGAGGGTTATAATGAGTGTCTGATCACGTACGTTATGGCAGCCTCTTCTCCAGATCATTCCATAAAACCTGAAGTCTATCATGAAGGCTGGGCGCGTGGAGGAAATATTACTACCGATGTGAAAGCCTATGGGATGCCTTTGATCCTGAAACATAATACGAGTGGAGATAAAGGAGGTCCTTTATTCTGGGCTCATTATTCTTATTTAGGTCTTAATCCGAAAGGCTTAAGTGATCAATATGCAAATTATTGGGATTTGAATCGAAACCATTCCCTGATCAATTACGAGTACTGCCAGGAGAACCCTGCGAATCATGATACCTATTCTGAAAGATCATGGGGACTTACGGCAAGTTATACCAAGAATGATGATGGAAGTGTAGGATATGCGGCTCATTCTCCAGACAGCGATCGCGGAGTGGTATCTCCAACTGCGGCCGTAAGCTCTATTCCATATACCCCTGAAAAATCCCTGGATGCCATGCGTTATTTCTATACAGATTTGCATGACCTGGTTTGGGGACCTGCAGGATTTTATGATGCATACAGCCTTGATAACGGTGAAAAGTGGGCAGCGAAAAAATACCTGGCCATAGACCAGGGACCAATGATCGTGATGATCGAAAACTATCGTTCGGGCTTGATATGGGATCTTTTTATGGGAGCACCCGAAATACAAAACGGACTTGATAAATTAGGATTTACATATGATAAAGAATAATAAAATAGTACTGGTTGCCATTGCACTGTTGATTGTGACTTTTTCAGTAAAGGCACAGGATAAATCAATTTTTAAGAAGGAGCAATTCGTGAAAGGAAGTGATACCCTTCAATATCGAATTCTGTATCCGGAAGGCTTTTCACAAGATAGTATCTATCCCTTGGTCCTTTTCCTACATGGAGCTGGTGAGCGAGGCAGTGATAATGAATCACAACTGGTTCATGGCGCAGATCTTTTTCTGAAGGAAGAAAACCGAAAAAATTTTCCTGCTGTGGTGATCTTTCCGCAGGTTCCAAAAGATGATTACTGGGCAAATGTTGATGTTGATCGAGAAAGCTTTCCGCTGAAATTCGATTTTCACAATACCGATGAACCAACTACTTCTATGCGTTTGACGATGGACCTTTTAGATCAATATACTTCAGAAAAATATATCGATACGACCCGTCTTTATGTAGGCGGACTCTCCATGGGCGGAATGGGAACATTCGAGATGATCTCTCGTAAACCGGAAACATTCGCTGCTGCTTTTGCCATTTGTGGCGCGGCAGATACGTCCATAGCTGAAAAATATCGCGAAGGCTTTTTTATCTGGGTCTTTCACGGCTTATAGGATAATGTAGTGGCACCGCATTATGGTAAAGAAATGGCTGGCGCTATTAATGAAGCTGGCGGGAATGCCAATTTGACCCTTTATAAAGATGCGAACCATAACAGCTGGGATTCAGCTTTTGCTGAGCCAAACTTGCTATCGTGGTTGTTTTCACATCAAATGGGTCAGGAAAAAGAAAATGATTCAGAATAACTGAGAGAATTTTAGAATGCAAATGTTTAAAAACATACAAACAGTACTACTTATTTTCTTCGGAATTAGCCTGAATGCGCAGGAGGCGATTCCGGAAACCTATATCAATCCGCTGGATATAGACTACACCTACATGGTCTATAATTCCAGTAAGAATATTTCTTATCGTTCGGGTGCAGATCCCGCAGTGATCGAGTTTCGTGGCGAGTATTTCATGTTCGTTACGCGTTCTTTTGGTTACTGGCATTCCAAAGACCTGGTCGATTGGGAATTTATCAAACCACAACAATGGTTTTTTGAAGGTTCCAATGCCCCTACAGCATTCAATTACAAAGATTCATTGGTGTATTTTGCCGGTGATCCTGCAGGTTATGGCAGTATTCTTTATACCGATGATCCCAAAAGTGGCAAATGGACGCCCACTGCCTCTATTTCAAACAACATTCAGGATTCTGAATTATTCATTGACGATGACGGGAAAGCATATTTATACTGGGGTTCTTCAAATGTGTACCCTGTCAAGGTCAAAATGCTGGATAAAGATGATCGCTTTTTAGAGACCGGCGTTCAGAAAGAGTTGATCAATCTGAATGAAGAAGAGCACGGCTGGGAACGTTTCGGGGAAAATAATTTTCACCCTACTCTTAAAGAAGGTTATATGGAAGGTGCTTCCATGACCAAACACGACGGAAAATATTACCTGCAGTATGCCGCTCCCGGAACACAGTTCAATGTCTACGCAGACGGAGTTTATATTGGGGATTCGCCGTTGGGTCCTTTTGAATATATGAAAAGCAACCCGATGAGTTTCAAGCCAGGCGGTTTTACCAATGGTGCAGGACACGGGATTACCGTGAAGCAAACCAACGGTCAATACTGGCATTTTGCAACTATGGCTTTAGCTTCTAATTCTCACTGGGAGCGAAGGCTGTGTATGTTCCCTACCTATTTTGATGAAGACGGGCTGATGCATGCCAACACGAGTTATGGAGATTATCCGCTTTATGCGCCAAATCATCCAACCAAAGCCGGCCAGCATACCGGTTGGATGCTCTTATCCTACAAAGGTAAAGCCACGGTATCCTCATCGATGAAGCAGGTAAAAAAGAGTACCGCAAATGATGGGGATTATGATATTACTGAAATGCCTTTGGAAAAAAATAATTCAGGCGAAATCATCTCGAAAGTGCTGACTGATGAAAGTCCGAAATCTTTCTGGGTTGCTGAAGCGAATGATGAAGCTCAGTGGGTACAGATCGAGATGCTGGAACCGGGAAATATTTATGCTTTTCAGCTGAATTTTCATGATGAAGAATCTGGAATTTATACCAGAACTGAAGGTTTAAAGCACCGGTTTACAATTGAGGTTTCCGAAGATGGTCAAAGCTGGCAAACAGTAGTTGACCGAAGCAAAAGCTTTGAGGATGCACCCAATGCATACATTCCTTTAAACAAGCCGGTCAAGGCAAAGTACGTTCGGTATAATAACGTAAAAGTTCCCGGGAAAAATCTTGCCTTATCTGAAATTCGGGTTTTTGGAAAAGGGCTAGGTAAAAAACCGTCAAAAGTTCGTGGTTTTGATATCAAAAGGGAGGAAGATCGCAGAAATGCTTCCTTCGAATGGGAACCTGTAAAAGAAGCGCAAGGATACAATATTCGCTGGGGAATTGCTCCGGATAAATTATACCAAAGCTGGCTCGTTTATGACAAAAATGAGCTTTACATGCGTAACCTCGATCGTGATACCAGGTATTATTTCAGTATCGAGGCATTTAACGAAAATGGGATATCAGAAAAAACCGAAATCAAAGAAGTCAAATAACAAATTGCATATACAAACTAAAATGAAGAAGACATTATTATCGATCAGCTTTTTTCTAGCTTTTTGCTTATTAGCAAAAGCGCAGGAGCGCATCCCGAAGGTAGAAGAATTGTTAGGGAAGATGACACTTGAAGAAAAGATCGGTCAGTTAAACCTCCTTACTCCGGGTGGAGGTGTCGCTACCGGAGCCGTTGTGAGCAAGAATGTAGAAGATAAGATCAAAGCCGGAAATGTTGGAGGCTTATTTGGAGTTTCAGGACCAGATAAGATCAGGATTGCTCAGGAATATGCCGTAAACGATACCAGGCTGGGAATCCCGCTTTTGATCGGGTCTGATGTGATCCATGGTTATAAAACGACTTTCCCGATTCCGCTTGGCTCTGCTGCCAGTTGGGATATGGATATGTTAGAGAAATCGGCTCAAATTGCCGCAAAAGAAGCAACGGCTGATGGAATAAACTGGAATTTTTCACCGATGGTTGATATTGCTCGCGATCCTCGTTGGGGTCGTATTGCTGAAGGTGCCGGTGAAGATCCTTATTTGGGATCCCGAATTGCTGAAGCTTATGTAAAAGGTTACCAGGGAACCGACCTCACTCAGCCTCAGACCATGTTAGCAACCGTTAAGCACTTTGCATTATACGGAGCTGCAGAAGGCGGGAGGGATTATAATAGCGTGGACATGAGCCGCGTGAAAATGTTCAATGAATATTTACCTCCGTATAAAGCAGCGGTAGATGCCGGAGTTGCCAGCGTGATGAGTTCATTCAATGATGTAGATGGCGTTCCTGCTTCAGGAAATAAATGGTTGCTGACAGATCTATTAAGGGATCGCTGGAATTTCGACGGCTTTGTGGTTTCTGACTATACTTCAGTAAATGAAATGATCGCACATGGTTTGGGTGATCTTCAGGAAGTTTCGGCATTGTCTATCAATGCCGGTCTGGATATGGATATGGTAGGAGAAGGATTTTTGACAACATTGAAAAAATCGGTTGAGGAAGGAACAGTTTCCGAAGAAACCATCACTATCGCATGCCGTAGAATTCTGGAGGCAAAGTACAAACTGGGACTTTTTGATGATCCTTATAAATACCTTGATAACAAAAGGCCTGATGCAGATATTTTAAGTGAAGAGAACAGGGCTTTTGCAAGAGAAGTTGCCAAACATTCGTTTGTCCTGCTGAAAAAGCACAATAATGTGCTTCCGCTGAAGAAAAACGCAAAGATCGCGCTGGTCGGACCTTTGGCCGATAGTCGCGAAAATATGCTTGGAACCTGGGCGCCAACGGGAGATGTTTCCCTGGCAGTGACCATAAAAGAAGGTTTCAAAAATGTAGCGCCAGATGCACAGGTAACTTATTCGAAAGGCGCTAACATCACCAACGATACGATCCTTGCCAAGAATGTGAATGTTTTTGGAGAAAGAGTTAGTATCTCAAAGGATTCACCAGATGCCTTGCTCAAAAGTGCTTTGAATGCCGCAAATGCTGCAGATGTTGTTGTAGCGGTTATTGGAGAAGCAACTGAAATGACGGGAGAGGCAGCCAGTCGTACAACTTTGAAGATTGATGAAAGTCAGAAAAAGATGCTTAGAGAATTGGTGAAAACAGGGAAGCCTGTTGTAGCTGTTTTGATGAGCGGAAGACCTTTGAATATTTCCGAAGAAATGGATATGCCAATTAGCATTCTACAGGTATGGCACCCGGGTGTTGAAGCCGGGAACGCGATCGCTGATGTGCTTTTTGGGGATTACAATCCTTCCGGAAAATTAACCGTTTCCTGGCCAAGAAGTGTTGGGCAGATCCCTGTTTACTACAGTATGAAAAATACCGGTCGTCCTTCGAGTCAGAAGGAATTCGAAAAATTCAAATCACGATACCTGGACATGCCTAACAGTCCGTTATTACCATTTGGGTATGGATTGAGTTATACCACTTTCGAATACGGAAAAGTAACTGCCAGCGCTGATTCGATGACTGAAAACGGAAGCATCACTATCAAAACAACGGTCACCAATACCGGGAATTATGACGGAGAAGAAGTGGTTCAGCTTTACCTGCATGATAAAGTGAGAAGCATTACGCCGCCAATGAAGGAACTTAAAGGATTTCAGAAAATAAGCCTTAAAAAAGGAGAATCTAAGGAGGTGACTTTTGAAATTACTGCTGAAGATTTGAAATTTTACAATTCACAGCTGGATTTTGTAGCTGAACCGGGTGAATTTGAGTTTGCAGTTGGAGGATCATCTGATGCTGAAATGGCCGGATCCTTCAC